>NZ_JACLQL010000003.1:0-89312 GCF_016648635.1 Streptococcus sp. 21.1 | reverse complement strand
TCTTGAGAGTGGGACAGAAATCGGTAATTCGTTAGAATTCGATTTCGTCGTCCCACCTCCGCACAGTTGAGTAGGGCTGTAAAAGCTGATGAAATCAGTGTAGTAGAGCCCACTCAACCACTGCGTCTTTCTCGACAATCCAAAGACAAATTATGAGGCTAGGACTTTTGTCCCAGCCTCATAATTTTGAGAAACATTCGTAAAATCCATTTGTTTCGGTAATCCATTTCGTCCTATATGTTAGTTCTTTTCAGATAAATGTGGTGTTTATCTGAGCCTAACATAGATGGCTTTTTCTGTCTAGCTTAATTTTACAAATTTTGTTATAATAAGATTAATTAAAAAGGGAAAGGAGTCATGCTATCAAAAACGAAGCTAAAATTGAACGTCTTTATGATAAGAGTCGTCGCGGATTTCTTCGTGGAATCTTTAGTCGTGCTACGATTATCTTCTTAATCATCTTACTGCAGCTTGTTGTTGTGGCCATGTCTTACCTCTGGTTGCATCAATATAGGATACACCTGCAAGTTACAGAAGTAGTCCTTCGTATTCTGGCCATTATTTATCTCTTTCAAAGTGATATGGAGTCGACGGCTGTTAATACGTGGCTGCTGATTGTCTTACCTTTCCCTATTATCGGAACCTTACTCCTAGCCTATACAAAACTAGATTTGGGCTATACAGGGATGAAGCGTGCGATTCAGAGCAATATTGACCGCAGTTCTGGCATATTGAAACAGGATGATCAGGCTCTCGAAGAGCTTAAGCAGCGTCACACGAGCAACTACAACTTGGTCCAATATCTTGAAAATGTTAATGGGCATTTTCCTGTCTATCGTCACACGAAGACGACCTATTTTCCAAGTGGTGAAGCCAAGTTTGAGGAAATGAAGAAGCAACTTCTTAAAGCGGAGAAGTACATTTTCTTGGAATATTTCATCATTGGTGAAGGTGAAATGTGGGGTGAAATCCTAGCAATCTTGAAACAAAAGGTTCAAGAAGGGGTGGAAGTGCGAGTCCTATATGACGGAATGAATGAATTTTCAACCTTAAGTTTCGACTATAAGAAACGTTTGGAGAGAATTGGGATTCAATCTCGTGTTTTTGCCTCTGTAACGCCTTTCTTGTCGACCTATTACAACTACCGTGACCATAGAAAAATCTTGCTGATTGATGGTAAGGTTGCCTTTACAGGTGGGGTTAATCTAGCTGATGAGTACATCAACAAAATTGTGCGTTTTGGCCATTGGAAAGATACCGCACTTATGGTTGAGGGGCCAGCAGTCGATACTTTCTTAGTCCTCTTCCTTCAGATGTGGACTTACTCTCATGAAACACTGGATGTGACCCCCTATATGGTTGAACATGAGGCCTTCGATACTCCTGGTTTTGTTGTTCCTTACGGGGATATCCCACTTGATAAGGATAAGGTAGGTGAGAATGTTTATATTGATATCCTAAACCATGCGCGTGATTTTGTTCATATTATGACACCTTATCTTATTTTAGATGGTGAGTTACTGCATGCTTTGAAGTTCGCGGCTGAGCGTGGAGTAGATGTCAGTATTATCATGCCTGGTATTCCTGATAAAAAGTCAGCTTACTACTTAGCTAAGACTTACTACCCAACACTTTTGGCATCCGGCGTAAAAATCTACGAGTACACACCTGGATTTGTTCATGCAAAGGTCTTTGTGAGTGACAATAGTAGGGCTGTTGTTGGAACGATTAATTTGGATTATCGTAGTCTTTATCACCACTTTGAGTGTGCTACCTATCTTTACAGGACGTCATCAGTGGTTGGTATTGAAGAAGATTTCCAAGCGACAATGGCCAAGTGTCATCGAGTCAGCATGGCTGATGTTAAAAATCGACCATTCCACCAGAAGTGCTTGGGCTTATTGACCAGATTAGTTGCGCCATTGATGTAGTGACGATTTCTGTTAGAAGAGGGTTGAGCCCTCTTTTTTATAGTTTAAAATAAAGATAATGAAGTCGAAGGAGAAAATGATGTTAACTATTCGTCCAGCCAAGTTATCCGATGCACCAGCTATTCAGGCCATCTATGCACCCTATGTTGAAAAGACAGCTATTACTTTCGAATACGAGGTTCCCAGCGTTCAAGAGTTTGAAGCACGCATCAGCAAGACGCTTGAAAAATTCCCCTATCTAGTGGTGGAAGAGGATGGCCGAGTTCTCGGCTATGCTTATGCTTCAACCTATTATGCTCGTACAGCCTACGATTGGACAACAGAATTGTCTATTTATCTTCATGAAGATGCGCGTGGTCGAGGTTTGGGAAATCAGCTCTATGATGCCCTTGAGGAGGAACTTGAGAAGCGAGGGTTCTTGCGTTTCTTAGCCTGCATTGCAGTCCCTAATGAGGCTAGCGTTGCTATGCATGAAAAGCGGGGTTATGTCCAAGTTGCTCATTTTCCAAAAGTTGGCTACAAGTTTGAGCAATGGCACGATATCGTCTGGATGCAAAAAATCCTGGATGGGCCTGTTAGAAAGATACAGTAGATGCCCCACCAATCTTAAATCAGAATGGCTAATTATCCCTGCCTTTTGCATATGCTAAAATGATACTAATAAAATCACTGGGAGAGACCGAAAAGTTTGTGGTGCTCCCCCATACATGAGAGGAACCTATATGACTCAAGTAACCAGTGCTAGACTGTTACCCCAAAAGCCCTCCAGATGGGCTAAAAGTCTTCTTAATCGTAAGGTACCTATTTTCCTGTTCTTCTTACTGGAATTGACTTTTCTCGTTTTCTCATATCTCAGTCTACAAGAGCATTTTCCATCCATTATCTTATGGGAACACTTGTTGAGTGTTTTTACCTTCTTTTATTTGCTGAATCGTTCCATGGATTCTCGTTCCAAATTATCCTGGCTGATTATCATTGCTCTTTTCCCAATTTTTGGGACAGCCTTGCTTTACTTTTCACTTGCTGATTTGGGTGTGAGACGGTTGAAGAAACGACTTGAGGATGCTACAGTGCTAGCTTCTAACTATTTAAGCACCGATCCAGAAGTAGCTGATTATTTATCTCATGGTGATCGTCAACTACAGCGTTTAGCTTATTTTCTGGAACATAGTCCAGCCCAGTTTCCTATCTACAGAGACACTGAGGTGACCTATTTTCCACTTGGTGACGACATGCTTCCAGCCTTGTTGGAGGATTTGAAAAAGGCAGAGCGTTATATCTTTATGGAGTATTTCATCATTGACGAAGGTATCATGTGGGGTGAGATTTTAGCCATTTTGGAGGAAAAGGCCAAGGCAGGCCTGGACATTCGTGTCATGTTTGATGGGATGAATGAGATGACCACCTTGTCCTACGATTATATTGAGCGACTACACAAGGTTGGTATTAAAGCTCAAGCCTTCTCACCAGTCAAGCCCATCCTATCAACCTATTACAATTACCGAGACCATCGGAAGATTACTGTGATTGATGGTCAAGTTGCTTATACTGGTGGTGTAAATATCGCTGATGAGTATGTCAATAAACGAGAGCGCTTTGGTCATTGGAAGGATACAGCCCTTCGCCTAGATGGCTCAGCAGTTCAAACGCTAAAAGCTCTCTTTTTGACCATGTGGACGGTGACTGGAGTAGAAGACAAGACAGATATGGAGCACTATCTACAAGAAAAACCTCAAAAAAGCAAGAGTCAGGGTTTGGTTCTCCCTTATGCCAATTCACCTTTGACCTACCACAAGGTTGCAGAAAATGTTTATTTACATCTTCTGAATACATCTACCGATTATGTCTATATCATGACACCTTATCTGATTTTGGATGATGAATTGGTTCGATCTATGACCTTTGCGGCTAGACGAGGTGTAGATGTTCGTATCATTATGCCAGGGATTCCAGATAAGCAGTATGCCTTTGATATTGCGACTACCTATTTTAAAGTGCTCTTGGATGCTGGCGTCCGTATTTTCCGTTATACCCCAGGCTTTATCCATGCTAAAGTTTATGTTTCTGACGCCAAACAAGCTGTGGTAGGTACCATTAACACTGATTACCGGAGTCTCTATCAAAATTTTGAAGATGGGGTCTATCTCTATAAAAATCTGGAAGTGCTTAACATTGAACAAGATTTTGAGAAAACCCAGGCACTCTCAGAGGAAGTCACTCTGGAAAGTTTGTCTAAAATACCTATGGCTCATCGTCTAGGTGGCTATCTCTTTTCTCTGATTGGACCTTTGATGTAATATAGGAGTGTTCATATGGATGCAAAAATTCTTTTGAAACAGTTAGAAGACCAAGCTGATCCAGCTAAAGTACCACCCATGGAAGCCTATATGAAAAATAAATTTAGCTTTCTTGGCGTTCAAAAACCAATTCTCAAAAAGATCGAAAGAGAGTATTTTAAGCCTTTTATAAAGGATCCAATTGATTGGACTTTTGTAGAAGAGTGTTGGCAGCAACCCTACCGTGAGTTTCAATATATTGCTATGGATTATCTGGATAAAAAGAAGAAGGAGCTTAGACCTGAAGATTTTCCAAAGCTAAAGGAATTGGCTCAAACCAAATCATGGTGGGACAGTATAGATCAGTTGGACCGTATCATCGGGGAGATTACTTTTCACTACCCAGAAACCAAAAATATCATGCGTCAATGGAGTCTTGATGAGGATTTTTGGTTAAGACGTATTGCCATCGACCACCAGCTTATGCGTAAAGATTTGACAGATACTGACCTCCTAGCAGAGGTTATCTGTAACAACTTTGGGCAGAAGGAGTTTTTCATTAATAAGGCTATCGGTTGGAGTTTGCGCAATTACTCAAAGGTAAATCCTGATTGGGTTCGGGCTTTTATTGATCAACATGCTAGTCAAATGGCATCTCTTAGCATTCGTGAGGCAAGTAAGTATTTATAGAAATCAAGTGCTTGACTCTGTGATCTATTATGCTAGAATAGGAGTATGCGATGAGTCGATTGGCTCTTTAGAGCCTTTTGCGCTGAGGAGGTCTACATTAGATTGTAACGCAGGAGCGGACCTTGAGTAGTTGTGTGAACCTGCTACTCTCATCGAAAGATGCCTCTTATCCCTTGCCCTTTGGTAGGGGATTTTTCTTTATTCTTGGCTTTTTTACCCTTTTCAACTGGACTTAAACGTAGTATAATAGATTCACTAAACTAAATTGATAGAAAATTCCGAAAGAGGTTTAACTATGGGATACACAGTTGCTGTTGTCGGTGCTACAGGTGCCGTTGGTGCTCAAATGATCAAAATGTTGGAAGAATCAACACTTCCAATCGATAAAATTCGCTACCTTGCGTCTGCTCGTTCTGCAGGAAAAGTCTTGCAGTTTAAAGGTCAAGACGTGACCATCGAAGAAACGACGGAAGACGCATTTGAAGGTGTAGACATTGCACTTTTCTCAGCTGGTGGATCTACCTCTGCTAAATATGCACCATACGCTGTTAAAGCCGGTGCAGTAGTCGTTGATAACACATCTTACTTCCGTCAAAATCCAGATGTGCCATTGGTTGTACCTGAGGTCAATGCACATGCACTCGATGCTCACAACGGTATTATCGCTTGTCCTAACTGTTCAACAATCCAAATGATGGTTGCCCTTGAGCCAGTTCGTCAAAAATGGGGCTTGGACCGTATCATCGTGTCAACCTACCAAGCTGTATCAGGTGCTGGTATGGGAGCAATCCTTGAAACACAACGTGAGTTGAAAGAAGTTTTGAATGACGGCGTTAACCCACGTGATGTTAAAGCTGAAATCTTGCCATGTGGTGGTGATAAAAAACACTTCCCAATCGCCTTCAACGCCTTGGCTCAAATCGACGTCTTCACTGAAAATGACTATACTTACGAAGAAATGAAGATGACAAACGAAACTAAGAAAATCATGGAAGACGACAGCATTGCTGTATCAGCAACATGTGTACGTATCCCAGTTTTGTCAGCTCACTCAGAGTCAGTCTATATTGAAACAAAAGAAGTGGCACCAATTGACGAAGTGAAAGCTGCTATTGCAGAATTCCCTGGTGCAGTTCTTGAAGACGACGTTGCTAACCAAGTCTACCCACAAGCTGTTAACGCTGTAGGTTCACGTGATACCTTCGTTGGACGTATCCGTAAAGATTTGGATGCTGAAAAAGGTATCCACATGTGGGTTGTTTCAGATAACCTCCTTAAAGGTGCCGCTTGGAACTCAGTCCAAATCGCAGAAACACTTCACGAACGTGGTTTGGTTCGCCCAACTTCAGAATTAAAATTTGAATTGAAATAGGGAGCGAAACAGAAATCAGTAAGGATTTAGTGTTGTATTTGAATACTAAAATCAAGTTGAATCCTATAAAGCAGAGAGACTTCTCTCTGTTTTTTTTTGTGTTTTGACTATCATATTGAAACAGTCAGTCCTCCCGTTTTCAGAAAATTGTTAACTTGTCTGTCTGGTCAAAATTATGGTAAAATGGAAAGGATTAGAAAACGGTTGAAGGAGAATATTATGTCAATTGATCAATTAAGAGATGTCAAACTGATCACAGCCCTTATTACACCTTTCCACGAAGATGGCTCTATCAATTACGATGCGCTTCCAGAATTGATTGAGCATCTTTTGGCTCACCATACAGAAGCTCTTCTTTTGGCGGGGACAACAGCTGAAAGTCCAACACTTACTCACGATGAGGAGTTGGAACTCTTTGCGGCTGTTCAGAAAATCGTTAATGGACGTGTGCCATTAATTGCTGGTGTCGGTACCAACGATACACGAGACTCTATCGAGTTTGCCAAAGAAGTTGCCAAATTTGGTGGTTTTGCAGCTGGTCTTGCTATCGTGCCTTACTACAACAAGCCATCACAAGAAGGTATGTACCAACACTTCAAAGCTATTGCGGATGCTTCTGATTTGCCAATTATCATCTACAACATCCCTGGTCGTGTGGTTGTTGAAATGGCTCCTGATACCATGCTTCGTTTGGCTGAACATCCAAATATTATCGGGGTTAAAGAATGTACCAGCCTTGCTAATATGGCCTACCTTATCGAACATAAACCAGAAGATTTCTTGGTTTATACCGGTGAAGATGGGGATGCCTTCCACGCTATGAACCTTGGAGCTAACGGTGTTATCTCAGTAGCCTCTCATACAAATGGTGATGAGATGCACGCCATGCTTGAAGCTATTGAAAATAGTGACCTCAAGACAGCAGCAGCTATCCAACGTAAATTTATTCCTAAAGTTAACGCTCTCTTCTCAGTACCAAGTCCTGCACCTGTCAAGGCTGTTCTTAACCATCTTGGTTTCGAAGTTGGACCACTTCGTTTGCCATTGGTTGCATGTACTTCAGAAGAAGCTAAACGTATCATCAAGGTTGTCCTTGAAGAAGATGTCGAAGCAACACGTGAGACAGTTACAGGTGTTGTTCGGCCAGATTATTAATAAAATGAAGTTGAGCAGATTCAGATTGCTCAGCTTTTTTAGTTGAATAGGTTAAATCTTACAAAATCAGCAGATTAGGTTCTAAAAGCAGTTTTCTATCATGAAAATCAGCTTTTTTTGATATAATTATAGTTAGTGTGCTTAAAAAGAAAGGAAGTTTCATGAATCAACTTGAACAAAAACTTGAGCAGGATTTTGGTATTGTTTTTAGCCAAAAAGACCTCTTAGAAACAGCATTTACCCATACCTCATATGCCAATGAGCACCGCCTCCTAAACATTTCACATAATGAACGTTTGGAATTTTTAGGAGACGCGGCTCTGCAATTAGTCATTTCCGTTTATCTTTACAATCGCTACCCTAACAAGCCAGAGGGGGAAATGTCTAAGATGCGTAGTACTATCGTTCGTGAAGAAAGTTTGGCAGGTTTTACAAAGGCTTGCGGATTCGAGCAGTATATTCGTCTTGGTAAAGGGGAAGAAAAATCCGGTGGACGTGAACGTGCCACTATCCTAGGTGACCTCTGGGAGGCCTTCCTCGGTGCCCTTTATCTGGATCAAGGCTTGCCTGCTGTTGAGAAATTCTTGAATCAGGTCATGATTCCTCAGGTTGAAAAGGGAAACTTTGACCGCGTCACGGACTATAAGACAGCCTTGCAAGAGCGTCTTCAGGTCAATGGTACGGTTGATATTACTTATACTGTTATCGACGAGTCTGGACCAGCTCATGCCAAAGAATTTACTATGCAGGTAGCTGTTGATGGTAAGGAACTCAGCACAGGTCTTGGAAAATCTAAGAAATTAGCTGAACAGGCAGCGGCAAAGGCTGCCCTTGAACAACTAGGAAATTAAGCATGTATTTGAAATCAATTGAAATGCAGGGCTTTAAATCCTTTGCGGATAAGACGCAAGTCATCTTTGACAAGGGAGTAACAGCCGTTGTAGGTCCAAATGGATCGGGAAAATCAAATATTACAGAGAGTCTGCGCTGGGCACTGGGTGAATCATCTGCCAAGAGCTTGCGTGGGGGCAAAATGCCTGACGTTATTTTTGCAGGAACAGAGGTTCGTAAGGCTCTCAACTATGCGGAAGTAGCGGTCACACTTGATAACAGTGATGGCTTTATCGCGGGTGTTGGTGAAACCATTCGTGTGGAGCGACATATTTATCGAAACGGTGACAATGATTACTTGATTGATGGTCGTAAGGTTCGTCTACGTGATATTCATGACCTCTTCATGGATACAGGTCTCGGCCGTGATTCTTTTTCCATTATTTCTCAAGGTCGTGTTGAGGCTATTTTTAATGCCAAGCCTGAAGAGCGCCGTGCTATTTTCGAAGAAGCCGCAGGTGTTCTCAAATATAAAACACGTAAGAAAGAAACGGAAAGCAAGCTTAATCAAACCCAAGATAATCTTGATCGTTTGGAAGATATCATCTACGAGCTAGATGGTCAGGTTAGACCCCTTGAAAAACAAGCAGCCACAGCCAAACGTTACTTGGAATTAGATGAAGAGCGTAGACAGACACAGCTTAATCTTTTAGTCCACGATATTGAAGTTGGTAAAAAAGATTTGTCCAAAACGCAAGAGGATTTGGCAGAGGTCAAGGACAAATTAACCAGCTATTATGAGGAACGTCATCGTCTAGAGACTGAAAACCAAGAACTTAAGCAAAAACGTCATCAAATTTCAGAACAAATTTCTTCAGATCAACAAACCTTGGTGGATGTCACACGTCTCATTAGCGACTTTGAGCGTCAAATTGATCTTTATACCATGGAGAGTCAGCAGCGTTCAGAGAAAAAAGAAGAAACAGAAGCTCGTCTCAGTGAGCTAGAGCATTTGAAAGCAGAGGCAAGAGCATCCCTTGATAAGGTTAATCAAGGCCAAGTTGAATTGAATGCTGAGTTGGCTAGCCTTGCCCAAGAGCTAATTGCTATTCAAAAAGAACTAGAGCAATTTTCTGATGATCCAGATACACTTATTGAACGTTTACGTGAGGACTATGTTGGTCTGATGCAGGAGGAAGCCAAAGTTTCCAACAGTTTGACTCAGGTCACCCACGACATGGACAGTCAGACACAAGCGCTCGAGGCACAAGCTGAAGAATATAAACAAGCTCAAGCGGATTTACTTTCCGCTCAGGAAGTGGTTAGCGAAGCCCAAAAAGCTTATCAAGCAGCTCAAGCGAGTCTTCAAAGCCTCTTAGCTAGTTACAAAGAAAAGGCTCAGGCTTATCAAGCTCTTGATAAGGACTACCAAGAGGCTCAAAAGCAGATGTTTGACCTCATGGATTATCTTAAAAGTAAAGATGCCCGTCGTCAAAGTCTAGAATCTATCCAGAAAAATCATTCTAATTTCTATGCAGGGGTGAAGGCTGTCCTTCAAAATGCTCAATCCATTCAGGGAATTATTGGCGCAGTCAGTGAACACTTAACTTTTGACACGCGTTATCAGACGGCTCTTGAGATTGCTATGGGAGCTAGCGGGCAAAACATTATTGTTGAGGATGAAGCGGCTGCTAAGCGTTCGATTGACTACTTGAAACGAAATCGTCAGGGACGTGCGACCTTCTTGCCTTTGACCACTATTAAGCCACGTCAACTTAATGGACAATTTGCTCAAAGTCTTGCCAATGCACCAGGTTTTATAGGTATGGCTTCCGATTTGGTTACCTATGAGGACCGCTTATCTAATATTTTCCAAAACCTCCTTGGGGTTACGGCAATCTTTGATACCATTGACAATGCCAATAAGGCGGCTCGAGCGGTTCGTTTCCAAGTGCGTATGGTTACTCTTGATGGCTCTGAGATTCGTCCAGGTGGTGCCTTTGCTGGTGGTACCAACAAACAAAATAATAGTCTCTTTATCAAGCCTGAACTAGATGCATTGACTGCTGAAATTAACCAGATTAAGGCTCAATTAAGTGATAGTGAAGCCAAAGTTGAAGCCCTTAAGGTTAAACGTAAGGCTCTACAGAAAGAGCTAGAAGATCTTAAGGTAGATGGTGAGAATGCTCGTCTGCAAGAGCAAAAACTAGGCTTAGAACATCAACAAGCCTTGTCAGATTTAGAGAAAAATCAAGTCTTAGTAGATAGTTTCAAACAGGATTCTCAGGGAACTGAAGGTGCAAATCTGCAAGATAAGGCTGAGCAACTTAAAGCTGAGTTAGTGCAAATTGCATCCAAGCGTGAGGCCATTAACGACCGTATTGAGGCCATTAAGGAAGACAAAGATGCTCTTGGTCAACAAAAACAGGTTCTCCTAGACAAGCAATCTGAACTTCAGTTGAAGGAACGTGACTTGCAGGCAGAATTGCGTTTTGCGAAGACAGAAAGCAATCGTCTTCAATCTGACTTATCTGAGTTAATGAAAGAATCGGATAGTCTTAAGGCGCTCCTTAACAACCAGGTTGATGAAGACCAAACTGACCGCCTTCCCCATCTGCAAGCACAGCATAAAGAGGCTGTTCAACGTAAAGACGATTTGGAACAAGCTCTTGTCCGTGCCAAGATTCAGGTGCAAGATTACGAAGGTCAGTTGGAGGATTTGGAGGAGCGTTTGGCAAAAGCTGGCAATCGTAACGAGGATCTGATTCGTCAACAGACTCGCCTGGAAGAGCGTGAAAGTCAGATTAGTCAATCACTTCGTAAGTTTGCGACTCAGTTGGCTGAAGATTATCAGATGACGCTCGAAGCAGCCAAAGGTCAGGCTAGCCCTCTTGACAATGTCGAACAAACCCGCCAGAATCTGCAAGGTCTTGAGCGTTCGATTAAAGCTTTGGGTCCAGTCAATGTGGATGCTATTGCCCAATTTGAAGAGGTTAAGCAACGTCTAGACTTCTTGAACGGTCAAAAGGATGATTTGCTCGAAGCCAAGAGTCTCCTTCTGAATACCATTAATGACATGGATGATGAAGTGAAATCACGCTTTAAAGCAACCTTTGAGGCTATCCGAGAAAGCTTTAAACAGACCTTTACCCAGATGTTTGGTGGAGGTTCTGCAGACTTGATTTTGACCTCAGACAATCTCCTAGAGGCTGGAGTAGAAATTTCTGTTCAGCCACCAGGTAAGAAAATTCAATCACTTAACCTTATGTCTGGTGGTGAGAAGGCCTTGTCAGCTCTGGCCCTTCTCTTTGCCATCATTCGTGTTAAGACCATTCCATTTGTTATCCTAGACGAAGTAGAAGCGGCTTTGGATGAAGCCAATGTTAAACGCTTCGGTGACTACCTTAATCGTTTTGACAAGTCCAGTCAATTTATTGTAGTTACCCATCGTAAGGGAACGATGTCTGCAGCAGACTCTATTTATGGGGTAACTATGCAGGAATCAGGTGTCTCGAAAATCGTTTCGGTCAAACTGAAAGACCTTGATTTAGACTAAAAATAGATTATATTTTCATGAAAGATAGTTGATAGCTTTATCACTATCTTTTTTCATAGTCTCAAAAACTTTGTAAGGACTTTCAGAAAAACATTAAGTTTGCGCTTTCAAAATTACGCAATCGATTGCGTAAAATGGCATAACAAAGGCTATGATTAGGATTTTAGGGTTTATGAGAGAGAGGGCGACTTGTCATTTCCCACTGACATGTTACAATATTTAAGGAAATGTCATATGGGGATATGGTGTTTTTTGAAGTTAGTTATAGTGTATGTGTTAAGATACGATTTTCTGGACACATTTAGGCTTCGCGTATACAAGTCTAAGAAGTCTTCTTTCGAGCAAAAAATCCAGGCCGGGAAACCTGGATTTTTTCTTTGTCTGTTTTAGTTTATTGGTCATCTTTATCAGCTTGAGATTTGGCTTGTTTGATACGAGCATTTACCCAGCCTTGCATGATAGCCCCAAAAAGGATAGCGTCAAAAATGCCTGACAGGATATTTCGGACTGAGAATAATTCTGTCAAATAGTCTTTATGATTAACTAGTAATTGAATCAGGGGCATGCCTAAGAACATATATACGCCAAAGTATAAACCTGACTTAAGGCCCGCATGTTTAAGTTGCTTTTGTTCTTTCTCAGTCAGTTCTTCCTCGTCAATAGCGTTTACAGCACTCATCTTAAACTTATAAGTAAGGACACCGCTAACTACCAGAATGATAGTCAAAAGTAAGATAGGATAAATACGGGCCACTAGTTCGGGATACTTAAAGCTTAGAAATAAGGCAATACAATTACCAAAAATTAAAATATAGAAGAGAACAACGAAAGCCATGTTACCCATTCGATCAACCTGTTGGCGCTTTTGTTCATCTAAAGGGCCTGTGATACCGTAAAAACGTTTAATGAGTTTGTCAGTGAAAGTTTCTTTAATCATGATTTACCTCTTTCTATCTTATATCTCTATTCGCAATTTCCATCCCAAAAGAGACTGTTAAGATCTGTGTTTAGTGCCTTAGCTAGATTTAGACAGAGCTCCAGTGTTGGGTTATACTTGTTATTTTCGATCATATTAATGGTCTGTCGGGAAACGCCAATAGACTTTGCGAGTTCTAATTGCGAAAGCCCCATATTTTTTCTAAATTCCCTGACCTGATTCATAATGGGCCTCCTTCTGAAAGACAAGCTAATGTGTTGCTGTAAGTCGCAGTTAAATATGTCAACTTTATCTGACATAATTGTAGCAAGTTCCTATGGATATGTCAATTATCTTAGACATAATTTTAATTTGGTATTAACTAAAGGATTCTTTGTCAGCTCTTGAAAGCTTTTTGCTTTTTTGGTAAAATAAATGGTAATTGAATAGAAGTCGTAGAGACTAGTAACCTTATGGAAATTGACAGGGATTGGGGGCCATGGACTGGAAGCCTCCTCAAGGGAAGTTTGGTGAATTCACTCATGAAGACGACTGACGAATCAAGGTCTGGGTAACCAGATAAAAAACGGATGGTACCGCGTGTCAACGCTCCGGGTTGGAGTTTTGGCATGTGGTTTTTTGTTTGCGATTCGAAATTGTTACATCAGAAAGGAATCTCATGGATTTACAAACACAATTGCAAGAGTTGAAAACATCAACGCAGGCTAAATTGGCTGAAATGCGTGGTGAGCACTCTAAAGAATTACAAGAATTGCGTGTTGCAGTTTTGGGTAAAAAGGGCTCTTTAACGGACCTTTTGAAGGGACTTAAGGACCTTCCTAATGAAGAACGCCCTAAAGTTGGTAAAATGGTCAACGAAGTTCGTGACGTTTTGACTGAAGCTTTTGACGAAGCCGCAAAAATTGTCGAAGCCGCAAAAATTCAAGCACAACTTGACTCTGAAAGTCTTGACGTAACTCTTCCAGGACGCCAAGTCAAACTTGGTAACCGTCATATTCTTAGCCAAACAGCTGAGGAAATCGAAGACATTTTCTTGGGGATGGGCTTCCAAATCGTTGATGGTTTTGAAGTTGAAACAGATTACTATAACTTTGAGCGTATGAACTTGCCTAAGGACCATCCAGCGCGTGACATGCAAGATACTTTCTATATTACGGAAGAAATTTTACTTCGTACTCACACAAGTCCTGTTCAAGCTCGTACACTTGATAAACACGATTTTTCTAAGGGTCCTCTTAAGATGATCTCACCAGGACGTGTTTTCCGTCGTGATACCGATGATGCGACTCACAGCCACCAGTTCCACCAAATCGAAGGTTTGGTCGTTGGTAAAAACATCTCAATGGGTGATCTTAAGGGAACGCTTGAGATGATTATTCAAAAAATGTTTGGTGCAGAACGTCAAATCCGTTTGCGTCCTTCTTACTTCCCATTCACTGAACCTTCCGTTGAGGTTGACGTGTCATGCTTCAAGTGTGGAGGTAAAGGATGTAACGTATGTAAAAAGACAGGTTGGATTGAGATCCTTGGTGCTGGTATGGTTCACCCACAAGTGCTTGAGATGTCAGGTGTTGATTCTGAAGAATATTCAGGTTTCGCCTTTGGTCTTGGTCAAGAACGTATTGCCATGCTTCGCTATGGTATCAACGACATCCGTGGTTTCTATCAAGGGGATGTTCGTTTCTCAGAACAGTTTAAATAAGGTTTAGGAGATTGTCATGTCAGTAGTTATTCGTAAGGTTCTTCCGGAAGAAGTAGCAGAATTAAAAGTTATCTCCGAAGATACCTTTAGAGAGACTTTTGCTCATGATAATACCGAGGCCCAGTTGCAAGGTTACTTCGACACCGCACTTTCTGAAGAAGTTCTTTTAGATGAAATCACTCATGAAGAATCGCGCTACTTTTTCATTCTCGTTGATGGTGAAAGGGCTGGTTTTCTAAAGACCAATGTTGGTTCTGCTCAAACAGAGCAGCATTTGGACAATGCATTTGAAATTCAACGAATTTATATCAGTCAGGCCTTCCAAGGCATGGGTTTGGGTAAGCAACTCTTTGAATTTGCATTGCAGGAAGCCCGTGATCTAGGTTGTGATTGGGCCTGGTTGGGTGTTTGGGAAAGAAATTTCAAAGCACAGATTTTTTACGATAAATATGGCTTTGAAAAATTTGCAGAACACAATTTTCCGGTTGGTGACGGTAAAGTAGACTGTGACTGGTTGCTTAAATTAAAACTATAAACCGATTATTAAGTTGATAGAGAGGAGTTTATAAGGCGATTAAACGTGTCAGTTCGTCTTTCTCTTATATCAGCTATACATATTCCTATATTACAGAAAGGATTTGAATACGACCTCAAAGTTCGAGATTAGTTGTTTTTGAATCTGAATGTTTTGTACCTAATCATACAGAAAGGATTTGAACCCGCCCTAAGCTCTGGGCAAAAAAGATAAAGGCTCCTAGGTGCTGATGCACCAACGTTGCCTTTCCTATTTTTGCTGAGAGCTATTAACGGGCTTGGTATCATTATTATGCTAGTTAGTTATAAATGGTTAAAAGAGTTGGTTGATGTGGATGTTACCACTGCTAAACTCGCTGAAAAAATGTCGACGACAGGTATTGAAGTGGAAGGTGTTGAAACACCTGCTGAAGGCTTGTCTAAATTGGTTGTTGGTCATGTCTTGTCATGTGAAGATGTACCTGAAACACACTTGCACTTGTGTCAAGTAGATACAGGAGATGCTGAAGGTCCACGTCAAATTGTTTGTGGAGCTCCAAATGTCACTGCTGGAATCAAGGTAATTGTTGCCATTCCTGGTGCACGCATTGCGGACAATTACAAAATTAAAAAAGGGAAGATTCGAGGCATGGAATCTCTCGGTATGATCTGTTCTTTGGCAGAACTTGGACTTCCAGATAGCATTATTCCTAAGGAATTTGCAGATGGAATCCAAATTTTGCCTGAAGATGCTGTTCCTGGAGATAGCATTTTCCCATATCTCGACCTTGATGATGAAATCATCGAATTGTCAATCACACCTAACCGTGCTGATGCTCTTTCTATGCGTGGTGTGGCCCATGAAGTCGCTGCAATCTATGGTAAATCTGTTCACTTCCCAGAAAAAACAGTCACAGAAGACAGCAAGCCAGCTTCTGATAAGATTTCAGTAGCTATCGAAAGCGATAAAGTAGCTACTTATGCTAGCCGTGTGGTTGAGAATGTTACTGTTCAACCAAGTCCACAATGGTTACAAAACCTTCTTATGAATGCTGGTATCCGTCCAATCAACAATGTGGTAGATGTGACAAACTATGTTCTTCTTTACTTTGGACAACCAATGCACGCCTTTGATTTGGACAAATTTGAAGATTCACGAATCGTTGCCCGTGATGCCCGTGAGGGTGAAAAATTGGTGACTCTCGATGGTGAAGAACGTGAATTGACTACTGAAGATATTGTTATTACAGTTGCTGACAAACCAGTTGCCCTAGCAGGTGTTATGGGTGGTGCATCAACTGAGATTGATGACAATTCTAAAAATGTTGTTCTCGAAGCTGCTGTATTTGATGGTAAATCAATTCGTAAGACAAGTAGTCGTCTCAACCTTCGTTCAGAATCATCATCACGTTTTGAAAAAGGTATCAATAACGATACTGTCCTTGAAGCGCTTGATTTTGCTGCAGCAATGTTGCAAGAATTGGCAAATGGAACGGTGCTTGCAGGCCGTGTTCAAGCGGGGTCAGTTGATACAGAGCCAGTTCAAGTTTCTACAAGTCTTGATTATGTAAATGTTCGCCTTGGTACAGAATTGACTTTTGCAGATATTGAAGAAGTCTTTGCGAAACTTGGTTTTGGATTGACAGGTGATGCTGATAAATTCACAGTATCTGTACCACGTCGTCGTTGGGATATCAGTATCCAAGCAGACCTGGTTGAGGAAATTGCACGTATCTACGGGTACGAGAAATTGCCTACGACACTTCCAGAAGCAGCAGGAACAGCCGGTGAATTGACTGAAACACAAGCACTTCGCCGTAAGGTTCGTAGCATTGCTGAAGGTGCTGGATTGACTGAAATCATCTCATATGCTTTGACAACACCTGAAAAAGCCGTTGAATTTGCTGCGACACCAAGTAATTTGACTGAGTTGATGTGGCCAATGACTGTTGACCGTTCAGCTCTCCGTCAGAATATGGTTTCTGGCATGCTTGATACTGTTGCTTACAATGTTAACCGTAAGAATAGTAACGTTGCCATTTACGAAATCGGTAAGGTCTTTGAACAAAAGGGTAATCCAAAAGAGGAATTGCCAAATGAAATCAATACCTTTGCCTTCGCTATTTCTGGTCTTGTAGCTGAAAAAGATTTCCAAACCAAAGCAACGCCAGTTGATTTCTTCTATGCCAAAGGTATTGTTGAAGCACTCTTTGATAAACTTGAAGTTTCAGTTGACTATGTACCAACAAAAGACCTAGCAAGCATGCACCCAGGTCGTACAGCTGCTATTGTGCTTGATGGTCAAACTATTGGATTCCTTGGTCAAGTTCACCCACAAACTGCCAAAAACTATGGCATTCCTGAGACTTATGTGGCTGAAATTAACCTTAGTGCTGTAGAAGCTGCCTTGCAACCAGATCAACCATTTGTTGAAATCACAAAATTCCCTGCAGTATCACGTGATATCGCCCTTCTTCTCAAGGCAGAAATAACTCATCAAGAAGTTCTGGGTGCTATCTACTCTGCAGGAGTCAAACGCTTGGTTGCCGTTAAACTCTTCGACGTTTACGCAGGTGAAAAACTTGGTTCAGGTATGAAATCAATGGCTTATAGCCTTACCTTCCAAAATCCAAATGACAACCTTACAGACGAAGAAGTTGCTAAATACATGGAAAAAATTACTAAAGCTCTCACTGAAAAGGTCGAAGCAGAAGTACGTTAATCATTAGAAAATCCATCTGAGAAGATGGATTTTTAAGTGATTAGACGATATTACATAAAGGAGATAATTTGTTTTTAGAGTTCTTTGACGGGGTATGGGGACATTACACTTTTGAATCTGATAAAGTCAATGTACTTATTGATGGCTTACCCAGTTTTGCTTATCCCTTGGGGCAATTAACATTTTTAGTGTTAGTCTATAGGTTACTCGTTCATCAGTATGTTAAGAAGTTTTTAATCATGTCACCTCAAGATATCTGGGCATGGCAAAAGGAAAAGTTTTGTCAAAGTAAATTATCTTTCATTGTCATCCCAATAGTTTATCTGTTTATTTTCGGAATGACCTATGTTTTGGTTGAGGATGTTTTAGCTACCGTCACTATTTACAAGGATTATGGAGGACCTATAGCTAAAACCATTGATGGTAAAGTTGAACAAATAGATATTAGTCATGTTGGGTCTAAAACGAGTAGTGCTAGGATTAATGCTCACTTTGAAAGTTCTGACGGGCAGACTTATGACATTCACCTGATAAACGGCGATAAAAGAATCGCTAATTATATGCGGCACCCTGAGTCAGATTCCTATACTGCAACGCTTTCCTTTGATAAACATGGAAAACCAGTTTACATTTCTAAATTCTGGGAATAAGCAGTCTGGATAGCTCTTTCAGGGATTTGCACTTGACAAATATGTAAATTCTCTGCATAATAAAAGAAAAAGCCATGAAAAGAGGGTAGCCATGCAAATTATTAAACGTAATGGTCAAGTTGCTGAATTTGATCCTGATAAAATTTACCAAGCCATCTTAAAAGCAGCACAGACTGTGTATGTTCTCGACGATACTTGGCGCCAAAACCTTGCTCAAGTTACGAAAAAAGTAGTGCTTGATCTTCAAGATGCTCAGGTAGAACGCCCAACCATCAACATGATTCAGTCATTGGTTGAAAATCGTCTCATGGAAGCAGGCTTTATCAATATTGCTGAGCATTATATTTCATACCGTTTGCAACGAGATTTGGAGCGTAACGGTTATGGTGACAAAGTAATTGTACACCTACGTTTTGAGCAGACTAAATAAACAAAAGCCATCAAGCGATGGCTTTTGTTGTGTCTAATTGTCACTTTGTCTTTTTTAAAATTTTTAAAAAGGATTCCAGTTCCTGTCCATGACCTATCTGCAGATAAGTTTCAGAAGTTGGTCTAATAAAGGATGATTCTAAAAAACGAATCTGCTTGTGGGCTTTGAATTTTTCAAGTGAAAACTCCTTAGGAAGTTGCCAGGTCACATGTCTAGGGGAAATCTGATAAGGAATGCTAACCTTAGATTTGTCAATGATTGCTTGACTTTTAGCCATGTTTTGTTGAAAGAGGTCACCAAGTTTCTTAATGTTTTTTTGGAACATGCCATTTTCGAGATAAACGGAAAGTGCTTTTTGCATGATGAGATTGGTATCATAGTCAATAAGTCCCTTGTGGCTCAAAAAGGTAGACTTAAGATTAGGAGGTAAAACAAGGCTACCTAGTCGCAAACCTGGAAAAAGGGTCATGGAGAAGGATTTGATATAGATGGTCTGATTTTGAGTATCATAGTAGTGAATAGGGAGATTTTTACTATCACTAAAGTCTCCCATATAGTCATCCTCGACGATATAAACATTATACTGATTGGCAAGTTGGGCTAGCTTTTCTTTTTCGCTAGCATTATAGCTTAATCCGAGAGGATTGGAGTAACGGCTGATAGTATAGAAGAACTTAATCTGTCCAGATTTAAAATACTCTTCCAAGCGGTCAAAATCCAAACCATCAAAACCACGGTTAATCGTCTCGTAAGCTAGATTTTGACGGTTGACAAGCTGGTTCATGCGATGATAGGTAGGTTGTTCTAAAAGAATTTTGTGGCCACCATTACCAAAATCCATCTGTGAAAGGATGTAGAGGGCCTGTTGACTTCCTGAGGTTATGACAATCTGATCTGAATTGACATAAATATCGTCAGCAATTAATCGACTCTTTAAGGCTTCAAGCAAATCTTTGAGTCCAGCTTGTTCATGATAATAGTTGAAGAGGTAGTCCTGATGACCTGCCAAACTTTCATCCAAACAAAGTTTAAAATCCTCGTAGGCTAATTGATTGTAATCGTTAAGGTTAAGAAGGACCTTATTATCGACTTCATTGCGTCCTTCGAGAACATAATAGCCACTTTTGGGTACGGCGTAAATATAGTTTTGATATTTGAGTTCCAAGAGTGCTCTTTGAGCTGTATCCTTACTACAGGCATAAGTCTGGCTAAGTTGACGAATAGAGGGGAGCTTACTCCCTTTTTTTAAAGTACCATTTTGGATATCTTTTATAATGGTCTCGACAATATCTTGATAAATACTCATAACTGACCCCTTACAGTTTTTTCCTTATTTTACCTTACTTCCCTTCTCAGAGCAATAGGCCCAGAGAAATTTGACAAGATTATTAGATTTTGACATAATAAGAAGGTTGTAAGGTAAAACTAAATTCCCCTTCCAAATAAGTTTAAGGAGATTATAAGAATGACTTTTAAGAAAATCTTAGGACTTCTCGCTCTTGCATGCTTGACTATTATCGGTTTGTCAGCTTGTACACCCGAGAAAGAGCCTACTTGGACCTACGATAAAAACAAAATGCTATTTACAGGACAAGATGCTAGTGTACAAGTTCTTTCTGCAACTAAAATCGAATCACCAGAAGGTCAAAAAGCTGTACGCGTTTACTATAAACTTAGCAACTCAAGTAAAGAAACCATGAATGCTTACACTCTTTTGATGAAGGTAGTCCTTGATGTGAAACAAGAGAAGGAAGAAGTGAAGGTGGCAACAATGGTCTTTTCTAAAGATGATGACCGAGATAAGATTGCAAATAAAACCCAGATTGCTCCTAAGGAAGTTAAAGAAATCGTTGTTGACTATGCCGTTGCGGATTTTGATCATGATCTTAACATTGATTTCTCTGATTATGGTACTGAGGCAAACGCGACAGCCAAGCTTTCACTACAAAATCTTGAAAAGGCACCTGTCAAATATTTTGATAAAAAAGCTCAATAAGTTTGATCACCACACGTTCGTGTGGTTTTTTTATTGCTCAAAATCTGTACCCATACAGTAATAAAAATACTATCTTGTTTAATCGTCAGAATTTTCATAAACTTATACTATATTTATTGACTAAGGAGTTTTAGGTATGTCAGCAAAACGTTTAACCATTTCTGCATTTTTTATGGCACTTGTCATTATTTTGAGTTCGAGTCTCTTATCTATCCCTGTGCCAGGAGGTCATTTCTATTTTAACGGGATTGTTATTTTCCTAGTTGGTTTAATTTTCCCACCTACAGAAGCAGTTATTATTGCGGGAGTAGGTTCCTTTATTGGAGATTTTCTTTTTTACCCTCTTCCTATGTGGGTAACTCTAGTAACACACAGCCTTCAAGTTCTTGCTATTGCACTCATTGTTGGAGGGCGTTTAGGAGAATTGAGCAAATCTAGGGCATCTTTAGGTCTCTTGCTTGGGGCTATTATTGATCTAGTAGGTTATGGCTTAGGAAGAGCCTTTATCTATGGTACGCCAGCTTATGCTATTATGAAGATTCCATTTGACCTTGTAGCTGCTATTCTTGGTTTAGGAGTGGCCTATTACATTTATTTCCACACAAGCTTTGTTAAACAGTTTAAAAAGACATGGGAAGGGAAATAGATGACCAAAGTAATTGTTGCCAATGACCTCGTTGGTCTAGGTAAGGTTGCTATGACTAGTAGCCTCCCTATCATGTCAGCCTGTCAAACTGAAGTCCTTCCCTTGCCAACGGTTCTTTTATCTTCGCATACAGGGGACTTTAATAATATTTATGTACGGGACCTTACAGATGACCTAAAAGGGTTTTGTAAGCAGTGGGAGCACTTGGATTTTAAAGTAGATGGCCTTGTGAGTGGTTATTTTAAGTCAGAAGAAGAACTAAAACTTGTAGGTCAATTAGCTCGCGATAAAGAGATACCTCTATTTGTTGATCCTATTATGGCTGACAATGGCCGTCTCTATCAAGGTTTTGATAGAAACTATGTAGAAGCCATGAAAGATTTCTGTCAACAAGCAGATGTCATCATTCCCAATCTGACAGAAGCTGCCTTGTTGACGGATACTCCATATCTTGAAGCAGGTTCCTATGATAAAGTCACTGTTGAAAAGCTTTTGAGAGATTTGGCCAAGCTTGGCACTCGGAAAGTTATTGTGACAGGTATCTCTTTTGAGACAGACAAAATTGGGCTGGCTTATTTTGATAAAGAGACTAATGAAACGGCTTATCTTATGAGGAAAAGTTATCAATCTCATTTTTATGGAAGTGGCGATTTACTAACGGCAATCTTATCAGCTGGTTACTTTTATAACCTAGATTTACTAAAGGTTTGTGATTTGGCCTTGGATGTCATGGATAGAGTTCTTTCATCAACACTGTCCGATGGTCGTCCTTTAAAATACGGCCTATGCTATGAGCCTCATATTGGTTTATTATTTAGTGGTTTTAATGCCCTATTGGAGGAGAAAAATGAAAAGTGATAAAACACGTGAATTAGTTATCCTAAGTTTGTATGCAGCTTTAATTATTGTGAGCGTACAGTTTATTCGTATTCCTTTTGGACCTCAATTTGTCCATTTGGGAAATGCCCTAGTTGTGATTGCTGTTTTGATTTTTGGAGCCAGAAAAGGTGCGCTAGTCGCAACAGTAGGGTTGGGGCTATTTGATATTATCAATGGTTATGCTGCCGAGGTCTGGATTACTATTTTAGAATCCTTGATTGTCTGTCTGGTGCTCTATTTTGTTTTTGAAAAGCTACTAAAATCAAATGACAAAATGGTAAATATCATAATCATTGGAGTTATAGCTGCAGTAACCAAAATTATTTTGAATTTTATTAAGTATACGATTATTAATAGTATCGTTGCGGGTTTACCAGTAAATGCTGCCATGGTATTGGCTCTTACTAAAATAGGGGGAACCTTTGGAACATCAGTAGTGACTATTATTGCAGTTCCTCTCCTATATCCTGTCTTTAAACGTATTTTACAGAGAAACTAAAGAGTTAGCAGGTTGGTCCTGCTTTTTCTTTTTAATTTTCCAAAAGCATAGGTCCAAATTTTCACTAAAAAATGGTAAAATAGTAGAGTTAATGTCAAGAAAGGAAAGGGCTGAAGACTGTTTTAGCCCAGATATGCTATGTCTATTTTAGAAGTCAAAAATCTTAGTCACGGATTTGGTGACCGTGCTATTTTTGAAAATGTCTCATTCCGTTTGCTCAAAGGTGAGCATATTGGTCTTGTCGGTGCTAACGGTGAAGGAAAGTCAACCTTCATGTCTATCGTTACTGGAAAATTGCAGCCAGATGAAGGTAAGGTAGAGTGGTCTAAGTACGTTACAGCGGGTTACTTGGATCAGCATGCTGTTCTTGAAAAGGGGATGACCGTTCGTGATGTCCTTCGTACGGCTTTTGATGAGCTCTTTAAAACTGAAGAACGCATCAACGAGATTTACATGTCTATGGCTGACGAAGGAGTCGACGTTGATGCTCTGATGGAAGAAGTAGGTGAACTTCAGGATCGTTTGGAAACGCGTGATTTCTATACACTAGATGCTAAGATTGATGAGGTTGCCCGTGCACTAGGTGTCATGGATTTTGGTATGGATACAGATGTAACGGACCTTTCAGGTGGTCAACGTACCAAGATTCTCTTGGCTAAGTTATTGCTTGAAAAACCAGATATCTTGCTTCTTGATGAGCCAACCAACTACTTGGATGCTGAACACATTGCCTGGCTTAAACGCTATCTTCAAGAATATGAAAATGCCTTTGTCCTCATTTCGCACGATATTCCGTTCCTAAACGATGTGATTAACATTGTCTACCATGTTGAAAATCAAGATCTGGTTCGCTATGCAGGTGATTATGACAATTTCCAATCTGTCTATGCAATGAAGAAAGCTCAATTGGAAGCAGCCTATGAACGTCAGCAAAAGGAAATTGCAGACCTTCAAGATTTTGTTAACCGTAACAAGGCGCGTGTTGCTACTCGAAATATGGCCATGTCGCGTCAGAAGAAATTGGATAAGATGGAAATTATCGAGTTGCAGGCAGAGAAGCCAAAACCAGAATTCCATTTCAAGGAAAGTCGTACACCTGGACGCTTTATTTTCCAAACCAAAGATCTCGTTATTGGTTACGACCGTCCGTTGACCAAGGCTCCATTGAATCTTACATTCGAACGTAATCAAAAGGTAGCTATTGTCGGTGCCAATGGTATCGGTAAGACCACTTTGCTTAAGAGCCTGCTTGGTATTATTCAACCACTCGAAGGAGAAGTTGAAACAGGTGATTTTATTGACCTAGGTTATTTTGAACAAGAAGCAGAAGGCTCACGTCAGACGCCTCTTGAAGCGGTTTGGGACGCTTTCCCAGCTCTAAATCAAGCTGAGGTTCGTGCAGCTCTAGCCAAATGCGGATTAACCTCTAAGCATATTGAAAGTCAAATTCAGGTGCTTTCAGGTGGAGAACAGGCTAAGGTTCGTTTCTGTCTCCTTATGAATCGTGAAAATAATGTCCTTGTTCTGGACGAACCGACCAACCACTTGGATGTTGACGCTAAGGATGAATTGAAGCGTGCCCTTCAGGCTTTTAAAGGTAGTATCCTCATGGTATGTCACGAACCCGAATTTTATGAAGGTTGGACAGATGTTTGGGATTTTAATGAGTTAGTATAGAGATAAAAGAGTGTTGGCATTCTCTAAAGAGAGACTTGTTCACTCTTTTTTTATGATAAAGAGACGAGTAGACTTACTAAGACTTGATAAGACGGAGATGGTGTAGAGGAAGGTCGTCAGCATCATAAAGTGTTTTTCTACAGATTTTGTCGTGGCCTATTTGGGTTTTGAGCATACAAATTTAATTTGTTCAAAAAGTAACAAAGTCTGAGCATAAAAGGTGTAACCGTTTTCCGATTATGGTAGAATAAATTAGTAAACTATTATCAAAAGAAAGTTGGATAAACTTATGTCAAAAATCGTAGTTGTTGGTGCTAACCACGCTGGTACTTTTAGTATTAATACTATTCTCGATAATTACGGAGACCAAAATGAAGTAGTTGTTTTCGACCAAAACTCTAACATTTCATTCTTGGGTTGTGGTATGGCCCTTTGGATCGGTAATCAAATCTCAGGTTCTGATGGTCTTTTCTATGCCAACAAAGAAGGACTTGAAAGCAAGGGCGCTAAAGTTTATATGAACTCACCAGTTGAGTCTATTGACTTTGATGGTAAAACTGTTACAGCCCTCGTAGATGGTAAAGAGCATGTTGAATCATATGACAAATTGATTTTGGCTACAGGTTCTCAACCAATCTTGCCTCCAATCGAAGGTGCCGAAATTAAAGAAGGTAGCCGTACTTTCGAAGCTACGCTTGAAAACCTTCAATTTGTTAAACTTTTCCAAAACGCTCAAGAAGTTATTGATAAGTTGAACGACAAATCTCAAGATATCAAACGTGTAGCGGTTGTAGGTGCTGGTTACATTGGTGTTGAATTGGCTGAAGCTTTCCAACGTCATGGAAAAGAAGTTATCCTTATCGACGTTGTTGATACATGTTTGGCAGGTTATTACGACCATGACTTGACTGACCTTATGGCTAAAAATATGGAAAGCCACGGTATTAAATTGGCATTTGGTGAAACTGTTAAAGCAGTAGAAGGTGAAACTAAGGTAGAACGCATCGTTACAGATAAAAATGCTTACGATGTCGATATGGTTGTTCTTGCTGTTGGTTTCCGTCCTAACACAGCTCTCGGTGCTGGTAAGTTGGAAACATTCCGTAATGGCGCTTACCTTGTTAACAAGAAACAAGAAACATCAATCAAAGATGTTTATGCAGTTGGTGACTGTGCTACCGTTTATGACAATGCCCTTGATGATGTGAACTACATTGCCTTGGCTTCAAACGCTGTTCGTTCAGGTATTGTCGGTGGTCATAATGCCGGTGGTGGCGATGTTGAATCAAACGGTGTTCAAGGATCAAATGGTATCTCAATCTATGGTTTGAACATGGTATCAACTGGTTTGACAGAAGAAAAAGCAAAACGCTTTGGTTTCAATCCAGCAGTAGTATCTTCAACAGATCTTCAAAAAGCTGCCTTTATGGAAGATGAAAATGCAGACGTTACAATCAAAATCGTCTATGACAAAGATACACGCAAAGTTCTTGGTGCTCAAATGGTATCACGCATGGACATCTCTATGGGAATCCACATGTTCTCATTGGCTATCCAAGAAGGTGTAACTATTGACCGTCTTCAATTGCTTGATTTGTTCTTCTTGCCACACTTTAACCAACCGCTTAGCTATATTGCTAAAGCAGCAATCTCAGCTAAATAATCTTCAACAGCTAATTCAGTCGAATTAGCTGTTTTTTCTTTTTTTAATACGAAAAAAGCCTCCTACTGGAGACTTTTATTTAACTAATGTTAGATTAGTTTTTTGAAGCTTCTTGGAATTCAGGGTTTTTCCATGCTTCATCAATGATAGCTTGCAATTCGTCAGCAGAAGCTTTCATTTTTTGTTGTTCAGCATCGTTCAATGGGATGTTAACTGGACGTACGATACCGTGTGCACCTACGATTGCAGGTTGACCGATAAAGACGTTGCTTACACCATATTGACCTTCTTGGAATACAGACAATGGAAGTACTGCATTTTCATCGTCAAGAATAGCTTTAGTGATACGAGCAAGGGCAACGGCGATACCATAGTAAGTAGCACCTTTTTTGTTGATGATTGTGTAAGCGGCATCACGAACACCTTCGAACAATTCAACCAATTCAGATTCTTGAACGTTTTGAGTGTCTTTAAGGAATTCTTCAAGGTTTACACCGGCGATGTTAGCGTGTGACCAAACGGCAAATTCTGAGTCACCGTGTTCACCCATGATGTAGGCGTGAACTGAACGAGCATCAACGCCAAGTTTTTCAGCAAGTGCTTGACGGAAACGAGCTGAGTCAAGTGAAGTACCTGAACCGATAACGCGTTCTTTAGGGAATCCTGAGAATTTCCATGTTGAGTAAGTCAATACGTCAACTGGGTTAGCTGCTACAAGGAAGATTCCTTTGAAGCCTGATTCAACAACTTGAGTAACGATAGATTTGTTGATAGCAAGGTTTTTACCAACAAGATCAAGACGAGTTTCACCTGGTTTTTGTGGAGCACCAGCAGTGATAACTACAAGGTCAGCATCCGCACAGTCTTCGTATTTAGCTGCGTAGATTTTTTTAGGTGAAGTGAAAGCAAGCGCGTGGCTTAGGTCAAGTGCATCACCAACAGCTTTTTCGAACAATTGTGGAATTTCGATGATACCAAGTTCTTGAGCGATACCTTGGTTTACAAGTGCGAAAGCGTAAGATGAACCTACGGCACCGTCACCAACGAGGATGACTTTTTTGTGTTGTTTAGTTGCAGTCATGGGTCTAAACATCTCCTTATTTTTTAATTGGGTTACCCCGTACACTGCTTATTCTACCACTTTAAGTGATGGATGTCACGAAATAATAAGGAAATAATAGATGAAAGCGTTTACACAACTGAAAAGTAAAGCGTTTTATGGTATAATATTATAGAAATTTTCTATACTCTTTTATTAGAGTTTGGAATGATTTGAATGAAAGAAAAGAGGCATTTTTAGAGTGCAAGATAATAATTTAATTGACGTTAATTTGACGTCTGAGATGAAGACAAGCTTTATCGATTATGCCATGAGTGTTATCGTGTCTCGTGCTCTCCCAGATGTTCGTGACGGTTTAAAACCTGTACAACGTCGTATTCTATATGGAATGAATGAGCTTGGGGTGACACCTGATAAGCCACATAAAAAATCTGCCCGTATTACCGGGGATGTCATGGGTAAATATCACCCACACGGAGACTCATCTATCTATGAAGCCATGGTTCGTATGGCGCAATGGTGGAGCTACCGTTACATGTTGGTTGACGGTCACGGGAACTTTGGTTCTATGGATGGTGATGGGGCTGCCGCTCAGCGTTATACTGAGGCGCGTATGTCTAAAATCGCCTTGGAAATGCTTCGTGATCTCAATAAGAATACCGTTGATTTTCAAGATAACTATGATGGATCAGAACGTGAGCCAATCGTTCTTCCGTCACGTATTCCAAACCTTCTTGTCAATGGTGCGACAGGGATTGCCGTTGGTATGGCGACTAACATCCCACCACACAATTTGGCTGAAACGATTGATGCTGTCAAATTGATGATGGATAATCCTGAAGTCACAACACTTGAACTGATGGAAGTTCTTCCTGGTCCAGACTTTCCAACTGGTGGCTTGGTCATGGGGAAATCTGGTATTCACCGTGCATATGAAACTGGTAAGGGTTCTATTGTTCTTCGTTCGCGTACTGAAATTGAAACAACTAAATCAGGTCGTGAGCGTATTGTTGTCACTGAGTTTCCTTACATGGTCAATAAGACCAAGGTTCATGAACATATCGTTCGTTTAGCTCAAGAAAAGCGTATTGAGGGGATTACAGCAGTCCGTGACGAGTCTTCTCGTGAAGGCGTACGCTTTGTCATCGAAGTGCGTCGTGATGCTTCTGCCAATGTTATCTTGAACAATTTGTTCAAATTAACGCAACTTCAGACTAACTTCAGCTTCAACATGTTGGCCATTGAAAAGGGTGTTCCTAAAATCCTTTCTTTGCGTCAAATCTTGGCTGACTATATTGCTCACCAACAAGAAGTTGTGGTTCGTCGTACACAGTTTGACAAGGATAAGGCTGAGGCACGTGCCCATATTTTAGAAGGTTTGTTGATTGCCCTTGATCATTTGGATGAAGTGATTACGATTATCCGTAACAGTCAAACTGATGCTGAGGCTCAAGCTGAGTTGATGGCTCGCTTCGAACTCACGGAACGTCAAAGTCAAGCTATTCTTGATATGCGTTTGCGTCGTTTGACAGGTTTGGAACGTGATAAGATTCAAAATGAGTACAATGATCTCTTGGCTCTGATTGCTGATTTAGCTGATATTTTGGCAAAACCAGAACGTGTCATTGCTATCATCAAGGAAGAATTGGACGAAAGCAAGCGTAAATTTGCAGATGCTCGCCGCACAGAGCTTATGGTTGGAGAGGTCATTTCTCTTGAAGATGAGGACCTCATCGAGGAAGAAGATGTTGTTATCACTCTCTCAAATAAAGGGTATATTAAACGTTTAGCCCAAGACGAGTTCCGTTCACAAAAACGTGGTGGTCGCGGTGTCCAAGGTACTGGTGTTAACGATGATGACTTTGTTCGTGATATTGTCTCAACAAGCACTCATGATCACCTTTACTTCATGACTAATAAGGGGCGTGTATACCGTCTTAAGGGGTATGAAATCCCAGAATACGGTCGTACAGCCAAAGGCTTACCTATCGTCAATCTCTTGAAGTTGGACGAAGGTGAGACTATTCAAACAGTCATTAATGCCAAGAGTGATCAAGCTTCTGAAAATAATCACCTTGTCTTTGTAACTCGCCAAGGTCTAGTTAAACGTACAAAAGAAACGGAATTTAAGAACATTCGTCAAAATGGGTTGATTGCCTTGAAACTTAGAGAAGGTGATGAGCTAATCAATGTCTTCTTGACTACTGGTAATGAAGAAATTGTCATTGGTACTAAATTTGGTTACAGTGTACGCTTCAAAGAGGACACTATTCGAAGCATGAGTCGTATGGCTGCCGGTGTTAAAGGGGTAACTCTTCGTGATGGTGACCAAGTTGTTGGTGCAGCTGCCATTACAGAAGACCAAGAAGTCTTGATTATCACTGAAAAGGGTTACGGTAAGCGTACCTCAGCTACTGAATACCCAACGAAGGGTCGTGGTGGTAAAGGTATCAAGACTGCCAATATCACAGAGAAGAATGGTAACCTAGCAGGTATTGTAACAGTGTCTGGTGATGAGGATATCATGGTCATCACCGATACAGGTGTTATCATCCGTACTGCCGTTGCTAATATTTCACAAACTGGTCGTGCCACTCAAGGGGTTAAGGTCATGCGTTTGGATGACTCTGCTCGTATTGTTACCTTTGCTTTAGTTGAGCCAGAAGAAGTTGAACAAGCTTCCGAAGATCAAGAAAGTGGTGACAACTAATGAGCAAAGATAAGAAAAATAACGTAACAAAAAAACGCCGTAAGTGGCTTGATATTCTTCGCTGGGTGTTGATTATTGTTCTCTTGGTTGTTGGTTTAGCCTTGATTTTCAATAAGTCTATTCGAAACACAGTGATTGCTTGGAATACAAATAAGTATCAAGTGAGCAAGGTTTCTAAAAAGACTATTGAGAAAAACAAGGAAGCTAAGACTAGCTTTGACTTTGATACCGTTAAATCAATTAGTACAGAGTCTGTCTTGCAGGCACAGATGGATGCTCAAGAGCTTCCTGTCGTTGGTGGTATTGCTATTCCAGAGGTAGGTATCAATCTCCCTATTTTCAAAGGACTCGGCAATACAGAGTTGACTTACGGTGCAGGAACGATGAAAGAAGATCAAGTCATGGGTGGTGAAAACAACTATTCACTAGCTAGCCACCACGTCTTTGGTATTGCCGGTGCATCTGATATGCTATTTTCACCGCTAGATAAGGCTAAGGAAGGTATGAAGATTTATCTTACGGATAAAAATAAAGTCTATACTTATGTTATTAGTGAGGTGAAGGTTGTTCAACCAACTGAAGTAGCAGTAGTTGATGATACACCTGGCAAGTCTGAAGTTACCCTTGTAACTTGTACGGATGCCGAAGCAACTCAGCGTACAATCGTCAAAGGTGAATTGAAATCACAGGTAGATTTTGACAAGGCAAGTTCAGATATTATTGAAGCCTTTAATAAGTCATACAATCAATTTCAAAGTTAAAAAAGGGCCTTCGGGCCTTTTTCAATGGAGGAAAATATGTTTTTAAATACAGTGCACCATGTTGCTATTATTGTTTCTGATTATGACTTGTCTCGAGATTTTTATGTCAATAAACTTGGTTTTGAGATTATTCGGGAAAATCACCGTCCGGAACGTCATGATTATAAGTTAGACCTACGCTGTGGAGGTATAGAACTTGAAATCTTCGGCAATAAGACCAGTGATCCGAACTATGTGGAACCCCCAAAACGTCCGTCTTATCCTGAGGCATGTGGCTTACGTCATTTAGCTTTCAGAGTGACTAATATTGAAGAGGTCGTCAAAGAGTTAGAACAAAAGGGTATCTCCTGCCAACCTATTCGCAAGGACACTTTTACCGGTGAAAAGATGACTTTCTTTGCTGATCCAGATGGTCTTCCTTTGGAGTTGCACGAGTAGTTTTTTTAACCTTAATTTTTTAAGTCATGGTATAATAGGTGAGCGGCTGGGCCTAGAGTCAGTCGTCCTTTAGGAGATTATGGAATACTATTCTATTTTCGAAAGGAAACACACATGAAATTGAAAAAACTTCTTGTTACTGGGATGGCTATATTGGCTTCAGTAACAGCCTTTACTTCGGTTGCTCAAGCAGCAACATCATCACAAGTCCAAAAGGTTATTGATGAATCTTATGTTCAACCAGACTATGTGATGGGGTATTCATTGTCGGAAGAGCAACGAAATGAAACCTTGAATTTATTAGGGTATGATAGTAGTAAGGATACTAATGTCAAGACCTTGACGACATCTGCTTACGCCAATATCATGAATGTGGCTGACGATTCTAGTCTTCAGCTATATTCTTCGGTTAAGATTGCTAAGCTGGGTGCTAAGGAAACCTTGAGTGTAGAGATTGTGACACCGCAAAATATCACGAAAATCACTCCAGATATGTACCGTAATGCTGCCACGACACTTGGTATCGAACATGCTAAGATTACGGTAGCAGCACCAATCGCAGTTACTGGAGAAAGTGCCTTGGCTGGTATTTACTATTCCCTTGAGCAAAATGGGGCTAAAGTTTCAGATGAAAGCAAAGAGCTTGCGCAAGAGGAACTCAAAACCCTTTCTCAAATTAATGAGGAAAATTCAGGCAAGAGTGACTATGATGCGGACAAGCTTAATGTAGCTATGACTGATATTAAGTCAGCAGTTGCTGATAAAGGGGATAAGTTGACTGAAGACCAAGCTAAAACGATTGTTCAGCAAACAATTAATAATTACAACTTGAATCTTTCTGATACGCAAATTAACCTTCTGGTGAATTTTGCTATGAATTTATCTAAGTCTTCAATCATTGATAGTGCTAGCTTTAAGTCAACCTTGAGTTCACTTAAAGATTCTATCGTTTCGAAAGCTGGTAATACTTTCTCTGGAATCAACCTAAACTTTAATGCCAACAAAGCGGTTGAGAACAGCAAAAATATTTTTGCACAAATCTGGCAAGCTATCGTAGATTTCTTTACAGTACTTTCTAAATAGTAAAAGAGCTATCCATTTGGATGGCTTTTTTCTATTTTTCAGAAAATATGTGAAATTCTATTGAAATTATTCCAACAATTGTGTAAAAGGTAAACATCAATTCAGATTATTCTGAAAATTTATTTTAGGAGATTCTCTTATGTCAGAAACAAGTATATCTAGTCAGTCTACCTGGCGTAGTAAAATAAAAGCAATGGGACCTGGTATCCTAATGGCTTCAGCGGCCGTAGGTGGTTCCCACATCGTTTCATCAACTCAAGCGGGTGGTTCTTATGGATGGGCCTTGCTAGGCTTGGTTATTCTAGCTAACCTCTTTAAATACCCATTCTTCCGTTTTGGTGCTGAGTATACCGCAGATACGGGTAAAACCCTTGTTGAAGGTTATGCTGAGAAAGGTAAGTTCTATCTTTGGGTATTCTTCATTTTGAATGTCTTTTCAGCCTTGGTTAATACTGCAGGTGTTTCTATTCTTTGTTCAGCTATCATTGCTAGTGCCTTTCCAATGCTTGGTTTGAGTATTACAACATGGTCAATCATTTTGGTTGCAATCATTTGGGGTATGTTACTCTTTGGTGGTTACAAACTTCTTGATGGCATGGCTAAATGGATCATGTCAGCCTTGACTATCGCAACAGTAGCAGCAGTTATTATTGCAGCAATCAAACACCCAGAGTAAAGTGCTGACTTCGTTGAAAAAACACCATGGCAGTTAGCAGCCCTTCCATTTATCGTTTCACTTCTTGGATGGATGCCAGCTCCAATTGAAATTTCAGCCATTAACTCACTTTGGTCAGCTGAGAAAAAGAAAACTGTTGACTTTAACACTGACGATGCCCTCTTTGACTTTAACGTTGGTTTCATCGGAACAGCTATTCTTGCAGTATTCTTTGTAGCACTCGGTGCTCTTATCCAGTATCCAACTGGTAAACCAGTAGAAGCAGCATCAGCTAAGTATATTGCTCAGTTTGTTGGTATGTATGCCTCAGTGCTTGGTGAGTGGTCACGCTATTTGATTACCTTTATCGCTTTCTTATGTATCTTTGGTACTGTGATTACTGTTATCGATGGTTATTCACGTGTTAACGAAATTTCTCTTCGTCTTTTGTTTAACCAAAAGGAAAAAAATCAAACACCATTGAATGTTTGGATGACATTGACAGCTATTCTTGGTCTCATCATTATTTTCTTCTTCCAAGGTCAAGTAGCAACAATGCTTCGTTTTGCCATGATTGGTTCATTCCTTACAACACCTTTCTTTGCGCTTTTGAATTATGTACTTGTTACAAAAGCAAAGAGAGACCTTCCAACTTGGTTGAAAGGACTTGCTATTGCAGGTTTGATTTTCTTATTCGGATTTGCCCTCTTCTTTATCTGGGCTTTGGCTATTGGTAAAGCAGGTTAATAGGATTAAACGGTTTCCATATGGAAGCTGTTTTTTTATTTTAAAGGAGCGGGGGAGGAGAGATTATAGCCAAGAGAATACAAAAAAACCATTCCAATTGGAATGGCTTAACAACAAGATGTTGCTTATTTGAGACCGTATTTTTTGTTGAAACGATCCACGCGTCCGTCTGCTTGAGTGAATTTTTGACGGCCAGTGTAGAATGGGTGTGAATCTGATGAAATTTCTACACGGATAAGTGGATAAGTTTCACCTTCGAATTCAACTGTTTCGTTTGAGTGTTTAGTTGAACCGCTAAGGAATTGGTAACCAGTAGTTGTGTCCATGAATACTACTTGACGGTAATCTGGATGGATATCTTTTTTCATGTTAAAATATTTCCTTTCTGCCATGGTACTTTCCGCACCATAGTTTTTTAACTATTTTAGTTTATCAAAAGGTGGTCTTCTTGACAAGTCTTTTTTACTATTTTTTAGGAAATTCGCATTTTGTAAATGCCACTTGTCTGAAAGCATCGATTATCTTTATCAACGATGATAGCTTCAAGATTTGGTTGTGAACTAACTTCCTGGAAAATGCGTTCTAGACTTGAGCCAAATAAACGTGTCGTCCAAATTTCACCATCGACTGAGAGGGATGAAATGATGGTAAGACTAGCTAGATCACTAGAGACAGGGTAGCCAGTTTGACTATCGAAAATATGATGATAGGTTTTGCCATTTATTTCAAAAGTGCGTTCATAGATTCCTGAAGTGACAATAGATTGGTCTCTTATAGCAAGCACCATAAGATTTGTGTTTCTAGTCTCCTTGGGATTTTGAATACCAATCCGCCATTTTTTATCAGGATTATGGAGAGCTGGTCCAAAGGTTAGAACATTACCTCCAAGATTGATTAGGGCACTGGTCACTTTTTCTGCTTTAAGAAAATCTGCAATACGATCTGCAATATATCCCTTTGCCAGGGCACCAAGATCAATTTTCATCCCTTTTTCTTTGAGAAAAACGCTTTGATTTTCCTCGGATAGAACAATGGCATTGGGATTGATAATTTGTAGGAGCGGAGGAATTTCTTCAGGCAGAGGCAGCTTGGCATCCGAAAAACCAATGCGCCAAGTCTGAATGAGAGGTCCTATGGCAATGTTAAGGTGACTTTCAGGTTGGCAGCTATGCCATTTTCCAAGAGCAATAAGTTCAAAAAGCTCTGGGTGAACCGTCACCGAATGTAAGCCTGCTGCCTTGTTAATTTTCATGAGTTCGGAACTGTCATCATTGGCTGAGAAACGCTTATTGTAGGTATGTAGGAGTGCTTCAACCTGGTCTAGCAGGGGTTCTGGTTCTTCATGATAGATAGAGACGTCAATCACAGTCCCCATGAGACGTACACGACGATTAGTGAGTTGCATGGGCAACGGTATCCTTGATTTCTTGATAGATTTGTTCGTTTTCGTCTAAGCTGTAGGAATTGGCACCACTAGCAAGTGGGTGGCCTCCACCGTCATGACGTTTAGCAATCTCGTTGATGACAATGCTTTTACTGCGCAGACGTACACGGTAATGCCCTTCAGGCAGCTCTACGAAAATAGCCCAAGATTCGACGCAATCAATACGACCTGGAGTGCCAACAATTGCAGAACTTTCAGCATCAGTGACATTGAATTCATCCAAAACCTTTCGTGTCAAGACAACTCGAGCTGCACCATTTTCATCGACTTCTAGATTATCGAAAACATAACCTTGTAATTTAGCAATTTTGAATGGGAAACTATCCATACGACGAGCCATTGCTGCAAAATCAAAGTCGTATTCACGAAGTTTAGCCGCAATTTGAAGTGTTTTAGGTGTCGTAGACGGAAAGAGGAAGCGACCTGTATCGCCAACAATACCATTGTAAAGAACACGAGCAGCGGCATCTGACAAGGAAAGGCCAAGAGTGAGAGCCCAGTCAGTCACAATTTCGCTGGCACTTGAAGCAGTCGTATCAACTAAGAGGAGGTCTCCGTAGGCATCGTCGTTAGGATGATGGTCAATTTTGATAAGAAAGTCCCCCTTATCAAAACGGTCGTCGTCGATACGAGGAGTGTTGGCTGTATCGGTAACAATAACAAGCGCTCCTTCATAGTCTTGGTCAGTTACCTTATCCATTTCAGCAATCCAAGACAAGGTAGGTTCATTGACACCTGTCGCAAGAACCTTTTTATCTGGAAAGTTTGTTTTTAAAATTTCCTTCAGTCCTACCTGACTACCAATGGCATCAGGGTCAGGTCTTTGGTGGCGGTGAATAATAATAGTGTCATAGGCTTTAATTTTTTCTAAAATAGCTTGAAATACAGTCATGAATGTCTCCTTGTGATTTTCTTTCTATTATATCATGAAACAATAGAAAAACGGTTAGCCTAGGCAAACCGTTATAAAAATTAGATCTCTTTATAGTCGACTTCAAGTCCCCGTTTAACCGCTGGACGGTCAGCAATTTTTTCAGTCCAAGCTTGAAGGTGCTTGTATTCTTTAACATCAAGGAAAATACCAGCCTTGTCCCAGATCTTATCTTGAGCAAGACGACCATACCAAGACCAGATAGCGATATCAGCGATAGTATACTCATCACCAGCAATATAAGGTTTGGTTGCTAATTCTTTATCAAGCAAGTCAAGTTGGCGTTTGGCTTCCATGGCAAAACGGTTGATGGCATATTCGATTTTTTCAGGTGCATAGTGGAAGAAGTGCCCAAAGCCACCACCTAGAAAAGGAGCAGCACCTGTTTGCCAAAAGAGCCAGTTGAGAACTTCTGTATGTTTTGCGTGATCAGTTGGAATGAGTTTGCCGAATTTTTCAGCCAAGTAAAGGAGGATGTTAGCTGATTCGAAGACACGAACTGGTTGGTCTTCAGAGTAATCCATCATGGCTGGAATCTTTGAGTTTGGATTGATTGAAACAAAATCTGAGCCGAATTGGTCACCATCACCAATCTTAATACGATAAGCGTCATAACCCGCTTGAGTCACACCAAGTTCTTTCAATTCTTCCAGCATGATAGTTGCCTTGATACCATTTGGTGTCGGAAGAGTATAGAGTTGGAAAGGTTGGTCACCTTTAGGTAGAGTTTGTTCAAAACGTGCACCAGCTGTAGGTTGATTGAGGCCACCCCAGGCACCTCCCATAGAGGTTGGGTTTTCCCAAACTTCTGGTAAAATATAGTCAGACATAAAGTTTCTCCTTGTATTCTTGATAGTTACATCCTAACAAAATGCTAATGGCATTTCAAGAATCTACTACGTCCTATTAGGCGCGATACCTTGACTTTTTCTATAAGAATGATAAGATAGTAAAAATTAATTTTTATCTGATAAAAAACATATTGTTTAGAGAGGAAGAAAAGAATGACTGCTATTGATTTTCATAAGTTGGCTAAAACAGAACTACACTGTCATTTGGATGGTTCTCTATCATTGGAAACCATTCGCCACCTAGCTGACTTGGCACAGATTGAGTTACCTGAGGACGATGCGGAGCTCAAACACCATGTGACAGCACCTGCTACCTGTGAGAGTCTCTTAGATTATCTTGAGGCTTTTGATTATATTCGTCCTTTGCTTCAAACAAAGGAAGCCTTGACCGTTGCGGCTTATGATGTTGCTAAACAGGCTGCTCTTGAAAATGTTATCTATATTGAAGTGCGTTTTGCTCCAGAATTGTCAATGGATAAGGGATTGACTGTCGCTGAAACCATTGATGCTGTTTGTCAAGGCTTACGTCAAGCTCAAGAAGAATTCGGTATTGTAGCCAAGGCCCTAGTTTGTGGCATGCGCCAATCAGATCAAGAATTAACGGCTCGTATTCTTGATGAAGCAAATGAAGTTGAAGATAGTGACTTTGTTGGTTTTGATTTTGCTGGAGATGAGCATCATTATGGACCTAAAGCGATTAAACCTCTAATTGAACAAGTCCAAAGTTACAACCGTCCGATGACTTTTCATGCTGGTGAGTGTGGTTGCCCAGCCTTTTTGGCTGAGTCAATTGCTATGGGAATTAAGCGTAATGGTCATGCAACGATCCTGGCTCAAGAGCCTGAGCTTCTGGAAGAGTTTGTCAAAAATGGTGTCACAGGAGAGTTATGTTTAACAAGTAATCTGCAGACTAAAGCAGCCGTTACAGTTGCTGATTTTCCTTATCTAAAAATGAAAGCAGCAGGTGCGAATATTACCATTAATACGGACAATCGTACCGTTTCTGATACAAACTTAACCAAGGAATACGAACTCTATCACAAGCATTTTGATAGCTCAGTGCAAGACTTTTATGCTCATAATAAGACGGCAATCGAAGCTTCATTTGCTAGTGACGAGGAGAAAGAAGAACTTCTTGAAAAATTGGCTAAAGCCTATTCATAAGAAGCTATTAGACTGGTGAAACGTTATCAGGGTGATAAGATTGAACCATTTGAAACACAAGTCAAACCTATTATAAAAATAAGGGAGTGAGGCGAACTTTTTTCAAAAATTGTTCAGTCTCCCTCCCTTTTACGCTTAGAATTATGATAAAATAAGTACAATACATATTTTAGAGGAGACTGGTTTGGCACAACTTTATTTTCGCTATGGCACTATGAATTCTGGGAAATCCATTGAAATTCTTAAGGTTGCCTATAATTACGAAGAACAAGGAAAACCAGTAGTATTGTTGACCAGTCGTTTGGATAATCGAGATGGGGTCGGCTATATCTCTAGTCGTATTGGCATGAAACGGAAGGCATATCCTATTGGTGATGATACGGATATTTTTGGTTACATTGCTAATATGGATCCACGACCTTACTGTGTTTTAGTTGATGAGGCTCAGTTTTTGACCCGTGCGAATGTCTATGATTTGGCACGAATTGTTGATGAGTTAGATATCCCAGTGATGGCTTTTGGTCTCAAAAATGATTTTCAGAACAATCTCTTTGAAGGTTCTAAATACCTTTTGCTTTTGTCTGATAAGATTGATGAGATCAAGACCATTTGTCATTATTGCTCGAGAAAGGCAACCATGGTTCTTCGTATGGAAGATGGGAAGCCAGTTTATGAGGGAGCACAAGTTCAAATTGGAGGACACGAGAGTTATATCTCTGTTTGCCGAAAGCACTGGTTTAATCCACCTCACGAAAACATAATCCCTTTGAATAAGGACTAAAAATGACTATTAGTTATAATAAGGAGAAAAGATAACAGATGAATATTTATGATCAGTTACAAGCGGTTGAAGACCGCTATGAGGAATTGGGTGAATTGCTTAGTGACCCTGAAGTAGTTTCAGACACTAAACGGTTCATGGAGTTGTCACGTGAAGAAGCAAATACTCGTGAAACTGTGACAGCTTACCGTGAGTACAAGCAAGTCATCCAAAGTATCTCAGATGCTGAAGAGATGATTAAGGAAGCAAGCGGTGATCCTGACTTGGAAGAAATGGCTAAGGAAGAACTCAAAGAATCCAAAGCCGCTAAGGAAGAGTACGAAGAACGTTTGAAAATTCTTCTTTTGCCAAAAGACCCTAATGATGACAAGAATATTATCCTTGAAATCCGTGGGGCTGCAGGTGGTGATGAAGCTGCCTTGTTTGCGGGTGACCTTCTAGCTATGTACCAAAAATACGCAGAAACACAAGGTTGGCGCTTTGAGGTTATGGAAGCCTCTTATAATGGTGTCGGTGGTATCAAAGAAGTGGTTGCCATGGTTTCAGGGCAATCCGTGTATTCTAAACTCAAATATGAATCAGGAGCACACCGTGTGCAACGTGTGCCTGTGACTGAAAGTCAAGGTCGTGTTCATACCTCTACAGCAACTGTTTTGGTTATGCCAGAAGTTGAAGAAGTAGAGTACGAAATTGACCCTAAGGACCTTCGTGTCGATATCTATCACGCTTCTGGTGCCGGTGGTCAGAACGTCAATAAGGTTGCGACTGCGGTTCGTATGGTTCACATTCCTACTGGAATCAAAGTAGAGATGCAAGAAGAACGTACACAACAGAAGAACCGTGATAAAGCTATGAAGATTATCCGTGCGCGTGTTGCGGACCACTTTGCACAAATCGCTCAAGATGAACAAGATGCTGAGCGTAAATCGACTGTTGGTACAGGGGATCGTTCAGAGCGTATCCGTACTTACAACTTCCCGCAAAACCGTGTAACTGATCACCGTATTGGTTTGACCCTTCAAAAGCTTGATACAATTCTAGCTGGTAAATTAGATGAAGTTGTGGATGCCTTGGTTCTTTATGATCAAACTCAAAAATTGGAAGAGCTTAACAAATGATTTTAGCGGATGTCCTGGATGACTATGAGAAGCAGCTTGATGCTGTTGGTGAAGAGCCAGAGGCCCTTTCCTTCGTTTATCGTGGTTTGAAGCAATGGGACTTGACTCATTTTGTTCTTCAATTGCGTCAAGAAGTTTCAGATGAAGATGCAGAGTTGTTAGCTTATGTATTCAGCCAACTAATGAATCACAAGCCTGCTCAGTATATTTTGGGCTATGAAGACTTTCATGGCTTGCGTTTTCAGGTTGATGAGCGTGTCTTGATTCCACGTCCTGAAACTGAGGAACTAGTGGATTTGATTTTAGCGGAAAACCCTAGCTCAGAGCTCAAGATTCTTGATATCGGAACTGGGAGTGGTGCTATTTCGGTATCTCTGAAAAAGAGTTGCCCCTTTTGGCAAGTAACAGCTAGTGACTTGTCAGCTGACGCCTTAGTACTTGCTAAAGAGAATGCTATACTAAATCAGGTAGACATTAGCTTTGTGCAATCGGATGTTTTCGAAAATACTTCTGGTAGTTTTGATATCATTGTGTCAAATCCTCCCTATATTTCTGAAAATGATAAGAACGAAGTTGGTACTAATGTTTTGGCTAGCGAGCCCAAAATGGCTCTGTTTGCTGATGAAGAGGGACTTGCTATTTATAGACAGATTATTGAGGACGCAGACAAGTATTTAACTCCAAAAGGAAAGCTCTACTTTGAAATTGGCTATAAGCAGGGCCGTGATTTGAAGAAACTCTTGTCTCTACATTTTCCTGATAAGCGTGTGCGTGTTCTTAAGGACCAATTTGGGCAAGATAGAATGGTCGTGATGGATGATGAAAAGTAATAAAGTGTTAAGAGAAATCTTGGCTGACGGTGGAGCAGTTGTCCTTCCTACAGAGACTGTTTATGGTCTATTTGCTAAGGCTTTAGATGAGCAAGCTGTTGACCATGTTTATGAGCTAAAAAATCGTCCCAGAGATAAAGCCATGAATTTGAATGTCGCTTCTTATGAAGATATCTTGTCCTATTCAAAAGATCAACCCAAGTATTTGAAACAATTGTATGATGCTTTTTTGCCTGGACCTTTGACTATCATTTTAAAGGCTAATGATCAAGTCCCTAAGTGGATTAATTCAGGATTGGCGACAGTTGGCTTCCGTTTGCCAGACCATCCTGTCACTAGAGAGCTGATTCAAGCGGAAGGGCCTTTGATTGGTCCATCTGCTAATAAGTCTGGGAAGGCTAGTGGTCGTTATTTCGACGATATTAGAGTACAATTTGATTTTCAGGTGACTGGCTATCAAGATGATGATGCCTTGTTAGGTGTAGATTCGACGATTTTGGATTTGTCTGTTTCACCTGCTAGGATTCTCAGACAAGGGAAAATTACAAAAGAAGACCTATTGGCGGCTCTACCAGAGTTGACCATAGAATAAATGACTAACAGAGACCTATGGAAGTGTGAGATAACTTCCAACTATATGTGGGTGAGTTGATTGAAACCCCCTTAGACCTCAAAGGAGACCTCTATGATTTTTGATAAAGAAGATTACAAAGCATTTGACCCTGAACTATGGAACGCCATCGATGCTGAGGCTGAACGCCAACAAAACAATATTGAGTTGATTGCCTCTGAGAACGTGGTATCTAAAGCTGTTATGGCTGCTCAAGGAACTCTCTTGACTAACAAGTACGCAGAAGGCTATCCAGGTAAACGTTACTATGGTGGTACAGACGTGATTGATGTGGTTGAGTCTCTTGCTATTGAGCGTGCCAAAGAACTTTTTGGAGCAAAATTTGCCAACGTGCAACCTCACTCAGGTAGCCAAGCCAATGCTGCTGTTTACATGTCATTAATCCAACCAGGTGATACGGTTATGGGAATGGATTTGTCAGCGGGTGGTCACTTGACACACGGTGCACCAGTTAGCTTCTCTGGTAAGACCTATAACTTCGTCGCTTACAATGTGGATAAGGATACTGAACTCCTTGATTATGATGCCATTCTTGCGCAGGCTAAAGAAGTGCAACCAAAACTCATCGTGGCTGGTGCTTCAGCTTACTCTCGTATCATTGATTTTGCTAAATTCCGTGAAATTGCCGATGCTGTAGGTGCTTATCTCATGGTAGATATGGCTCACATTGCAGGTCTTGTGGCGTCTGGTCATCACCCAAGTCCAGTTCCTCATGCACATGTGACAACTACAACAACTCACAAGACGCTCCGTGGTCCTCGCGGTGGTTTGATTTTGACTGATGATGAAGCTATCGCTAAGAAATTGAATTCTGCAGTCTTCCCTGGTTTGCAAGGTGGCCCTTTGGAACACGTTATTGCTGCTAAGGCTGTTGCTCTTAAAGAAGCACTTGACCCTGCCTTTAAGGAATACGGTGAAAATGTTATCAAAAACGCAGCTGCTATGGCTGATGTTTTCAATCAACATCCAGATTTCCGTGTTATCTCAGGTGGCACTAACAATCACCTCTTCTTGGTTGATGTGACTAAGGTTGTTGAAAATGGTAAGGTTGCGCAAAACGTTCTTGAAGAAGTTAATATTACTTTGAACAAGAATGGTATTCCTTATGAGCAGTTGTCTCCATTCAAAACATCTGGTATCCGTGTTGGTAGTCCAGCCATTACGAGTCGTGGTATGGGTGAAGCTGAGAGCCGTAAAATTGCTGAATTAATGGTACAAGCTTTGGAAAATCATGATAAACCTGAAGTTTTGGAACACATTCGTGGAGAAGTTAAAGCTCTTACAGATGCCTTCCCACTCTATTAAAAACTATGTTAGATTTATATATTAAACGCATTATCATTCACCAGTTTTCGCCAAATGATACGGAGCTGGTTTTAGCTGAAGGACCTCTTGAAATAACGCCTCGCTTAGATGAGTATTTTCGAAAGAAACTCTCTAAAGTTTTCTCAGATGAGGCTAAACGGGGCTATTTCGATGCGGAAAATGTTTTTATCAGTCATCTAGGAGATGATTTGATGGAAAGTTCTGTTAAAATTTCCCAACTTTGGAAGGAAGAATTTGTCATTTCTGAAGATCAAAAGACCAATGATTTGGTCTTTATTCAGTTTGATAAAGAAGGGCAAGAATATTTTGCTTTCTTGCGTATTGCTCTCAAGGACAGTTTGATTCATTCTTTGGGAGATGGCCAACATCCTATTCAATTGTCACAAAATAATTTGCCATCTGCGGCTCAGACACCTGATGAAGCTTTGGTAATCAATCGTAGTAGTAAGCAGTATTATTTGATTGAAAAGCGAATCAAGCATAATGGAAGCTTTGCCAATTATTTCTCTGAGAATCTCTTGCAGGTCCAGCCTGAACAATCTGTCAAGAAATCGATTAAGATGGTCGAAGATACTGCTCAGAAGATTGCCGAGAATTTTAATCAGGATGACTTTAATTTCCAAGGAAAAATGAAATCAGCTATTTTTAATAACCTGGAAGAAGACCAAGAGTTATCACCTGAAAAATTGGCAGATCAGCTCTTTGATAATAATTTGACAGCTCGTTTGACCTTCGTTGATGAGCTTAAAGAGGTTATTCCTGAACCCATTTCGGTTTCAGATATTGACCATTCACGTCAAATTAAGAAATTGGAGAATCAAAAATTATCGTTATCGAACGGAATTGAGTTAATCGTGCCTAATAATGTTTATCAGGATGCCGATAGTGTTGAATTTATTCAAAATCCTGATGGCACCTACTCTATTCTCATCAAAAATATCGAGGATATCATCAATAAATAATATGTTTAAATGGATAAGACGTCTGGCAGTTTTTGTCGTAGTCCTCATCTTAGGTATCCAATGTTATCGAATCCATGCCAATATTCAACATGTCTTAACCTATGAATCCATGGTTAAGGAGGTTTTGGCTGAAGACGACATTGATAATACAACCAATGTCGATTTGGTGTTGGCTATGATCTACACAGAAACCAAGGGGAAGACAGATGACGTGATGCAGTCCAGTGAAAGTTCTACAGGGGTTACTAACTCCATCACAGATCGAAAAGAAAGTATTCGTCAAGGGGTGACGGTGCTGTCAGAAAATCTGGAAGAAGCTGCCCATCATAAGGTGGATCCTTGGACAGCAGTACAAGCTTATAATTTTGGTAAGGCCTATATCGATTATGTGGCTGATAATGGTGGAGTTAACACCGTCGAATTAGCAAAAGCTTATTCAAAAAATGTCGTTGCTCCGAGTCTAGGAAATATCAGTGGAGAAACTTACACCTATTACCAACCGGTTGCCATGTACTATGGTGGCGGAAAACTTTATACAAATGGCGGAAATATTTATTACGCCAAAGAAGTGCAGTTTAACCTCTTTTTGATGCGTATGTTCTCTCGTCTCTAAGAGGATACGCTTCATTCTTAAGGAAAGACAAATGAAAGCATTATTAGTTTATTTCAAAGGATATGTCAAAGACAGTATCCTGGGACCCGTTTTTAAATTAATCGAAGCCAGTTTCGAACTCTTGGTCCCTCTAGTGATTGCTGGAATTGTCGACACAACTATTCCAAATAAAGACCAAAATCATCTGTTTATGATGATTTTTCTCTTGTTCGGACTTGCCGTTATTGGGGTTGTTGTTGCTATTTCAGCACAGTATTTTTCATCCAGAGCAGCAGTTGGCTATGCCCGAGGTTTAACCAATGATTTGTATGAGAAGATCATGCGTTTATCAAAGGAAAAGCGGGATGAGATTGGAACGTCAAGTTTGGTGACACGTTTGACTGGTGATACCTTTCAAATCCAAACGGGCATCAATCAATTTTTGAGGCTCTTTTTGAGGGCACCGATTATCGTGACGGGAGCCATTATTATGGCATTCCGAATCAGTCCACGCTTGACCCTTTGGTTTCTTGGCATGGTCTTGGTATTGACCCTTATTATTGTACTAGCTAGTCGCATCGTCAATCCTTTATACGCCAAGATTCGAGTAATTAATGAGTCAATTGTTACCAATACACGTCAACAACTTGAAGGTATGAGGGTTATTCGGGCTTTTGATCAGAGTGAGGGTGAATTAGATAACTTTACTACTGTCAATAAAGACTTGAAGAAGTGGCAGCTCAAAACAGGAGTAATAGCAAGTCTCATTAGTCCTTTGACTTTCTTGGTTGTTAATATGACCTTGATTGCTATCCTTTGGCAAGGAAATCTGCAAATTCAAGCTGGTCTCTTGTCCCAAGGTATGCTGATTGCTCTAGTCAATTATCTCTTGCAAATTTTGACGGAGCTCCTTAAATTGGCCATGATGTTGACCAATCTGAATCAAAGCTTTATTTCAGCAAAACGGGTACAAGCGATTTTTGAACTTCAAGATGAGGATATTGAGGCACCTTTAGAAGTCCGCACTTCTAGTCAGGCTTCCACAGTGCTAGCTATTGATCAGATGACCTTTACCTATCCTACAGCTAGTTCGCCATCACTCCAAGAGATTCATGTCAGTCTTACTCAAGGTCAGTCACTAGGTATTATTGGTGGTACAGGTTCAGGTAAATCGACTTTGGTAAACTTAATCATGAACTTATATCAGCCTCAGATTGGTTCATTAGCTATTTTCAAAGATCAAAAATCACCAAAAAACCTTAAAGAGTGGCGTTCTTGGGTTGCCTATGTCCCGCAAAAAGCTGAGTTATTTAGGGGAACCATTCGTTCAAACTTGTCATTAGGACTTGACCACGAACCAAGTGAGCAAGAACTCTGGCATGCTCTTGACATGGCTCAGGCTGCTGATTTTGTAAGGGATAAGGACCTTGGTTTAGATGAGCCAGTTGAGTCATTTGGCCGTAATTTTTCGGGAGGGCAACGTCAACGTTTGACTATTGCGCGTGCGTTGATGAGACCAGCACCATTCTTGATTTTGGATGACTCCACCTCAGCCCTAGATTATTTGACTGAAAGTCGCCTACTAGCGGCTATCAGAGACAATCTTAAATCAACGAGTTTGATTATTATTTCGCAAAGAACAAATAGTCTAAAAGCTGTTGATCAAATTTTGGTGCTTGATAAGGGACATCAAGTTGGCTTGGGTAATCATGAAGAATTGCTTGCCACAAATAAACTCTATCAAGACATTCATTATTCTCAACATCAAAAGGAGGTCGCTGATGAAGGCTAGAAATAATAAATCAACGCTTAAACGTTTAAGTAGAGATATCTTAAGTCAGCGTTACCTTTTTGCCTTAGCAACTGTTGGGACCATTATTCAAGTTGCCTTAACGGTTTACTTACCTATCTTAATTGGTGATGCAGTGGACGCTGTTCTTAAGATGAACGCCGTTCTATTGATGTCACGTTTAATTTGGCAGATGCTTGTAGTTATCTTAGCTAATAGTGCAATCCAGTGGCTTAACCCTCTGATTTATAATCGATTGATTTATTCATATAGCGAAAGTTTACGTGAACGAGTCATGATGAAAATTCATGCTATGCCACTTAGTTACCTTGATCGTCAAGGAACTGGAGACATGGTTAGCCGTGTGACTACAGATAGCGATCAGTTAAACAACGGACTTCTCATGGTCTTTAACCAATTTTTCGTTGGGCTTTTGACTATCTTTGTCATAATCATTACCATGGCTCGCTTAGACTGGTTCATGATGCTCTTAGTTCTAGTGATGACGCCTCTGTCAATGCTTGTGGCACGTTTTATCGCAAAGAAGAGCTATCAACTCTATCGCAATCAAACTAAATGGCGAGGTATGCAGACTCAGTTGATTGAGGAAAGTCTGACTCAAGAAGCTTTAGTACAGAGTCTAAATGCTCAAGACCAGATGGTTAGGAGTTTTAAAGACGTCAATGGTAAGTATGCTGATTATTCACAGGGTGCTATCTTTTATTCGTCAGCGGTTAACCCAGCTACACGTTTTGTCAATAGTCTGATTTATGCTCTTATTGCAGGTGTTGGTGCCTATCGAATCATGTCGGGTGGTGCTTTCACAGTGGGACAATTGACTACCTTCCTAAATTATGTGACTCAGTATACGAAACCTTTTAATGATATCTCATCTGTTCTATCTGAACTTCAAAGTGCTTTGGCCTGTGCTGATCGCCTTTATATGATATTGGATGAAGAGGAAATAACAGAAACAGGTAAGGCGGTCTTGGAAGAAGCAGATGTGCAGGGACGTTTTCAATTTGATCATGTCCAGTTTGGCTATTTGCCTAATAAACCTCTTATCAAGGATTTGAGCATTGATATCCCTGCCGCAAGTACTGTTGCCATTGTTGGTCCAACAGGAGCGGGGAAATCTACCTTGATTAACCTACTTATGCGTTTCTATGATTTGGATAAGGGGAACATTCTACTGGACGGTAGACCTATTACAGATTATACTCGTGAGAGTCTTCGGAAACAGATTGGGATGGTTTTGCAGGAAACTTGGCTTGAGGTCGGCACTATTCATGATAATATTGCCTATGGAAATCCAGAAGCCAGTCGTGAAGAAGTCATAGCAGCGGCCAAGGCTGCCAATGCTGATTTCTTTATTCAGCAGTTGCCTCAAGGCTACGACACCTACTTGAATGATGCGGGGCAATCCCTTTCTCAGGGACAACGTCAGCTTTTGACCATTGCTCGCATATTTGTCAATGTGCCTAAAATCTTAATTTTGGATGAAGCCACTTCTAGTATCGATACTCGTACAGAGCTTCTCATTCAAGAGGCCTTCGCTAAATTAATGAAATGTCGAACAAGTTTCATCATTGCCCATCGATTATCTACCATAGAGAATGCGGACCTTATTTTGGTCATGAATAATGGGGATATCGTTGAACACGGAACCCATGAACAACTGATGCAAGCTAAGGGAATGTACTATCGTATGCAGACGGCCCAAAAGACACAAAATAGTTAAATCCGACAGAGCTTTTAAGCTCTGTTTTTTTGATTTTAGCCAATCATGTATCACGGAAACTTATTAATGAAAAAGAAATGAAATTTAGTTATTTTTTCTTTTTTATTGGAAAAAATACTGATAAGATGGTAAACTAAAGAGGATATTATATAAAAAAAGGTATCGAAAATTAGAATGTTAAAACATAAAAACGTCCTGGTATTTTTAGGACAAACCTTGCTTTATTTCGCCATTTTTATGGCCCTAATTTATCTCTACAATTACCTAGGACAAGGTCAAGGTAATTTTATCTATAACGAATTTTAGGAAGAATAATGACGAATACAAAAATTAAAGATATGATTGAAACGATTGAGCAGTTTGCTCAATCACAACCTGACTTTCCTGTTTACAATATTTTAGGGGAAGTTCACACTTACGGCGACTTGAAGGCTGACTCAGATAGCTTGGCAGCTAAGATTGATAGTCTTGATATTCCAGAAAAATCACCTGTTGTGGTTTATGGCGGTCAAGAGTATGAAATGTTGGCAACTTTTGTCGCTTTGACTAAATCTGGTCACGCTTATATTCCAATTGACAGTCACTCAGCTCTTGAGCGCGTGACGGCTATCGTTGAAGTAGCAGAGCCTAGTCTGATTATTGCTATTAATGACTTCCCACTTGAGGATGTCCAAGCTCCAATCCTAACATTGGATCAAGTGACAACAGCTTTTGAAAGCAAGACTAGCTACGAAGTGACTCATCCTGTTAAGGGGGATGATACTTATTACATCATCTTCACATCAGGAACTACAGGTAAGCCTAAAGGGGTACAAATTTCACACAATAATCTCCTTAGTTTCACTAACTGGATGATTACGGACAAGGAATTTGCGACTCCAAAACGTCCTCAAATGCTGGCTCAACCACCTTATTCATTTGACCTATCGGTAATGTACTGGGCACCAACATTGGCACTTGGAGGAACACTCTATGCGCTTCCTTCAGCTATTACACAGGACTTCAAGAAGCTCTTTGAAACGATCTTCTCACTTCCAATTGCTATTTGGACATCAACACCATCTTTTGCAGATATGGCAATGTTGTCTGAAGACTTCAATGCAGAGAAGATGCCAGAAATTACGCATTTCTATTTTGATGGAGAAGAGTTGACTGTCAAGACTGCTCAAAAGCTTCGCCAACGTTTCCCAGAAGCACGTATTATCAATGCTTACGGACCAACTGAAGCAACTGTCGCCTTATCAGCAGTAGCAGTAACTGATGAGATGCTGGCTAACCTTAAGCGTTTGCCGATTGGTTATACCAAGGAAGATTCACCGACTTATATTATCGATGAGGATGGCAATATCCTTCCAAATGGTCAACAGGGTGAAATCATCGTATCAGGACCAGCAGTTTCAAAAGGATATATGAACAATCCTGAAAAGACTGCGGAAGCCTTCTTCGAGTTTAATGGCCTTCCTGCTTACCATACTGGTGATGTAGGAACGATGACTGATGAAGGTCTCCTTCTTTACGGCGGTCGTATGGACTTCCAGATTAAATTTAATGGTTTCCGTATTGAGTTAGAGGATGTTTCACAAAACCTTAATAAGTCTAAGTATATTGATTCAGCAGTGGCTGTGCCACGTTACAATAAAGACCATAAGGTTCAGAATCTCTTGGCTTATGTGATTCTTAAGGATGGTGTTCGTGAGCAGTTTGAACGTGAAATTGATATCACCAAGGCGATTAAGGCTGACTTAGAAGATATCATGATGTCTTATATGATGCCTACTAAATTCCTCTATCGTGAGAGCTTGCCTTTAACACCAAATGGGAAAATTGATATCAAGGGTCTTATCAGTGAGGTTAACAACCGATGATTGACTTCTTGAAACAGCTCCCCCATTTAGAAGCCTACGGTAACCCCTTCTATTTTATCTATCTTGGATTAGCTCTATTGCCAATCTTTGTGGGTCTCTTCTATAAAAAGCGTTTTGCGATTTATGAATGTTTGGTCAGTCTAGCCTTTATTGTTCTCGCTCTGACAGGAACACATGCTAGCCAATTACTAGCCTTACTTTTCTATATCGTTTGGCAAATCATCTGGGTTTATTCCTACAAACATTACCGCAGTAAAAAGGACAATAAATGGGTTTTCTATTTACACTCATTTCTAGTAGTCCTTCCCTTGATTTTTGTTAAGGTAGAGCCTGCGATAAATGGTACTCAGTCACTCTTAAACTTTCTTGGTATTTCTTACTTGACCTTCCGATCAGTTGGTATGATTATCGAGATGCGGGATGGTGTCTTAAAAGAGTTTACACTTGGAGAATTCCTCCGATTCATGCTCTTTATGCCAACCTTTACGAGTGGTCCTATTGATCGCTTCAAACGCTTTAACGAAGATTACCAAGCGATTCCTGAGAGAGATGAGTTGATGAATATGTTGGAGCAAGCTGTCAAGTATATTATGCTCGGTTTTCTCTATAAATTTGTCTTGGCTCAAATTTTTGGAAGTATGCTTTTACCTTCACTGAAAACACAAGCTTTAGCTCAAGGTGGTATCTTTAATTTACCAACACTTGGTGTCATGTATGTTTTCGGTTTTGATCTCTTCTTTGACTTTGCGGGTTACTCGATGTTTGCCTTGGCAGCATCAAACCTTATGGGGATAAAGAGCCCAATCAACTTTGACAAACCTTTCATCTCACGAGACTTGAAAGAATTTTGGAATCGTTGGCATATGAGCTTGTCTTTCTGGTTCCGTGACTTTGTCTTTATGCGTTTGGTTATGGTTTTGATGCGAAATAAAGTTTTCAAAAATCGTAACACGACGTCAAATGTGGCCTATGTCATTAATATGATGGTTATGGGATTCTGGCATGGGGTTACTTGGTACTACATTGCTTACGGTATTTTCCATGGTATTGGTCTAGGACTTAATGATGCCTGGTTGCGCAAGAAGAAGACCATTAATAAAGAACGTAAGAAAGCTGGTCTTGAGCCACTTCCTGAAAATAGATGGACGAAGGCTTTGGGAATCTTTATTACATTTAACACTGTTATGTTGTCATTCTTGATTTTCTCTGGATTCTTGAATGACCTCTGGTTCACTAAAAAATAAGTAAAGGAATTATAAAAATGGATGTAAAATCAGAAGTTATTGAAATTATTGATGAACTTTTCATGGAAGATGTTTCTGACATGATGGACGAAGACCTTTTCGATGCTGGTGTTCTCGATTCAATGGGAACAGTTGAGCTTATCGTTGAATTGGAATCACGTTTCGATATTCGTGTACCAGTTTCAGAATTTGGTCGTGATGACTGGAACACAGCTAATAAGATTGTTGAAGGGGTAACGGAGCTTCGCAATGCTTAAGCGTTTATGGCAGATTTTTGGTCCAGTAATTTGTGCCTTGGTATTGGTAGTGGTAGTTATATATGCCTACCCACAAGGCAGAAAACATAGTTATGTGGCTGAAAAACGTAGTGCAGTAACACTGACAAATGAAAACTTTAAGAGTCGGATGAACAAAACTACAGCTCTTTCAGATAAGAAGCATCGATTTGTCCCTTTCTTTGGGTCAAGTGAGTGGTTGCGTTTTGATGCTCTTCATCCAGCTGTTTTGGCTGAAAAGTACGACCGTAACTATCGCCCATACTTTATTGGACAACGTGGTGCTGCATCTCTAAACCAATATTTGGGAATGCAACAAATGCTTCCAGAATTACAAAACGGTACAGCTGTGTACGTCTTGTCTCCACAATGGTTTACTAAAAAGGGGTATAATTCTGCAGCTTTTCAGCAGTTCTACAATAACGACCAACTTAGTAGTTTCTTAAGTGAAATTCAGACGGATGCAAATTCTCAGTATGCAGCTCAACGTATCTTAGAGATGAAGCCTGAGATTACTATGAAATCTCAACTTTCTAAAGTGGCTAAGGGGCAAGAGTTAAATTCACTTGATAAGACTTATATTCAATTTATGGCAGAGCTTAATAAGCGAGAAGATGCCTTGTTTAGTCCTTTAGCAGCATCAAATAACGCTAATTACGAGAAGAAAGTTCTTCCTTATCTTAAAGAGTTGCCAGACAAGCTCTCTTATGAGGCACTTGATCAGGTTGCTGTAAGAGATGCAGAAGCCCATACTAAGTCAAACGACTTTGGTATCGATGACCGTTTCTATAAGAAACGTTTGTCTAAGAAGATTGGTAAACTTAAAGGTTTCCAGAAAAATCTTTCTTATGAAGTTTCACAAGAATACGGTGACCTACAGTTGGTGCTAAATCAATTTGCTAAGTCAAATACTAATGTCATTTTTGTCATCCCACCTGTTAATAGCAAGTGGATGGCTTATACGGGACTTAGTCAAGAAATGTATGATGCTACGGTTTCTAAAATCCGTTATCAATTGGAAAGTCAAGGCTTTACCAATATTGCAGACTTCTCAAAAGATGGAGATCAACCTTACTTTATGCAAGACACCATTCATATGGGATGGAAAGGATGGGTAGCCTTTGACAAGGCTGTTGATCCATTTGTAAGTAATCCAACACCTGCACCTAGCTATAACTTGAACGACCGCTTTTATAGTAAGGATTGGGCAGGTTATACAGGGGCTCCTAGTCAGTTTAAGTAGTGTTACTTAATAAATCAGGATATAACAAATAGGCTTTAATAAGCCTTTTTGTTATAGAGTAATAGGAGAATAATATTGCTCTTATTATTTTTTATAGGTACCTTCAGAATTTATTAAAAAGGATTGGGGATTAACCCAATCCTTTTTGTCACTTTGAAGTTTTGTATTGCCTTAAACAGATCTTATTTGTTTTTAGTTAGAGCTTTTCGAATTAAATCTGCAGGGATAATCAAAACCGCGATAAGAAGAGCAACGATATAGTGTTCAACATCCATTGGAACGGTACTAAATACTTTACCACCGAATTGAATAATCAAGGTTTGAACGACAGCAATAGAAATCATTACAATTGAGAATTTCTTGTTTTCGCTGATATGTTCAAAAACATTAAATCCATTACTACGTGTGTTAAGTGAGTTGAAGATGACAGCATAGATAAATACTGTAAATGTGAATGTTGTGACCATTTCAAAGTTACCAGTTCCATTTGTGATAAAGTCTTGAATACCACCAACATTTTTAAGAATGGCTAAACATACGACAGTAATGAAGACACTTGCAACTCCGATAGCGGATTTCATATAACCAGTAAGAATATTTGCTTTCTTAGCAACTGGTTTTTCGTTCATATAACGATCTAGCGTAGGCTCTTCACCAAAGGCAAGGGCAGCAAGTGTGTCCATGATAAGGTTAATCCAAAGAATTTGGATGATTGTAAATGGCTCTTTGAGACCCAAAAGTGGTGATAGAAGTGACATGGCAATAGTCGTTACGTTAACAGTTAATTGGAAGATGATAAATTTACTTACTGACTTACTCATAGTACGTCCATAGAGGACGGCTTTTTCAATCGAAGTCAATGAGTTATTCAAGATAACGATATCTGAAGCTTCACGTGCAACTTCAGTACCATCACCCATTGAGAAACCGACATCAGCTGATTTTAAGGCAGGTGAGTCATTGACCCCATCACCTGTCATACCAGCGACCATTTCAAGGTCTTGAGCTGCCTCAATAAGACGTTTTTTATCCATTGGAAGGGCACGACTTACCACTTTTAAGTGAGGCAATTGTTGTTTAAGTTCTTGATCTGAGAGGGCAGAGAGTTCATCGTGAGTAAGGACAAGGTCATTTTCTCCAGTGACGATACCGGCTTCTTTAGCGATAGCAACAGCGGTTTCTTTACGGTCACCAGTTACCATAACTACTTGAACACCCGCACGGTTCATTGTTTCAACAGTTTGTTTAATTGAAGAACGAACGTTATCACGGATACATACGATACCAATCAAGACTTTATCATTACCATCTGTATTTAGGATAGCAAGCAAACGCATTGAACGGTTAGCTTGTTCCAATGACAATTCTTGGAAACGAGCTTTAATATCATCTGTAAAGTTTTGTTTATTACCATCTTTATCAAGATAGTAGTAGCAGTCATTTAGGATGAATTCTGGGGCACCTTTGATGTAAGTTTTTCCGTCCTTAGTTGTTACACTTGCGAATTTTGTTGCTGAGTTGAATTGTTGCTTCTCAGTAATTGTGTTCGTATCGAAATCAAGTTGAGAACGGCCAATAAGGAAATCAAGAAGTGCACGGTCAGTGGCATTACTACCAACAGCACTGCCATCAGCTACCATGGCATCGTTGTTAAGACCGATACCATTAATCATTTCAGCTTTAAGGCTATCTGACATTGTGTCAAAATCAGGAGCATCAGTTTCACCAGTAGCCGCATAAAGTGTTCCATCAGCAAGGAAGAAGTCAACTACAGATAGTTTACCTTCTGTGATGGTACCAGTCTTATCACTGAAGAGGATATTCATGTATCCGGCTGTTTCAATGGTATCAGGATGGCGAACTAAGATATTTTGAGCTAAAAGTCGTCCTGAGTTCATTGAGGAAACGAGTGCCAACATCATTGGCAGACCTTCTGGAACGGCCATGATGATGATTGTAACCGCAAAGAGAATTGTTTCAATGATAAGGAGGAAGATTGAACCACCATTGAGGTTATTAGCCTTATTAAGGGCAATAAAGCCTAATACAAGGTTGATTACTGAGTATGCAGCACCTGCACTATAACCGAGGACACCGATATTACCAGCAAGCTTGTTAAGTTTCTCTTTAGATGGTGAATCTTTACTATCTTCTTGAAGAGAAGTATTGATGCTTCCAAGAACGGTGTTATCACCAATTTGTGTAGCTTCCATAACAGCTTCACCCGAAGTAACAACTGTACCACGGAAGACTTTGAGCTCTGTAAAGAGATCCGAAGAGTCTGGCTCTTTTTGATCACCAAGAGGAAGTTTTTTAGCATCTTCACTTTCACCATTAAGGACAGCTTGGTTGACTTTTAACTCACCTTCCAAGATGATACCATCAACTGGAATCTTGTCCCCTGATTGAAGGAGAATCTGATCACCTTTTACAATATCATCAACGAGAACCTCTTTAAGTTTACCATCACGATAAACTTTAGCATTAGTTTTCGAAGCCTCTTCTTGAAGAGTGTTGAACTTTTGCTCATTGCGGTATTGTGAGACTGCTGAGAATCCAGTAGACATCAAAATGGCGAAAATTAGTGAGATAGCCTCATACCAATTAGCTTCACCAATAGCAGGGAAAATCATTCCAACAAAGTTGAAAATGATTTTTAATCCTAAGGCAGCCAAGAGGATAAGAATCCATTGATCTTGGAAGGCTTCGATAAAGATTGAGAGGAGCGAGTTAGCCTCTTTACTAGAGAGCCTATTATCGCCATGAGCGTTTTTACTTGCTTGAACTTCAGCAGAAGTCAAGCCTTTAAATTTTTTCATTTAAGGTTTGTATCCTTTCTAAATTGTTACTCAGTTTTAAGTCTAATAAATTTAAAGCCAAATAGTTCGTCATTTCAGTCAAGATAACTGGAATAACTATCAGTAAGTATTATACTTTATTTTACTACTAAATGGTTGATTTTTTTACCAATAGAATATTGAAGTTTCTTTAGTAAGAGTAGGAGAGAACAAAGAACTCGCTTTTTTTGTTTAGATATAATTATCTCCCTCCACCTTCAATTCATACAACCCTCTTACCGCATTACATCCGTAGATGGCCTGAGCCTGTTTCAGATCTTTTACAGTCAGGACTTTTTCTTTCAGCTTATTCTCAGCTATAAGACTTTGTCTGTAGATGCCATTTAAGAGGCCGAGGTGAACTGGTGGTGTGTAGAGTTGGTCTTCGATTTTAAGAACGATGTTACCGATAGAGGTTTCTAGGAGTTGTCCCTCGTGATTATAATAGATTTGTTCGTGAGGTTCGATACTAAGGTGAGGACGGTAACTTGTTTTAAAGAAGGTATAGGGGCTATCCAACGGATGTCTTTGCTCAACTAATCTTGCTTGGCAAAAGTCATCAGATAAGTTTGTTAATTGGCTATGTTCAAACTTCAGTTCACCATCTTTTTTAAGGGACAATTTAAGACGGTAGTCTGTGTTAAGGTCTAGTGATTGGCACAGAGCTGTGGCTTGATTGTGCGCTTTTTCTGCATTGAAAGGATAGTCAAAGTATCGGCTACTCTCTTGTAAACGTTTTATATGCTCCTCCAGAAAGAGGAGTTTTCCTTGATGAATACGACCGGTAGAAATGAGATCAAATTTTGGGTTCTGACGGTATAGAACAGCAGCTTTTTGCTTGGTTTCTTCGTATTCGGATTCCCAGTTACTGTCCCAGGTAATCCCCCCTCCGACACCATAGATAGCCTTGGTTTCTTCCATTTGTAGTGTCCGAATGGCTACGTTGAAAATACTAGGTCCCTGTGGCACCAAGATTCCAATAGCTCCACAATAAACACCTCGAGGCTGTTTTTCAACCTTCTTAATAATCTCCATGGTTGCTATTTTTGGGGCACCTGTAATCGATCCGCATGGAAAAAGGGCTTGGAAGACATCGCATAAACTTCTATTTGTCAGGAGTTGCGTTTCAATTGTCGAAGTCATTTGCCAAACTGTAGAGTATTGTTCAACTTGGCAAAGGCTCTTAACATCTTCACTTCCTATTTTAGAAATACGATTCATGTCATTTCTAAGAAGATCAACAATCATCATATTTTCAGAGCGATTTTTTTGGTCCTGAGCTAGCCATCTTGCTTGTGCAAGGTCAGTTTCAGTTGTTAAACCTCGATTGGTAGTACCTTTCATAGGACGAGTAGTCAACTTATCTCCATCTTTTTTAAAGAAGAGTTCTGGACTTATAGAAATGATAGAAACATCATCGTGCTGAATAAAGGCATTGTAATGGGCATTTTGCTCAACAACCAATCGATTGTAGATGACAAAGGGATCAGCTGTCAGGTTCTGTTGAAGTTGAACAGTATAATTGACCTGATAAGTATCACCTTGTCGAATATGGTGGTGTATATGCTCAATAGCAGCCTTGTATTCCTCAGCAGAAGTTAGCTCTTGCCAAGATTTTGGTAAGGTAATAGGGTCATAAGTAAGTGGAATAGGCTCTGTTTGAACAGTTTCATGAACAGTGAAGTAGAGGAGATACTCAGACATTAATGGACCATCAATAACCTGAAATTTTGTCTCGAAGGCAGGGGCTGCTTCATAGGAAACATAACCTACTGCATAATAACCTTCATTTTGATAGGCTTCGAGTTCATCTAAAAGGGGTTTGACTTCCTTAATGTCCTTTGTTTTTAGTTCTTTAATGGCGTCTGTAAAGATTTGTCTGACACCAAGTTCTTTAAAATCAATAACAGTTTTCTTATGCATACTTAGAGTATAACATAAGAAGTTTCCCTCTGGTTCTTTTTCATGTTTTAATTATCTTTCTCAAAATTTTAACCAAAAATGAACTTTTCAGATAGTTTTACATATGTTATAATGATAGGGACTAAAAGAAGATTTTAGAGGGAAATATGACTGAAAAAAATAACTTTGAGAAAGGCAACAGCAGCCTTTCAAACAATAAAATGAAAAAAGGCACTTCTAAGAATTCATGGAAGCACCAGATGTACGAGCTAGAAATAGCTATTGCTAAAGAGTCAAGTAACAAAAAAAGAAATGAACTCATTAAACTTCATAATGGCTATATGAGTGAGTATGATAGCTTAAAGAAACAAATCATATGGTTAGCCGTCTTGGGAATTTGTTTCTTATTAGTATTGGCAATTTTTGGTTATTTTATTTGGAATAGTTACAATAGTGAGAATATGTCTTATACATCATCTTGGCTTCAAGAGAGGGTACTGAGCACTTATAGAGCTTAGTGTTCTGATCCTAGTAAATAATAGAGTCTCTAGACAAAAGTCTAGGGATTTTTTGATATAAAAAGGGATTTAGTAAGTCAATATATAGTTATTAGCTATAACGATATCTAAGTAAAAGGAGATAACAGAAGTCGATAACCCTTTATTTTATAGGGTATAGTCTAAAACTATATATAGAGAAAACTAATAGCAATTATACAGCTACCCATTTCTTTGGTAAGATAAGTTCAACAACAAAGAGGAGGACACAAGATGTCAACTACTATCATTGGTTTCCCACGTTTGGGTGAATTCCGCGAATTAAAATTTACAACAGAAAAATACTTTAGAAATGAAATTACTGCAGATGAACTTTTAGCAGCAGCCAAAGACTTGCGTGCAAAACACTGGAATATTGTTAAAGAGAAGGGTATCACTGAAATTCCTTCAAATGATTTTTCACATTACGATAACTTCCTTGATGCAGCTTTCCTTTTCAACGTCGTACCTGAATCTGTTCAGAACTTGAATTTGACAGATCTTGAACGTTACTTTGCTTTGGCGCGTGGTTACCAAGGTGAAAAAGGGGATGTACGTGCCCTTCCTATGAAAAAATGGTTTAACACTAACTACCATTACATCGTTCCTAAATTTGAAAAAACAACAGAAGTTAAACTTGCTGGTCACAAGATTTTTGATGAGTACCAAGAAGCTAAAGAATTGGGACTTAACACACGTCCAGTTGTCGTTGGACCATTCACTTTCCTTCAATTATCTGACTTTGAGGACGGTGTGAAAGCAGAAGACTTTGTAGACAGCTTTGTGGCAGCTTACCAAGAAGTCTTTGCAAAATTGGCAGAGCTTGGTGCGACTCGTATCCAACTCGATGAGCCAGCCCTTGTTAAAGATTTGACAGCTGAAGAAAAAGCTCTCTTCTTGAATCTCTACAACAAACTCTTGGCTGATAAAAAAGGTCTTGAAGTCTTGATCCAAACTTACTTTGGTGATGTTCGTGATGTCTACAATGATCTTGTGAACTTGCCAGTTGATGGTATTGGTCTTGACTTTGTTGAAGGTAAGAAAACACTTGAATTGGTTAAAGGTGGTTTCCCAGCTGATAAGACTCTCTATGCCGGTATCGTCAATGGTAAAAACATCTGGCGTAACAACTACGAGAAGAGTCTTGCAATTCTTGAACAAGTGCCAGCTGAAAATGTTGTTTTGACAACATCTTGCTCACTTCTTCATGTGCCATTTACAACTGCTAATGAAGAATTTGAACCAGCTATTTTGAACCACTTTGCTTTTGCAGTTGAAAAATTGGACGAATTGCGTGATTTGGATGCTATCCGCAATGGTCAAGGTGAAGAAGCCCTTGCTGCTAACAAAGAACTCTTTGCGACTGAGCGTGTTGGTGAAAATGCTGAACTTCGTGCTCGTATTGCAGGGTTGACTGAAGCTGATTATACTCGTTTGCCAGCATTTGCAGAACGTGAAGCGATTCAAAAAGATGCTTTCAAACTTCCATTGCTTCCAACAACAACTATCGGTTCATTCCCTCAAACTAAGGAAGTTCGTGCGAAACGTTTGGCTTTCCGTAAGAATGAATTGTCACAAGAAGAATACGATGCTTTCCTTGCTGAAATCACTGATGAATGGATTAAATGGCAAGAAGAAGTTGGATTTGATGTGCTTGTACACGGTGAATTCGAACGTAACGACATGGTTGAATACTTTGGTCAAAACTTGTCAGGTTACCTCTTCTCTAAAAATGGTTGGGTTCAATCATACGGTATGCGTGGGGTTAAACCACCAATCATCTGGGGTGATGTGACTCGTCTTAACCCAATCACTGTGAAATGGTCTAGCTACGCACAAAGCCGTACAGACAAACCTGTTAAAGGTATGTTGACTGGACCTGTTACTATCCTTAACTGGTCATTCCCACGTGAAGATATCTCTATCAAGGATTCAACTCTTCAAATTGCTCTTGCAATCAAAGATGAAGTTCTTGACCTTGAAGCTGCAGGCGTGAAAATTATCCAAATTGACGAAGCTGCTCTTCGCGAAAAATTGCCGCTCCGTCGTAGTGACTGGTATGAAGACTACCTCGACTGGGCAATTCCAGCCTTCCGTTTGGTACACTCAACTGTAGCACCAGACACACAAATCCACACTCACATGTGTTACTCAGAATTTACAGATATCATCCCAGCTATCGATAACTTAGATGCTGACGTTATCTCATTTGAAGCTAGCCGTTCAAATCTTGAAATCTTGGATGAACTTAAAGCTCAAAACTTCCAAACAGAAGTTGGACCTGGGGTTTACGATATCCACTCACCACGTGTCCCACAAGACGGTGAAATTGACCACACTATCGAAGCAATCTTGGCTAAAGTACCAAGCGGTAAAGTATGGATCAACCCTGACTGTGGTTTGAAGACTCGCGGAATCAAAGAAACTAAAGAAAGCTTGATCAAGCTTGTAGAAGCTGCAAAAGCAGCTCGCGAAAACTTGTAAGCAGAAGTTATCATACGTTGAAGACCTTCTTCCTTAAGTGTAGAAGGTTTTCAATAGCAAATAATTTTCTAAAGATTTTTGCAAGCAGGCTATGATTAACACGTGTTTAACTGTACTTATGAAGTCAATAGGCACTTAAAACAGCTTTTGTCTTAACAAAAATCTAAAAAGAAGAAGGTATAAAATATGACAAGCCAAACACCATCACTCTCTTTTGAAGTCTTTCCACCTAACCCTGCAGTAGGTAACGAAAAAATTCTACGTGCCCTTGAGGATATGCAAGGATTGGCTCCACACTTTATCAGTGTGACAGCTAGTAATAACAAATATAATATCAAAGAGACGACGGTTCCTTTGGCAGATCATATTCAAAATGACCTAGCCATCCCAACGATTGCCCACCTTCCGGCTATCTATTTGAGTAAAGAAAAGGTTGCTGATACCTTACGTGACTTGGATGCTGTTGGTGTACACCGTATCTTAGCCCTACGTGGTGATATCATTCCTGGTGTGGAACCTCTTAAAGACTTTAGATATGCCACTGATTTGATTGAGTTTATTAAGGAAGAAGCTCCTCAATTTGATATCATCGGTGCCTGCTATCCTGAAGGGCATCCAGATTCGCCAAATCAAATCTCTGATATCCAAAACCTTAAGAAAAAGGTTGATGCAGGTTGTTCTAGCCTTGTAACTCAACTCTTCTTTGACAATGAACGTTTCTATGATTTTCAAGATAAATGTACCTTGGCTGGAATTGATGTACCAATTCATGCGGGTATTATGCCTATTTTGAATCGTAACCAAGCCCTACGTTTGCTTAAGACTTGTGAGAATATCCATTTACCACGTAAGTTCCGTGCCATTTTGGATAAGTATGAGCATGATCCTGAGTCACTTAGAGCGGCAGGTCTTGCCTATGCTATTGACCAGATTGTCGATCTTGTTACGCAAGATGTTGCAGGCGTTCACCTCTACACCATGAATAATGCAGAGACCGCTCGTCATATTCATGGAGCTACTCATTCCTTGTTTAAGCATCATTCACAAGTTAGCGCTCTATAATTAAATCATAAAACTACCACCTATAGATTAGTCTATAGGTGGTTGCTTGTTTCGAGTAGTAAAATGGGTGACTTGCTTACAATCCTAGTATTGTCGTGTATAAAAAAGACTTAGAGCTTAGCTCTAAGTCTTAAATATTATTCGCCTACGAAAGCATTGATTTCTGCTTCGATATTAGCAATTTTTTCTTTAGCATCTGCTTCAGATTCACCAACTGTAGCGATGTAGAATTTGATTTTTGGTTCTGTACCTGAAGGACGAACGGCAAACCATGAATCATCAGCCAAGATGTATTTAAGCACGTTACTTGGAGGAGTTGTCAATTTTTCAACGCCGTCAGCAGTAGTAGCTGTTTGTTCCAAGAAGTCTTCTGTCTTAGCAATGTCTGTGTTGTTGAATTGTTTAGGAGCATTACCACGGAATTTATCCATGATTTTCTTGATTTCAGCAGCTCCGTCAACACCTGAGAGGGTAACAGAGATTGTTTTTTCTGCGAAGTAGCCGTATTGTTTGTAGATTTCTTCGATACCATCTGCCAAAGTCATGCCACGTGAGCGGTAGTAAGCTGCGATTTCAGCAACGATAAGAACAGCTTGGATAGCGTCTTTGTCACGTACGAATGGTTTGATGAGGTAACCGAAGCTTTCTTCGAAACCAAGCATGTAAGTGTGGTTGTGTTGTGTTTCAAATTCATGGATTTTCTCACCGATAAATTTGAAACCAGTCAAGACGTTAAACATAGTTGCGCCGTAGCTTTCTGCAATCTTAGTCACCAACTCAGTTGATACGATTGATTTACAGAGGGCAGCATTTGCAGGAAGTGTACCAGCTGTTTTGTGAGCTTCAAGAATATATTTAGCAATGATAGCTCCGATTTGGTTACCAGAAAGGTTGAGGTAAGATCCATCTGGTTGGCGGATTTCAACACCAAGGCGGTCAGCATCTGGGTCAGTTGCAACCAATACATCAGCGTCTACTTTGCGACCAAGTTCTTCAGCAAGAGCAAAGGCAGCTTGGTTTTCAGGGTTTGGAGATTTAACAGTTGAGAAGTCAGCATCTGGAACAGCTTGAGCTTCAACAACTTGAACAGCTTCAAATCCAGCTTGTGCAAGAGCACGACGAGCCAACATTTCACCAGTACCATGAAGTGGAGTGTAGACAATCTTCATGTCACGACCGTATTCATTGATCAAGTCTTGGTTAATGTTAACGCCTTTCACTTCTTTCAAGTATTCAGCGTCGACGTTTTCACCGATAACTTCAATCAAGCCGCTAGCTTTGCTTTCTTCAAGGTCAGCCAATTGCACAGTGAAAGGATTTTCGATAGCACGGATGTAATCTGTCAAAGCATCAGCATCTGCAGGTGGCATTTGTCCACCGTCTTCACCATAAACCTTGTATCCATTAAATGGAGCAGGGTTGTGGCTAGCTGTTACCATGATACCAGCAAATGTGTGGAGATGACGAACAGCAAATGACAATTCAGGTGTTGGACGTAGGCTTTCAAATACATAAGATTTGATACCGTGAGCAGCCAAAACTTGAGCAGATTCAAAAGCAAACTCTGGAGAGAAGTGACGGCTATCGTAAGCGATAGCAACACCACGTTTTTTAGCTTCTTCCCCTTTTGAGTCAATCAATTGGGCCAAACCTTCAGTTGCTTGGCGAACAACGTAAATGTTAATGCGGTTAGTACCAGCACCAATCAATCCACGCATACCAGCTGTACCGAATTCAAGGTTGGTATAGAAGGCATCTTCTTTCGTTTTTTCATCCATTGCGACCAACTCATCACGAAGGTAAGCAGGCAATTCAGCGAAGTCGAGCCATTTTTGATAATTTTCAGTGTAAGACATAGCAATCTCCTTTATATTTTTAAACGCTTACATTATACCATAATTAAAGGAAAAAAACATGGTAATCACCATGTTTTTTCTTTATTTTTTCAATCTTAATAACACAGGTGTGATACTTAGAGTTAACAGGCCAGCGATAATCATTTCAGCAATCGAATTTGTTGTGAAAATGGTTGCCATTAGTGTTTTGCCACCTGCTGTGTAGAAGTTAGGGATTAGGAAGTAGATGCCAAGAAGTACAAAAAATGTATTTGTGAAAGCACCTAAAACCCCAGATAGAGCCAGACCTAGACGATTTTGAAGTAACTTATAGACAAAGTATGGGAAAATACCGATTAGGATACGAGGGACGATGGCAATGACTGCAGATGCCCAAGTTCCTCCTTCAACAAAAGGACTAAAGAGATAGCTACTAACCGTATAGATAACAGTGTTGCGAATAATACTCATGATTCCCATGAAGCCACCTAAATAAGCTCCAATTTTAGGACCGTAGACGATGCTAGCGATAATGACTGGAATATGTGTTAGGGTTGGTTTGATTGGAAGTACAAAAGCAGCAAAGATGGTTTGACTGAGTACTTCGATTACAACCATTGTAGCTATCAAGAGGGATAACTGAGCCGTTTGGTTTGCTTTATTTTTCTTATTCATCATAAACTCCTTTTTATTCTCTGCAAGGCTATTTTGTTAAAGCATTGTCAATGGATTCAATAATGTCATCAATATCAGCTAAGGCACCACGTCCTATATCTCCACAAGCCAGTAAACCTGATTTTGGAAGAATTTCTTGATAGCCAACGTAATGTAGAGTATCTAAATTCTTCCTAGTCAGTGGATTTTCATACATTTTCGTATTCATTGCAGGGGCAATTAGTTTAGGGGTAGTACTAGGTAAAGCTAAAGCAGTGGCAGTAAGCATATTATCAGCTAGACCATGTGCTAATTTTGCAATGGTATTTGCTGAAGCTGGAGCTACAACAAAGAGGTCAGCTTCTTTACCTAAGTCAATATGATTAATACGTTCAGCCAATTTTTCTTCCATGACATCAGTGTGAACAGGATTCTTCGAAAGGACTTGAAGTGTTAGAGGAGTGATAAAGGCTCGCGCAGCTTCAGTCATAATGACGTGAACATCATAACTTTTTTTCTTTAACCTGCTTGTTAGATCAGCTGCTTTATAGGCAGAAATTGATCCTGAAACAGCAAGGATGATACGTTTAGTCATGGCATATCCTTTCAAATAAAGCTTGAGCAATAGCGGATTTGGTCGTAACTTTCTCCTCGTTATTTTCATCAACGAGATAGGCAATATGCTGATTTGGAGTAATGTCACTTAAGTCGTTGGCAACAATAATATCAGCTTGATTGCGTTTCAGACTTGCACGAGCAACGTCAAAAAGTTCTTCTTTATTCACATTAACCAAAAGTTTGAAGCCAATCAGTTGAATAGCAGGATTCCATTGTTTGACAAGGCTAATGACCTTCGGTGTTTTTTTAAGAAAAAGAACCTGATAATCTGAAGCCGATGATATCTTGCTTTCAGTATTAGACTTATGCAAGAATTGAGCGAGATCTTCGGTGTCCTCCAGTTCAGCAAAATCCATCATATAAATAGGAGTATAATCAGAGACTGCCATACTATGTATAAGAACATCGTGCTCTTTGACGAGTGGCTCCATCATTTTGAGAAGACTATCTACGTTCGTAATTTCTGTAATCTTTAGATTTTCTTTCGGTTCTGGTTTAACCGCTGTTTTGGTCGTTACTAAGGTTACTTGGTGCCCCTTAGCCAAGAAAAGCTCAGCGATTTCCTTTCCTAGATAACCTGTTGAATGGTTTGTGATTCCACGTACAGCATCAATCTTTTCAGTGGTACCACCCGATGTAATCAAAATTTTCATAGTAGTATTGTACTAAAAATTGCTTCTTTAGTAAATAATTGTAAGTAATTTTTGAGCTGTACCCTTATAAATTAAAGTTATAACGATTTATAATAAAACAAAAACCGAACATTGAAAAGTAATTGACCAAAAATAATGCGTTTTTTATCAAACTCTGATATAATAGATTTTAGAAAAATATAGAGGAGTGTCTCATGAAAACAGATATCGAAATTGCTCAAAGTGTAGAATTAAAACCAATCACAGAAGTAGTTGAAAAAGTTGGAATCGGCTTTGACGATTTGGAACTCTACGGAAAATATAAGGCAAAATTGTCATTTGATAAAATCAATGCAGTCAAAGACAATAAGCCAGGAAAATTGATTTTGGTAACAGCCATCAACCCAACACCAGCAGGTGAAGGTAAATCAACCATGTCAATCGGCCTTGCAGACGCTCTTAACAAAATTGGTAAGAAAACAATGATTGCCCTTCGTGAACCATCACTTGGTCCGGTTATGGGAATCAAAGGTGGTGCTGCAGGTGGTGGCTACGCTCAAGTGCTTCCGATGGAAGATATCAACCTCCACTTCACAGGGGATATGCACGCTATTACTACAGCAAATAATGCTTTGTCAGCCCTTCTTGACAACCATATTCATCAAGGAAATGCTCTCGGCATTGACCAACGTCGTATCATTTGGAAACGTGTGGTTGACCTTAATGACCGTGCGCTTCGTCATGTAAACGTTGGTCTTGGCGGACCACTTAATGGTATTCCACGTGAAGATGGTTTTGATATTACTGTTGCGTCTGAAATCATGGCGATTCTTTGCTTGGCTACTGATATTAATGACCTTAAAGAACGTTTGGCTAACATTGTAGTTGCCTACCGTTATGACCGTACACCAGTTTATGTACGTGATCTTGAAATAGAAGGTGCGCTTACCCTTATTCTTAAAGATGCCATCAAACCTAACTTGGTACAGACAATTTATGGGACACCAGCCTTGGTACACGGTGGTCCATTTGCCAACATCGCTCACGGATGTAACTCAGTTCTAGCTACAGCTACAGCTCTTCGTTTGGCTGATTATACGATTACTGAAGCAGGTTTTGGTGCTGACCTTGGTGCTGAAAAATTCCTTGATATCAAGACACCAAACCTCCCAACAACTCCTGATGCTGTTGTTATTGTTGCGACACTTCGTGCCCTTAAAATGCACGGTGGGGTAGCCAAAACTGACCTCTCTGAAGAAAATGTTCAGGCCGTTCGTGATGGCTTCGCAAACTTGAAACGTCATGTAGAAAACGTTCGTAAATTTGGTCTTCCAGCAGTCGTTGCTATTAACGAGTTTGTTGCTGATACAGAAGCTGAAATTGCAGCCCTTAAAGAACTTTGTGCAGAAATCGATGTTCCTGTTGAATTGGCTAGCGTTTGGGCTAATGGTGCTGATGGTGGTATTGACCTTGCCAACGCAGTAGTTGATGCTGTTGAAAATGGTAATGCCGACTATAAACGTCTTTATTCTGATGATGATAGCTTGGAAGAAAAAATCACTAAGATTGTTACTGAAATCTATGGTGGTAAATCAGTTGTCTTCGAGAAAAAAGCTAAGAACCAACTCAAACAATTTGCAGAATTCGGTTGGGATAAATTGCCAGTATGTATGGCCAAAACACAATATAGCTTCTCAGATAACCAATTCTTACTTGGAGCACCAGAAGGTTTTGATATCACTATTCGTGAATTTGTTCCTAAAACAGGTGCTGGATTTATCGTAGCTCTTACAGGTGACGTCATGACAATGCCTGGTCTTCCAAAAGCACCAGCAGCCCTCAAGATGGACGTAGCTGAAGACGGAACAGCTGTTGGTTTGTTCTAAGAAGAAATATCGATATAAAACAGTACCTATTGGTGCTGTTTTTTGTTTGAGTTATGAAAAACTTAAGGAAAGTTTAGTAGACTAAATCTAAATAAAAGAAGATCAAAGCACTAGATGATTACGTCTATTTTAGATATAATGATAAAACTTAGTCAAAGTGTTATTTGTATCTTTGACACCTAACAAGGGGGATAACTATGATTAAAATACTACTAGTAGAAGATGATTTGAGTTTGTCGAACTCAGTTTTTGATTTTTTAGATGACTTTGCTGATGTGATGCAAGTCTTTGATGGAGATGAAGGTCTCTACGAAGCTGAAAGTGGCGTCTATGATTTGATTCTTTTAGACCTTATGTTACCTGAAAAAGATGGTTTCACGGTTCTTAGAGAATTACGTGAAAAAGGTGTAACAACTCCTGTACTTATCATGACGGCTAAGGAAAGTCTAGATGATAAGGGTCATGGCTTTGAACTGGGTGCAGACGACTATCTAACCAAACCTTTCTATTTAGAAGAGTTGAAGATGCGTATTCAAGCACTTTTGAAACGATCTGGTAAATTTGACCAAAACACACTTTCTTTTGGTGATGTTCGTGTCAATCTTGCTACAAATTCAATCTTTGTGGGGGATAAAGAAGTAGAACTTCTTGGTAAAGAGTTTGATTTATTAGTTTACTTCTTACAAAATCAAAACGTGATTTTGCCTAAGTCACAAATTTTTGACCGTCTTTGGGGATTTGATAGTGATACCACAGTATCAGTTGTTGAGGTTTATGTTTCTAAAATTCGTAAGAAACTTAAAGGAACAGACTTTGCTGCCAATCTCCAAACCTTGAGAAGTGTGGGGTATATTTTGAAGAATGCTGACTAAATTTTTCAATTATCTCTTTAGGAGAATCAAGTCAGACGGATTTAAGTCGTTCATTCATTTCTTTGCCACTTTTTCTGGTATTTTCCTTATCATGACTGTCATGATTTTACAGATTCTGAGTTACGGCGTTTATTCCAATGTGGACTCTAGTCTGAAAATGGCAGCCACTAAAACCAATTCTTATTTAGAAATGGAAATGCTAAAACGGGAACTTTTTCTGACTTCTGAGGTAGATCAAAATAATACGACAACCATTTACCAAGCCTATGATACTAATGAGTCGACAGCTGAAACATCTGACTCGAGTGACTCTAAGAAAGAGCCTAAGAAGAAATCAAAGATAGAAGATGCTCCTCACGATTTATCAGTTGCGGCAAATACCAGTGTCTTGGTACTTGATAAGAGTGGAAAAGTCCTCAATGTCGTTGATAAATTTTCAAGCTTATCCAATTTACCAATAGACAAAAATAACATTGATGTTATCAGCAAGGGAAGTGCTCAGAATTATTTCGATCAAACGGAAAAGTACCGTCTGATTACTGAAAAAGTAGATAATAGCCTCTATCCTGATGCTAAGTACCTTGTTATTGCGATTAATACAACTCAATTGGAAGAAGCCACTGAACGTTATGTTAAGCTAATTGTCATCATGATGAGTTTCTTCTGGCTTTTATCTGTTGCGGCTAGTATGTATTTGGCTAAGTGGTCAAGACGTCCTATCCAGGAAAGCTTGGAGAAGCAGAAGGCTTTTGTTGAGAATGCTAGCCATGAGTTACGGACACCGCTTGCTGTGATTCAAAACAGATTAGAAGTTCTTTTCCGCAAGCCTGAGAGCACCATTCTAGATAATTCAGAGAATATTGCTTCAAGCCTTGATGAAGTACGCAACATGCGTCTTTTGACGACTAATCTTTTGAACTTGGCTCGTCGTGACGATGGTATTAAACCAGAAATCGAAACCTTAGAACCTGCTTTCTTTGATACAGTCTTTACCAACTATGCCATGATTGCAGAAGAAAATGAGAAAGGTTTCACGGCTCAAAACCAAGTTGGTCGTCCAATCCAGACTGATAAAACGTTATTGAAACAGTTAATGACCATCTTATTTGATAATGCTATTAAATATACGGAAGATGATGGACATGTTACCTTTACTGTTCGCACTAATGACCGCCATCTTTATATTTCTGTAGCTGATAATGGTCCTGGAATATCAGATAGTGATAAGAAAAAAATCTTTGATCGCTTTTATCGCGTAGATAAGGCTAGAACCAGACAAAAAGGTGGGTTTGGACTTGGCTTATCCCTAGCGCAACAAATTGTTTTAGCCCTAAAAGGAACAATTGTTGTTAAAGATAATCAACCAAAGGGAACGATTTTTGAAGTTAAGATTACTGGAGTTTAATTAATAAAGAAAACCTGCTAGGCGATAAGCTAGCAGGTTTTTTGGGTAATAAAAAAACTCCTAAATGGAGCTTTCAATTAGTTAGCCAATTTAGCTGCAAGACGTGATTTATCGCGGCTTGCTTTGTTTTTATGAATCAAACCTTTAGAAGCGGCTTTATCGATGCTAGCTGATGCAGCACGGTAAGCTTCTTCAGTTGGGTTAGCGTTGAATGCTTTAATAGCAGTACGCAAAGCTGATTTTTGAGCTGAGTTTTTTTCGTTTTGTTTAACGTTAAGTTCAGCGCGTTTGATAGCTGATTTAATATTTGCCAATGTTTTCACCTCCAAAATTTATCTAACTATGTCATTATACGTTATTTTAGGCCCCTTGGCAAGCTTTTTCTATTTTTTTAAGTGGATGAAGTCGATTTTATGATTGTCTCCCTTGTGAAGAATCAGTTCAGCTCGACTTCGTGTAGGTTCGATATAATTTTCCAGGTTAACCAAATTGATATCACGCCAGGTTTTTTGTGCTAAAGATAAAGCTTCATCCTTACTAAATTTAGTGAAACGATGGTAGTAGTTATTTTCATCTTTTTTGGCGAGCTCAAGAAGGGTTTGAAAACGTTCGAGATACCAGGATTCGATATTATTAACTTCAGCGTCAATGTAGAGAGAAAAATCAAAATAGTCACTCATGTAAAGTCGTTGGTTAATAGGGTTCTGGAAAACATTAATCCCTTCGACAATTAGAAAATTGGGCTGTCTGATTTCTTGGGTAAGTCCTGGTACAATATCATAAATTTCATGAGAGTAAACAGGAATATTGACATCACCACCATTTTTTATAGTATCTAAAAAGTTGAGAAGAAGTGGCATATCGTAGGACTCAGGGAAGCCCTTACGATTAAGGATGCCTTTTTCTTTCAAGGTTTGGTTAGGATAGAGAAAGCCATCAGTTGTCACAAGTTCAACATTAGATTGGGGAAAGGTACGCTGCAACAAGAGTTGAAGCAAACGACTGGTAGTGGATTTGCCAACAGCAACTGAACCAGATACCCCAATAATAAATGGACGGTTAGTCTGTGATTTTTGTAAAAAGATACTCTTAGAAAAGGTTAAATCATTGGCCGTTTTCTGATAGATACGAATGAGATTGATAAGGGGAAGATAAATATCACTAACTTCTTGCACATCGATCTTGTCATTAAGGCTACGAATGGAATCAAGTTCTTCCGCAGTCAATGGGGCATTACCTTCTTTATGAAGGCGTTGCCACTCCTTACGTGATATCGTTTCGAAATTGATAAATTCATTTAACATAGCTAACATTATAGCAGAAAAAAAGCCGGAATGTAAGCCTTATCATATCACTAGCCTTACTTTGGTATTTATGATACGATAAAGGGAAAAGACTATCTAGAAGGAAAAAATAATGTCAAAAATGTATTATGCTGAGACGCCAGATGCGGCTCACGATATTCATGATTTAAAGGTAAATTTGTTAGGAGAAAGTTTTCAGTTTTATACGGATGCTGGGGTTTTCTCTAAAAAAATGATTGATTATGGAAGTCAAGTGCTTTTGAGTGCATTAGATTTGGAAGCTGGAAACACACTATTAGATGTGGGCTGTGGCTACGGTCCTCTTGGTATTAGTTTGGCCAAGGTACAAGGAGTCAAAGTCACAATGATTGACATCAATAGTAGGGCAATTGATTTAGCGAAACAAAATGCTGAACGAAATAAGGTTGAAGCTACTATTTTCCAATCGAATGTCTATGAAAATGTTACTGGAAGTTTTGACTATATTATTTCTAATCCACCTATCCGTGCTGGCAAGAAGGTGGTTCATCAAGTTATTGAGGAGGCATATGATTATCTCAATCAAGGTGGTAACCTAACTATTGTTATTCAGAAAAAACAAGGAGCTCCGTCAGCTAAAGCTAAGATGGAGGATGTGTTTGGTAATGCTGAAGTCGTTAAAAAGGATAAAGGATATTATATCCTTAGAAGTGAGAAAATATGAGAACCGTTGATTTAATTGAAAAGAAAAGAGATGGAGGCGAGTTAAGCACAGAGGAAATTTCATATCTCATTAATGGCTATGTGTCTGGGAAAATTCCAGACTATCAGATAGCTGCACTGGCGATGGCAATTTATTATCAAGGAATGTCTATTCGTGAAATCCATGATTTGACCACTGATATGGTTGCTTCAGGTGAACAATATGATTTGTCGGAAATTCCAGGTGTTAAGGTAGATAAACATTCGACCGGTGGTGTTGGCGATAAGGTAACCATCATCCTTATGCCACTTGTAGCTAGCTTTGGTGTTCCAGTAGCTAAGATGAGTGGTCGTGGTCTTGGACATACAGGTGGAACGATTGACAAATTAGAGTCTATCAAAGGCTATCAGGTTGAGCGTAGCAAGGAAGAGTTCATTCAGCAAGTTAAAGACATTGGAATTTCCCTCATTGGTCAGTCTGAGCATTTAGTTAAGGCTGATAAACTTCTTTATGCCTTGCGTGATGTCACTGCAACAGTAGATTCCATTCCTCTAATCGCAAGCTCTGTTATGTCCAAAAAGATTGCAGCAGGCGCTGATAAGATTTTACTGGATGTTACTGTTGGTCAAGGCGCTTTTATGAAAAATATGTCTGACGCTGAGAAGTTGTCTGAAACCATGGTTGCACTAGGTCATGAGGTCAATCGTGAAACGATTGCAGTTATTACAGATATGAGCCAGCCACTAGGTAAGGCTATTGGTAACCGTTTAGAAATCACAGAGGCTATTGAAATTATGCAAGGTAGGGGACGTGAAGATATCACTGACTTTATCTGTGAGTTGGCTGAGATTCTATTAGATTTAGCTCAGGTTGAAGCTAGTCAGGAAGAGATTCGTCAGCACTTAGTGGGTGGAAAAGCTCTTGCTAAGTTTGAAGAACTCATTCAAGCTCAAGGTGGTGATTTGACCGATCTTTATCGTCATACCAGTGCTCCTGTCGTGACAGATATTCATGCTCATGAAACAGGTTACATTAAAGAGTTACCTGCTATGGCATTTGGGAAATTTGCCATGCAATTAGGAGCAGGTCGAGCTACGAAGTCAGATAGTCTTAATTATGAAACAGGAATTGTATTTGAAAAGAAAGTTGGCGATTCTGTGACTCAAGGAGACCTTATTGCCAAGGTCTATAGCCAAGAAATTTTATCTGAAAAAATGCTGACTGAATTCGAAAAAAATGTTATTATTGGTAGAGTGTGTAAAAAGCCAAATGAAATATTAAAAATTATTTCTTAGGCCTTAATCCAAATCTAATTAAGGAGTTTGTCTATGTCTGTTAATAGCTATATTGACCATACCTTACTAAAAGCTGATGCTAATAAAGAACAGATTCTTTCCTTAATTGATGAGGCTAAGAAGTATGAGTTTGCCAGCGTCTGTGTTAATCCAACTTGGGTCAAAACGGCAGCTGAATTGCTAAAAGATAGTTCTGTTAAAGTTTGTACGGTTATCGGTTTTCCTTTGGGAGCATCGACTTCTGCAGTTAAGGCTTTTGAAGCCAAGGATGCTATTGCCAATGGGGCGGATGAAATTGATATGGTAATCAATATCGGTGCTCTTAAATCTAGAAATCTTAAATTAGTTGAAGACGATATTAAAGCTGTTGTTGAAGCTAGTGGAAGAAAACTTGTGAAGGTTATTATTGAAACTTGTCTATTGACTGATGAAGAAAAGGTCGAAGCTTGCCAATTAGCAAAACTGGCAGGTGCAGATTTTGTGAAGACATCTACAGGGTTTTCTACTGGTGGTGCTACCATTGAAAATATTGAACTTATGCGAGAAGCTGTTGGTCCTATTATGGGAGTCAAGGCATCTGGTGGAGCACGTACACTTGAGGCGGCTAAAGCCTTTATCAAAGCTGGTGCAACCCGTATTGGTACTTCGTCAGGAGTGGCCATAATGAAAGGGCAAGAAAGTCATGACAGTTATTGAAAAAGAGCAAGTGATAGAAGCAGCTCGATTGGCAGCAGAAAATGCCTATGTTCCCTACTCTAAGTTTAGAGTTGGTGCGGCTTTGATTACAAAAAATGGAGAAATCTTTCAAGGCTGCAATATAGAAAATGCCTCTTTTGGATTGACCAATTGTGCAGAAAGAACGGCTATTTTTAAAGCGGTATCTGAAGGACACCGTGACTTTGAATGTCTCGCAGTATACGGAGACACCAAAGAGCCCATCTCACCGTGTGGTGCTTGTCGCCAAGTGATGGTTGAATTTTTTAAATCCGATTCTAAAGTGATTCTTATCGCTGAAGATAAATCGACAGTCGAGATGACAGTCGGAGAGTTGTTACCATACTCTTTTACGGACTTACAATAGTCTAGTTGTTTTATTCTTTATTAAGCAAGTTTTCTTGCAAGTTATAGGAGGAGTGTTCAAGATGAAATTGAACAAGAAAATTATCGGTCTTGGCCTTGTTGCTGTAGCAGCACTTGGTCTTGCAGCATGTGCTCGTGGCGGACGCGGTGGATCATCAGCTGATTCTAAAGTTAAAGCTGCTATCGTTACAGATACTGGTGGGGTAGATGATAAATCATTTAACCAATCAGCATGGGAAGGACTCCAAGAGTGGGGTAAAGCTAACAAACTTAAAAAAGATTCTGGCTTTACTTACTTCCAATCAAACTCAGAGTCTGACTTTGCAAACAATATGTCAGCTGCTCAAAGCCAAGGTTACAACCTCATCTTTGGTGTTGGTTTTGCCCTTCATGATGCTGTTTCAGATGCTGCTAAGGAACATGAAGATGTTAACTACGTAATCATTGATGATGTCATCAAAGACCAAAAGAATGTTGAGAGCGTTTTGTTTGCTGATAACGAAGGTGCTTACCTTGCAGGTATCGCAGCAGCAATGCAATCAAAAACAAATAAAGTTGGTTTCATTGGTGGTCAAACATCAGATACAATTACACGTTTTGAAGCTGGTTTCACAGCAGGTGCTAAATCTGTAAAACCAGACATCGATGTACAAGTTCAATATGCTGAATCATTCTCAGACGCTGCTAAAGGTACAACAATTGCTTCAACTATGTACGCTTCAGGCGTTGACGTAATCTATCAAGCAGCTGGTGGTACTGGTACTGGTGTCTTCACAGCAGCTAAAGAAGTTAACGAAAAACTTGATGCTGACAGCGATAAGAAAGTTTGGGTAATCGGTGTTGACCGTGACCAAAATGCAGAAGGTAACTATACATCTTCAGACAAGAAAAAATCTAACTTTGTTTTGACTTCAACAATCAAAAAAGTTGGTACAGTTGTTAAAGATATCGCTAACGGACAACTTAAAGGCGATAAATTTGAAGGTGGTTCTACTAAGACTTATGGTATCAAAGATGGTGGTGTTGACATCGTAACATCTAAGCTTCCTTCTGATATCAAGGATGCAGTAGAAAAAGCTAAAGAACAAATCAAGAATGGTGAATTGAAACCAACTGATGGTCTTAGCAAATAATCCATAATATCTAAACTGGGACAATTTTTGTCTCAGCAAAGGGAAGCAGTTTATATTTCCCTTTGCTGATATAAAAATAATTCTTGAAAGGAGATTGTATGACGAAGCCAAATGTCATTGAGATGCACGATATTACCAAAAAATTTGGTGAATTTGTGGCAAATGATCATATCAATCTTGATGTGAGACCAGGAGAAATCCATGCCCTCCTCGGTGAAAATGGTGCTGGTAAGTCAACCTTAATGAACATGCTTGCAGGTCTTTTACAGCCAACAAGCGGGATTATTAAGGTTAATGGACAAGAGGTGACGATTGATTCACCTTCGAAAGCAACGAAATTGGGGATTGGGATGGTTCACCAACACTTTATGTTGGTTGAAGCTTTTACAGTTGCTGAGAATATCATCCTGGGTAGTGAGGTAACCAAAGCTGGTGGTGTCCTTGATATGAAGAAGGCTATTAAGGAAATTACTGAGCTCTCTGAAAGATATGGTCTTGCGGTAGATCCAACAGCTAAGGTGGCAGATATTTCTGTTGGTGCTCAACAGCGTGTTGAAATCCTTAAGACTCTGTATCGTGGTGCTGATATTTTGATTTTCGATGAACCGACTGCGGTATTGACTCCGTCTGAAATTACTGAACTTCTAAACATCATGAAAACCTTGGTCAAAGAAGGCAAGTCAATTATCCTTATCACCCATAAATTGGATGAGATTCGTGCGGTTTCTGACCGTGTCACAGTTATCCGTCGTGGTAAATCAATTGATACAGTGACAATTGAAGGATCAACAAATGCTGACTTGGCCGAAATGATGGTTGGTCGTCATGTCTCCTTTAAAACAGAAAAAATTCCTTCAAATCCAAAAGAAGTTGTTCTTTCTATTAAAGATTTGGTGGTTAATGAGAACCGTGGTGTTCCTGCCGTTAAGAACTTATCTTTAGATGTTCGTGCGGGTGAAATCATCGGTATTGCCGGTATTGATGGTAACGGTCAAACAGAGCTTGTTCAAGCGATTACTGGACTACGTAAAGTTAAGTCTGGTGACATTACCATCAAGGGTGAATCTATTATTCATAAGACAACTCGTCAGATTACAGAGATGAGTGTTGGTCATATTCCTGAAGACCGTCACCGTGACGGTATGGTTCTTGAAATGACAGTAGCTGAAAATATTGCCCTTCAAACCTACTACAAGGAGCCAAATTCGAAAAATGGTATCTTGAACTATAATGTTATCAATGCTAAAGCTCGAGAATTGATGGAAGAATTTGACGTTCGTGGTGCTGGAGAGTTGATTGCTGGTGGTGACCTGTCTGGTGGTAACCAACAAAAAGCTGTTATCGCCCGTGAAATTGACCGTGACCCAGAGCTTCTTATTGTCAGTCAACCAACTCGTGGTCTTGACGTAGGTGCCATTGAATACATCCGTAAACGTATTATCGCTGAACGTGATAAAGGTAAGGCTGTTATTGTTGTCAGCTTTGAATTGGATGAAATTCTTGATATGTCAGACAGAATTGCAGTTATCTATGATGGTGCAATTCAAGGTATCTTAGATCCTGCTGAAACGAATAAGCAAGATCTTGGTATCCTAATGGCTGGTGGACAATTGAATAAGGAGGAAGCAAATGTCTAAGAAAACACAAAATTGGGCAGTTCCTTTGATTGCTGTCCTCTTGGGAATGTTGATCGGGGCCGTATTGATGTTAATCTTTGGTTACGATCCATTCTGGGCTTACTATGATCTCTTCAGTACAGCCTTCGGTTCTTTGAAAAATATTGGTGAAATTCTTCGTGCCATGAGTCCCTTGATTCTTATCGCACTCGGATTTTCTGTAGCATCTAAAGCTGGTTTCTTTAACGTTGGTTTGCCTGGTCAGGCTTTAGCAGGTTGGACTTCGGCTGTATGGTTTGCATTATCATTTCCAGAATTACCAAAAGTAGTTTCAGTTTTCTGTACAGTAATCATCGGTCTAGTAGCTGGTGGTATCGCTGGTGCAATTCCGGGTATTCTTCGTGCTTACTTGGGAACTAGTGAGGTCATTGTTACCATCATGATGAACTACATCATTTTGTATGTAGCAAACAATATTGTTCGATTTGGTTTTACAGCCGACATGTTACGTTCATCAGAAGCATCTAATAAGGTCGCAGCCTCTGCAAGCTATCAAACAGAATTCTTATCCTCTCTAACCGGTGGCTCACGTTTTAATATTGGTTTCTTCCTTGCTCTTGCAGCAGTTTTCCTTGTTTGGTTCATGCTCAAGAAAACAACAACTGGTTTTGAAATTACATCTGTAGGTCTTAACCCTCATGCATCTGAATATGCAGGGATGTCATCAAAACGTGTTATTATCATGTCTATGATTATTTCAGGTGCCCTTTGTGGACTTGGAGGAACAGTAGAAGGACTTGGTACCTTCCAAAATGCCTTTGTTCAAAACTCTTCATTGGCAATTGGTTGGAACGGTATGGCGGTTGCTCTTTTGGCTACTAATTCACCTATTGGTATTCCGTTTGCTGCCCTTCTTTATGGTGTCTTGTCTGTAGGTAAGAGTGGTATGATTGGTGTGCCTCCTGAAGTTATCGACGTTGTATCTGCTTTGATTATCTTCTTTGTCGGTGCTAACTATATTATTAGATATTGGGTTCGCCCTCGTCAAAAGTCAGTGAAAGCTAAAGGAGGACAAAACTAATATGGACTTCATTACAATTTTAGCCTTGATTGTTGCCTCTATGCTGAAATACTCAGCACCATTGATTTTCACAAGTATCGGTGGTACTTTCTCTGAACGAGGCGGTATCGTAAATGTCGGTCTTGAGGGAATCATGGTTATTGGAGCCTTCGCAGGTGTTCTCTTTAACTTGAATTTTGCAGATAGTTTTGGTGATGCAACTCCTTGGATTGCCGCAATTGTAGCAGGTCTTATTGGTCTTGTTTACTCATTGCTCCACGCGGTTGCGACCATTAATTTCCGTGCGGATCATGTTGTCTCTGGTACGGTATTGAACTTGATTGCTCCATCTTTAGCAGTCTTTCTGACACGTGTTATCTTTGGTGCCGGCCAAACACCAGCTATTAGCCATAACTTTAAAACTGTATCATTTCCAATTTTGAGCCACATTCCAGTCTTGGGTAAAGTCTTCTTTACGAACGTTTCCTTGATTGCATATGTAGCGATTTTGGTTTCAGTTGTGTCTTGGTGGGTTATCTTCAAGACTCGCTTTGGTTTGCGTCTTCGCTCAGTAGGTGAGCACCCACAGGCAGCGGATACACTTGGTATTAATGTTTACCGTATGCGCTACTATGGTGTCATGATTTCAGGATTCCTTGGTGGTGTTGGTGGTGCAGTTTATGCTCAATCCATCTCTAACAACTTTGCTGTTACAACAATTGCAGGTCCTGGTTTCATCGCCTTGGCTGCTATGATTTTTGGTCGTTGGAATCCAGTTGGAGCTATGCTCTCAAGTTTATTCTTCGGTTTGTCACAATCATTGGCAATTATCGGGAAACAACTTCCGCTTATTTCACATGTACCAAATGTCTACTTGCAAATTGCACCATATGTCTTGACAATTATTGTCTTGGCTGCATTCTTTGGTAAAGCAGTAGCACCAAAAGCTGATGGTGTTAACTATATCAAATCTAAATAAATACAATCTAGTATTTCAAGTAAGAAGGTCTTTAGACCTTCTTTTTTATGCATGTAAAAAGCCCAGCTTTATAGTTTGCTGAGCTTTTATTCTTATGAAAAATGTGGGTTAAAGTTTTTTTCGTGGCCTATAGTAGTGTCCCAACCGTGTCCGGGGAATACCTTGTAGTGGTTAGGAAGGGTGAAGAGTTGCTCTCGAATACTAGTGAGTAACTGATCGTGGTTTCCTGTTGGGAGGTCCCAGCGTCCAATTGTTTCTTTAAAGAGGGCATCACCAGAAAAGACGATTTCTTCTTCATCGAAAATTAAAGAAATGCCTCCGATAGAATGTCCTGGGGTTGGAACAACTTTAAACTGGAAATCCTCGATTTTATAGTCCTGAGTGAAATCGAAGTAGTATTCTGCTGGATTGACAATAACGTCTTCCATATCGTCATGACGTGGAAGTCCCGATAAATTATCAATAGGATTCATCAACCAGTCTTTTTCAGCCTCTGCAACATAAACAGGAGGGTAATTATAAGCTTGACGGACTGCCTCAACACTCATAATGTGATCGTAGTGTGTATGTGTCAAGAGGATAGCAGCAACAGGTTTATCACTTGCTTTAAGCTCAGCTAAGATAGCAGAAGTATCACTTCCCGGATCAATGACTAGACAAGCTGTATCGTTTTCTAAAATATAGGTGTTTTCCTGGGCAACAGGATTTAAAATTCGTCTTATTTTCATAGCTCTAGTGTAGCACGAATTTCAGGCTTTTTCCAATATCAGAATGATGGCTTTGTCTTTTTTTGGGGCTTTGGATATGCTATAATAAGGTCACTATGAGTGAAAAAAACACGAATAAATATGCCATTGTTGACTTGGAAGCAACCTCCGCTTCGTCAACGGCTAGTATTATACAGGTGGGAATTGTCGTCATGCAAAATGGTCAGGTGATTGACGAATTTGCGAGTGATGTTAACCCACACCAAGAACTAGATGATCACATTATTCATTTAACAGGGATTACCGATCAGCAGTTGGCTCAAGCCCCAGATTTCTCAGAAATTGCTAGAACCATTTTTGAACTGATTGAGGACTGTATTTTTGTTGCCCATAATGTTAAATTTGATGCCAATTTGCTTGCAGAGGCTCTTTTCATGGAGGGCTTCGAACTAAGGACTCCTCGTGTGGATACTGTCGAATTGGCTCAGGTCTTTTATCCGACGTTAGAACAATATAAGCTATCTCATTTATCCAAGGTTCTTAATCTTGACCTAGCTCAGGCCCATACAGCTATTGAAGATGCGAGAGCGACCGGACAGCTTTTGTTTCATTTGATGGATAAGATTGCTAGCTTACCTAGACAGACCATTGAGATGCTTTTGACCTTTTCAGATAATCTTCTTTTTGAAACTGAGTTGGTTATTCGTGATGCTATAAGAGGTCAAAATTTAGGTCTATCAAAAGAATATGTCATGCTTGAAGAATCTGGAATTGTTCTTCGTAGACCTTTGACTAATAAGGCAGAACGAAAACTGTCTCAAGATTTTGCTACCAATATTGCTCTCTTGGATTTGGAATCAAGACCTAAACAAAGAGAGTTTGCTGAGGCAGTAAGAAGGGAGCTTGATAATACTGATATTTCCATGATTCAGGCTCAGACTGGAATCGGGAAAACCTATGGCTATTTGCTTCCCTTGTTGGCACAGTCTGATGTAGATAAAGTGGTGGTGGCTGTTCCGACCAAGCTCCTTCAAAATCAGATTATGAATCAGGAAGCTAAAGCCTTATCGGATGTCTTTAATATTAACTTTCATAGTCTCAAAGGACCTCAGAATTATATCAAATTAGATGCATTCTACCAGACCTTACTTCGTCAGGATAGTAACCGTTTGATTAATCGTTACAAAATGCAACTCTTGGTTTGGTTGACTGAAACAGAGACAGGGGATCTTGACGAAATCAGACAAAAGCAGCGCTATATGGCTTATTTCGATGAGATTAAGCACGATGGTAAGCTAAAAGCTGACAGTCTTTTTACTGAATATGATTTCTGGCAACAGTCCTATCAAAAAGCCCAAGAAGCAAGGGTAGTTGTGACCAATCATGCTTATCTTTTGAGACGTATGGAAGATGATCATGATTTTGTTCGAGGAAAGACTCTTGTGATTGATGAGGGACAAAAGATGGTTCTGGCTTTGGAACAATTTTCACGTCATCAAGTCAATCTTACGGTCCTTTTGCAACATATTCATCGAATTCTTGATAGTGGTAGTCAAACCCTGCTTCAACAACGCTTGCTCGAAAATTTGCAGTTTGAAGTTAGCCATCTAATCCAAGAACATCAACAATTTCCTCAGAAGCAGTATAATCGCCAGCAATTAGAACGTTTGCTACAAACCATTTCTGAACTGGAAGGTGAAAGTGATTTGATGGAGATGTTGTCTCCACTTAAGACACCTCTTTACAGTCATTTCTGGCTTGAAACAGACTATTATCAGGAACATCGGGTGACCTATTTAAAGGCGTCACGTCAAGAGCTCTTAGAGCTTTCAGCTTATCTACCAAGTGCTCAAAAAGTGATAATTGTTTCAGCAACTATTGATGTAGGACCTGATGTTGATGTGGCTGATTTGTTGGGCTTAAAACAGGTACGCAAGGTTAGCCTCCCAATGGACACTTTACCCAATCAAGCTATTTGGATTGATCAAAGTATGCCTATGATTGGTATTGCTTCTGAGGAAGAGTATGAAGTTGCTCTTGCAAAGCGTCTCCAGAAGCTATCTGAAATGGAATATCCAATTTTAGTACTATTCACGTCTCGAAAGAGTATGATGGCTGTTTCAGATTTATTGGATCATAGGGAAGTTCGTCACCTAACTCAAGAGAAAAATGGGACTGCTTTTAATGTCAAAAAACGTTTTGATAGAGGTGAGACCAATCTCCTTCTGGGTATGGGGGCGTTCTGGGAAGGTGTGGACTTTGCCCAACAAGATAGGGTAATTGAGGTTATTGCACGTCTGCCGTTTGACAATCCTAAGGATCCATTCTATCAAAAGATTGAATCTTGGTTTTCTAAGCAAGGAAAGAGCACATTTGATAGTTACAGTCTTCCCATGACGGTTTTACGTTTTAAACAAGCTATTGGGCGTGCTCAGAGACGTCCAGAACAGCGCTCGGCTATTCTTCTTATGGATAATCGCCCGCTCGTTAAGAGTTATGGAAAACTATTTCTAAAAGAAGTGACACAAGAAGTTGCGCTTAAGCACGCTAAGTTCGAGGAAGTCAAAGAGGATATTCAGGATTTCTTAGAACAAGAAAGTTAACTTTTTAAAACCAACCTTTTCTAAGATTACTTAGGTTTCATAAATTTTACTGACTTATAAAAAAGATAGACTTAATTGCTCAATACTAGCTATATTGCTATGTAAAGATTTATCATTTTCTGATATAATAAATTCAGAAACTTTTTTAGGAGGCATTATGCGTAAACAACGTTCACCCTGGACCAAAAAGCAACAGTTCATTTTTGGAATAATTGTAATCGTTGTGACCTTAATTGCCTCTTTGACTGCTATTCTTATTGTAGCGACTAAGCCTTATGTAGACGCTGAAAAGAAGGTTATTGCCATAGCAGAGAGCAAAGCAGATATTAAGACTGTTACTGAATTTGATATCTACCATGGTGAGGCAACCTACTACGGACTTCTTGGAAAGTCTGGTCAAGGTGAGAAACTAGCTGTTATCGTGAGTCATGATTCAGGTGAGGTTGATATTTACAAGCAATCTGATGGTATAAGTAAGTCAGTGGCCAAGAAAGCTGCTAAGGCCTATGGTGCTAAGGATATATCCTATGTCCACCTAGGAAAATATGGCAAAACTCCTATTTGGGAAGTGAAGTCAGGAACCCAGTATTATCTGGTTGATTTTATCTCAGGTCAGGTTATTAAAGTGGAAGGACTATAATGAAATGACAAAATTATCAAATCGTGTATTACAAATGGAAGAAAGTGTTACTTTAGCTGCCAGTGCGCGTGCTAAAGCTCTTAAAGCTCAAGGACGTGATATCTTGAGTTTGACACTTGGTGAACCAGATTTTGTAACACCTAAGAATATTCAAGATGCTGCCATTGCCTCTATTGAAAATGGTAAGGCAAGTTTCTATACCGTAGCTTCTGGACTTCCAGAACTTAAGGATGCGATTAGCACTTACATGGAAAACTTCTATGGCTATGCTGTAAAACCAAATGAGGTTGTTGTCGGCACTGGTGCGAAGTTTATCTTATATGCTTTCTTTGCTACGGTCATCAATCCTGGTGATGAAGTCATTATTCCAACACCTTGCTGGGTTTCTTATGTAGACCAAGTTAAAATGGTTGAGGGTGTTCCGGTCACTTTCCAAACGACTGAAGCTAATCACTTTAAAGCAACGGTTGAACAACTTGAAGCGGCCCGTACTGAAAAAACTAAAGTTGTCTTGCTTAATTCTCCATCAAATCCAACAGGAATGATTTATAGTAAGGAAGAATTGCAAGCAATTGGTGACTGGGCGGTTGAGCACGATATCTTGATTTTAGCAGATGATATCTATGGCCGTTTGGTCTATAATGGCAACACCTTTACTCCAATTTCAAGTCTTTCAGATGCCATTCGTAAGCAAACAATCGTGATTAATGGTGTTTCCAAGACCTATGCTATGACAGGTTGGCGTGTTGGTTTTGCTGTCGGAGATCCAGAAATTATTTCAGGTATGGCTAAGATTATCAGTCAAACGACATCAAATCTTACAGCAGTTTCTCAATATGCTGCTATTGAAGCCTTAACAGGTGATCAGTCTTCTATCGAAGAAATGCGTCAAGCTTTTGAGGAACGTTTGAATACGATTTATCCACTCCTAGCTGAAGTGCCTGGTTTTGAAGTCATCAAACCTCAAGGTGCCTTTTACCTCTTCCCTAATGTTAAAAAAGCGATGGAAGTCAAGGGCTACACAAATGTTAATGATTTTACAAACGCTATTCTTGAAGAGGCTGAAGTCGCTTTGGTAACAGGTGCAGGATTCGGCGCACCTGAAAATATTCGTCTTAGCTATGCAACAGACTTAGATACTTTGAAAGAAGCAGTCCGCCGAATCAAAGCCTTTATGGAAAAATAGAATTAATATAGATCAAAAGAAAAGAGAAGTAATTACATGTCTAAACAATTAGTTTCAATTATTGATGTGCCTAAATACGTGGGCGAAGAAATCACTATCGGTGCATGGGTAGCTAACAAATCAGGTAAAGGAAAATTAGCCTTTCTTCAATTGCGTGATGGAACTGCCTTCTTCCAAGCGGTAGCTTTCAAACCTAACTTCATCGAAAAATACGGTGAAGAAGAAGGTACTGAAAAATTTGATACTGTTAAACGCCTTAGCCAAGAAACATCAGTTTATGTGACTGGTGTGGTTAAAGAAGACGAACGTTCAAAATTTGGTTACGAGTTGGATGTGACAGCAGTAGAAGTCATCGGTGAATCACATGATTACCCAATCACACCAAAAGAACACGGAACTGACTTCTTGATGGATAATCGTCACCTTTGGTTGCGTTCACGTAAACAAATGGCTGTCCAACAAATTCGTAATGCGATTATTTACGCAACTTACGAATTCTTTGATAAAAATGGTTTCATCAAATTTGATAGTCCAATTTTGTCAGGAAATGCAGCTGAAGATTCAACGGAATTGTTTGAAACGGATTACTTTGGTACACCTGCTTACCTAAGCCAATCTGGTCAGCTTTACCTTGAAGCTGGTGCCATGGCTCTTGGTCGTGTATTTGACTTTGGTCCTGTTTTCCGTGCCGAAAAATCAAAAACACGTCGTCACTTGACTGAGTTCTGGATGATGGATGCTGAGTATTCATTCTTGTCACATGATGAGTCACTTGATTTGCAAGAAGCTTATGTTAAAGCTCTTATTCAAGGTGTTATTGATCGTGCGCCACAAGCTCTTGAAATCCTTGAACGTGATGTAGATCTTCTTAAGAAATACATTGCTGAGCCATTCAAGCGCGTGTCATATGATGAAGCTATCGATCTTCTTCAAGCACATGAAAATGATGAAGATACTGATTACGAGCACCTTGAACATGGGGATGACTTCGGTTCACCACACGAAACTTGGATTTCTAACTATTTTGGTGTTCCAACATTCGTTGTTAATTATCCAGCAAGCTTCAAGGCCTTCTACATGAAACCAGTTCCTGGTAATCCTGAGCGCGTTCTTTGTGCAGACCTTTTGGCTCCAGAAGGTTATGGTGAAATCATCGGTGGTTCAATGCGTGAAGATGACTACGATGCTCTTGTAGCTAAAATGGATGAACTCGGAATGGACCGTTCAGAATACGAATTCTACCTTGACCTACGTAAATATGGTTCAGTACCACACGGTGGTTTTGGTATCGGTATTGAACGTATGGTTACTTTCGTAGCTGGAACAAAACACATCCGTGAAGCTATTCCATTCCCACGTATGTTGCACCGTATCAAACCATAAGTAAAATTCTTTAGGAGTGCAAAAGTATGAAAAGATGGTTACTTGGTCTTTTGGCCTTACTTTGTATGGTTTCAATAGTAGCTTGCAGCAAGTCTGCTCCCTCACTAGAGGGTGAATGGCATGCACAAGATGCCTTAAAGAAGGATTATACGATTGTCTTCAAGAAAGATAAGGTCAAGATTGGTGAGCAGGATTATAACTATACAGTGGATGGTCCCAAGTCTAAAGATGACTTTACCTATTATTCGCTTAAAGTAAAAGATCAGGGGAAAGAGACGACTTATACGGTATTTTTCCCAACTCAATCCAAAGAGGTTGCTCTCTTTCTAGAACCAAATGATGAGAAAGAGCCCCATAAGGGTCAAATGCTCTTTGCACTTAATAAAAAAGATAAACCAGACTACTATAGCTATGTTAAAAAGTATCTGAAATAGTAGGAGAAGGATTAGCCTAGCGCTGATTCTTTTCTTTTGGGAATTATATGTTTCAATTTTCAGAATATTTTGTTATAATAGCAACATATTAGTCAAAGGAGAACTATCATGGCAAAAACTATTCATACTGATAAAGCACCAGCAGCAATCGGACCTTATGTCCAAGGTAAAATTGTAGGCAACCTTTTGTTCGCTTCTGGTCAAGTACCATTGTCACCAGAAACAGGTGAAATCATTGGTGAAACAATTCAAGAACAAACAGAACAAGTTCTTAAAAATGTTGGTGCTATTTTGGCGGAAGCAGGTACAGACTTTGATCACGTTGTCAAAACAACTTGCTTCCTAAGTGACATTAACGATTTCGTTCCATTTAACGAAGTGTATGCAACTGCCTTTACATCTGATTTCCCAGCACGTTCTGCGGTAGAAGTGGCACGTTTGCCAAAAGATGTTAAAATTGAAATCGAAGTTATCGCTGAGATTGATTAATGAAGAGAGCCTTGGCTCTTTTCTTTTTTTCTCAACTATGATAGACTATTAAAGATAAATCATTTTCGATGTTTGGGAGACACCATCGCTAAAAAAAACCATTACTGGCGTTTTTTTGGCTCCCCCAAGGGGCCTTTTTATGTGTCTCAGACATCACGAATAAAGAGGAATATTATGAAACGTCAATCAGCTTTGGTCGTCTTTAGTGGCGGTCAAGATTCTACTACTTGCCTATTTTGGGCTCTAAAACATTATGAAACAGTTGAATTAGTTACTTTTGCATATGGCCAACGTCATAGCCTGGAAATTGAAGTAGCTAAAGAGATTGCGCAAGAACAAAGGCTTAAACACCATGTTTTGGACATGTCTTTGCTTGGTCAAATCACTGAAAATGCCTTAACATCTGATATTGAGATTGAGGCAGAAGAAGGTGAAGTTCCTAATACCTTTGTGGACGGGCGTAATCATCTTTTCCTTTCTTTTGCAGCTGTTCTAGCTAAGCAACGTGGTATTACTGACATTGTTACGGGTGTATGTGAGACAGACTTTTCTGGTTATCCAGACTGTCGTGATGTTTTTGTCAAATCGCTTAATGTCACACTTAATCTTGCCATGGCCTATGATTTTGTTATCCAAACCCCACTCATGTGGTTGGATAAGGCTGAGACTTGGGCTTTGGCTGACCAACTAGGAGCTTTTGACTATGTTCGTGAAAAAACGCTAACTTGCTATAACGGTATTATTGGAACTGGTTGTGGAGAATGCCCAGCCTGTCACTTGCGTCAAAAAGGCCTTGAAAAATATCTAGCAGAAAGAGGAGAAGCTTAATGTTCTTTGCACCGAAAGAAATCAAAAAAGAAACAGGTGAGTCTTTGGTTTACAATCCTCACCGTACAATGGTTTCTAAAGAGTTTACTTTTGATGCTGCCCACCATCTCTTTAATTATGAAGGCAAATGCAAATCACTTCATGGTCATACCTACCATCTTCAGATTGCAGTAAGTGGATACTTGGATGAGCGTGGCATGACCTTCGATTTTGGTGATCTAAAGAGCATTTATAAGGACCATTTGGAACCACAGTTAGATCACCGTTATCTCAATGAGACTTTGCCTTATATGAATACAACTGCGGAAAATATGGTTTTCTGGATTTTCCAGACGACGAGTCAACATCTGCCTGAGGAGAGAGGACTTCGTTTGGAATATGTGCGTCTTTATGAAACACCAACAGCCTTTGCAGAGTTTAGACGGGAGTGGTTGGATGACTAGAGAACGTGTACTCAAACTACCAGTGCTTGAAGTTTTTGGACCGACCTTTCAAGGGGAAGGTCGAGCTATCGGTCAAAAGACCATGTTTGTAAGGACAGCAGGATGTGATTACCATTGTGATTGGTGTGACTCTGCCTTTACTTGGGATGGGTCAGAGAAGCCAACACGTATGACAGCTGATGAAGTTATTGAGGCTTTAGATGCGCTAGGAACTTATGACTATGTTACTCTGTCTGGAGGAAACCCAGCTCTTTTAGCGGCAAATATGGCTGAACTCGTTTCAAAACTCAAGGCTAGAGGAGTGACTTTGGCCGTTGAAACTCAGGGTTCTCGCTGGCAGGAGTGGCTCAAGGATATTGATCAAGTAACCTTAAGTCCTAAACCACCATCATCCAAGATGGAAGTCAATATGGAAACCCTTGACTTTATTGTTTCACAACTTGATCCTGATAAAGTTACCTTCAAAGTTCCTGTTTTTGACGATGATGATTTAGCCTTTGCTAAAATGATTCAGGAACGTTATCAGCCAGATGTCATGTTTCTTTCGGCTGGTAATCCTGAACCGAAAGCAGAAGGTAATATTGTCCAACATCAATTAGGTCGCCTCAAAGAGCTTTGGGAGACAGTAGCTGCTGATGACTCATGGGGCAATGTGCGTGTTCTCCCTCAGCTTCATACTCTACTCTATGATAATGAGCGCGGAGTCTAATCTTCACATTCTATAAACTTAGAATTGATAGTTTTTTTACTTTTTTAATGATTAACATTAGAAATTTAGATTAAAAATTGACCATATAAAGGTCTAGAAAAATTAACAATAAAGGAAGAAAAATGTCACAACAAGAAGAAATGAAAAACCTCACTCTCCTTGGTAATAAGGAGACACCTTATATTTTTGAATACTCTCCACAAGTCTTGGAGTCTTTTGATAATCGTCATACTGATAATGATTACTTTATCAAATTCAACTGTCCAGAATTTACATCACTTTGTCCTATTACTGGGCAACCTGATTTTGCAAATATTTATATTTCTTATATTCCAGACCAGCTCTGCGTTGAGTCGAAATCTCTAAAGCTTTACCTATTTAGTTACCGTAATCACGGAGACTTCCATGAAAACTGTATTAATACCATTGGTAAAGATTTGGTGGAGCTTTTGAACCCTCGTTACTTGGAAGTTTGGGGTAAATTTACACCTCGTGGTGGTATCTCGATTGACCCTTATTATAATTACGGTCGTCCAGAAACTAAGTATGAAAAGATGGCAGAGCAACGTCTCTTTAATCACGATCTTTACCCAGAAAATATTGATAATCGTTAATGTCAAGCTAAAAGTCCTTATGTTAAGGGCTTTTTTATTTTGTTAAACACCTGTCTTTAGAGTGTAAAAGAAAGCTGATCAATTATTTTTTACAAGTAAAAGTAAAGTCATTCATTGTTAGTTTTTTATTGGTCTGTTCTTAGAAACTTCTATTATTAAAATAATTTGACAATAGAAGTATTATCTCCTACAATTAAAGTGTAAACAGAAGCGTAAGCGCTTGCTTATAAAAGGTATATTTGTTTTTAAAAAAGGGGATGAAGACAATGAGAAAAAGTTTACGTCTATTTTCGTGCGCTGTTTTAGGGGCAGCAATATTAGCACCAACGATAGTTGGTAATGATCATGCACAGGCCGATAGTTATTATGGCCGAGGTTACTATAATAACTATTCTTATAATCCATGGTATAACAACTATTATCCAAACTATGGTTATAACTACGGATACAATGGTTATTATCCAGGCTATAATTACAATTATGGCTATAACTACGGTTACAATAATTACTATCCAAACTATAACTATGGCTATAATTATGACTATAACAACTATAATCCTGGTTACAACAACTACAACGAATCAGGTACTTACCGCTATAGCAATGGGTATTTGTACTACATCTTGAGTGATGGTAGCTACTATGTTAACTATAACGGTCGTTGGGTTCGTGGTGGTGACTATAATAACAACAATAGTGGTTCTAACAATACACCAACGACAGGTTATGAGGTTTTGAGAAATGACCCTCACTACCGTTATGAAAATGGTACTCACTATTATTTGAAAGATAATGGCGATTATTACTATTATTCAAATGGTAAGTGGGTACTTGTTAAGGCTTCAAGCACAGATTCTGAAGCTCCAACAACTTCAACTGTAGATTCAACTTCATCAGCAAGCTCAGAAGCACCATCAACCGTAGATTCAACTTCATCAGCAACTTCAGAAGCACCATCAACAGTAGATTCAACTTCATCAGCAACTTCAGAAGCACCATCAACTGTAGCTTCAACGTAGTCAACTACTACAAAAGAAA
>NZ_JACLQL010000029.1:0-1283 GCF_016648635.1 Streptococcus sp. 21.1 | reverse complement strand
CTGTTGACACGTTTTTCAGTTGGTTTGTTTGGTTTTTCAACTTTCTTAGTTGTTGGGTTGTAGTAGTTAACTACTTGGGCAGCAGTATTTTCGATATCTACTCCGCCTTTAACGTCCAATTTAACAGTTGCTGGAATATCAAACTTATAGTAACGTCCAAACTCGAACTTAGTAGTGTCAATGATTTGAGTATTTTCTGCGTCACCAAGTGACTTCGTGAAGCCATCTTTAAGGGTTGCAGTAATCACACCATTGTTCACAGCAATATCAAATTTAGCTGTTACATCTGCACCAGTCTTACCATCATACGCTTTAATAGCTGAAGCTTCAACGTCAACTTTTGTCTCATCGTAGTCATCTGTGATTCCTACTGATTGGATGTTGTTTTTGTTAGCTGCGTCAAATTTAGTTGTATCCAACCATACTTGGTAAACTAGTTTTTCACCTGGTTTGACTGACTTAGTATTGATATTTGCTGCTTCGTTGTTAGATGCATCGTCCGCATATGGGTTGGCATTTGTATCTGCGTACTTGTCTGCCAACTCTTTATCATCATCTAATAATGAAGTTCCAGTCAAATCAAATTCTTTTTCGTTTAGAACGTATTTCTCTGGGTTGAATTCTGGAGTTTCCGGAGGAGTCACACGGTTGTTAAATTCTTTATCCGCAATGTCGCCTACAGTCGCGATAAGAACTTTAGCTGTTCCATCGTGTTTAACTGTAACTGTTACATTCGCTTTCATTGTATCGTATGTAACGGTTGCGTCTGTTCCTTTAACTTCTTCTACTGTGTAGTTGTGGACACCTTCTTGACTCTTATTGAATTCAAGTTTAGAGAACTTAACGTTACCAGATGCATCGTTGCTTACAGTTTCAAGAGTCTTACCTTCTGAATCTTTAAGTACGAAGCTGAATTCGTTCGCTTTAAGCTCACGGCCTTCCAAACGTTTAGTGAAGTTGAATTCTACTTCAACTGGAACACTGTTGACACGTTTTTCAGTTGGTTTGTTCGGTTTTTCAACTGTCTTGCTTACTGGGTTGTAGTAGTTAACTACTTGGGCAGCAGTGTTTTCGATATCTACACCACCAGGTACATCAGCTTTAACTGTTGTTGGGATGTCGAACTTGTAGTAACGTCCAAATGCGAATTTAGTTGTGTCAATGATTTGAGTATTTTCTGCGTCGCCAAGTGACTTAGTGAAGCCATCTTTAAGAGTTGCAGTAATCACACCATTGTTCACAGCGATATCGAATTTAGCTGTAACATCATCACCTGTTACTGA
>NZ_JACLQL010000028.1:0-1628 GCF_016648635.1 Streptococcus sp. 21.1 | reverse complement strand
TTTTCTACCATTTGTCAAGCATATCAAGGCATTTGATAAAAAATAGATTGAATTCCATAATCAAACTAAGGAATTTGTCTATTTTTGAACTAAGGTTCAGTGTAAAAAGTGTACTCAAAAACAACGCCTTACCTAGTGATTTTTTTGATAAGGTGTTACAATCATATGGCATAAACAATTTTACCGATTTTGGGTAGAAGTATAATCGTAAAGTTTGTTATGCGTTATGAGGTAATACATTGTTCTAATGAGACGATGTATAGAGGCAATCGTGTGTGGTTTGGTTGAAGTCACTTGCGATTGTCTTTTCCGTTTCTCATAGAAGTCTGCGATATGACAAGGATTGGTGTGGCTAGCTGAAGCTATGTTATGAATGCACTTAAAGAGAATCTTTCTGGCATAGGGATTCCCACGTTTGGTGATATGTTCCTTGGCTAGAAAGTCCCCAGATTCATAGTGTCTGAGGTCAATGCCGATAAAAGCATTGATTTGATTGGCAGAGTGAAATCGACGAATGTCACCAAGTTCACCAATAATGCTTGTCGCTGTGGTTTCAGCTATTCCAGGAATAGAGAGAAGAATCTCGTATTCTGGCAAAGGTTGAGCCAATGTTATCATCTTCTCTAAAACACTTTGTCTATATTCAGAAAGCCTAAGTAACTCCCCTGCATAGTATTTGACCTCTTCCATCATTGGAGAGGTTTTCTTGACCGCACAATAAGAATGATTAGCTAGTTTTGTAAGCTTATCTACTAAGTAAGTCACACGGTTTTCAGAGATGTGTTTTGATGTAGACTGACGGATGATAGCTCTTAATGCGGCGTCATCTAACTCCAGTACAAAACTATTACATGGAAAAGCCATGACTAAGTTCCAATATTGTTTCCCAGTTGGTGACGACAAGATGTTTTCCAATTCAGGAAAAGTGACCTGTAAAACCTTGTGTAGGCGGTTTTTAGAGCAGACAATATCCTCAGTAAGATTCTGATAGAAACGGCTGAGGTCGCGTAATTCTTGATAAAGCGCTTCTTGGACATAGCTTGGTTTACGATTGAGGATGAACTGAGACGTAGCTAGTTTTTCAGCGTCAATCTTATCGGTTTTACGCACTCGCAAGCTATCTAATTGTTTCTTGGATTCTAAGGGATTGAGCCGTATATAAGCGTAACTATTATCCTCAAAGAAGGCCTGAAGACGACGAGAATAGACACCAGTCGCCTCGAATACAATCTCTGGTTGGTAAACAGTCCCCAAGTCCTCGAGTAGTCGATTAAATCCGATGGCATCATTGGGTATGGTATAGCCATGTATTTTCTCTCCATTGACCAAGATGGCCACTTCTGAACTTGCTTTACTCACGTCAATCCCAAAAACTACTCGCATGATCTTACCTCTTTGTCTTAAATGATTCCTTGCTTTAGTGATGTCATTTTCAATACTCGACGTTTTTCGTCCCACATACTTTGATAACATTCTTCCTAAAACAGGTGTCTTGCCAGTTTTAGTTACGACGTCTAGCGCCAAAGGACTCATCGACTTAACAAGACACCTCTACTTTAACATAACGAAAAAAGTAGTGAGTACTTTCTCCCGTCGGAGATTTCCTCACTACTAATCTTAGTATGTTT
>NZ_JACLQL010000027.1:0-2479 GCF_016648635.1 Streptococcus sp. 21.1 | reverse complement strand
AGTTACCCAATGTTTTTTAACTTTGTGAAGTTTAAAATGTACTTTCTTTTCCATGATAATTCTCCTTTCATTTTAAATCTGTCATTATTGAGAAGGAGTCTCTATAACTTCATTAACTAATGAGTGTTCCGTTTCCGTCCGCATCAAAATGATAGGTTTCCCCTTTTATAGTAATGTCAATATTTGACAAACGGGCACCTGAGTTGGCATCGTAGTAGTGGATTTTACCATCAACGGTGACTAGTTCACCTTTGGCTTGTTTACCGTTACTGTGGAAGTAGACTGGGACATTGTCAATGGTTTGTTCACCGGTCAAGGCGTACCAGTTTGGACCAAAGTAATACCAACTACCTTCCCATTCATGGTACTGATTTTTAAGAGCAGCGCCTGTTGCTTCATCCAGATAGTAGATGTGGCTGCTGTTAGGGATAGTATCACTGTAATACGCATAGATGAGCTCACCTCTACTTTGCATTCCGTAGTAGTATTTACGAGTAGGAAGTCCAAAGTAGTAGAGTTCGCCATCGATAACTTGAACGGAGACTAATTTGTTTCCCTTACCGTCTAAATAATACCAGTGATTATCTTTGGTTTTAACGAAACCAGCTTTTGTAACCTTTTTACCATCAAATCCGATATAGTCTCCACTATCTGCGTAGTATGTGAATTCTCCGAAGCCTTGATGACCATCTCCAACGATAAGATTCACTTCTTCACCATGAACAATATGTGTTCCTGAGTAAACTTTTCTACCATCTTGACCAACATAATAGCGTTTGCCATCGACTTCGACGATTTGGTCTCGGACAGCAGCACCTGTGTCTTTGTCATAAAAATGATCAGCATTGGCAAAAATACCTTTGGCTTGGACACCGTCTTTATCAAAATAGACTTCTACACCATCTACAGTTTGAGCACCAACTAATTTATCGCCCTTATCATTGACATAGTACCATTTGCCATCTTTTTCCACATAACGGTTGGTAACGAGAGCTCCACTATCTTTATCATAGTAGTGTCCATTTGGTGCAAAGTCCCCTTTAACTTGAGAATAGTCATCACGGAAGTAGACATTGACATAATCTATCACTTGTTCGCCCTTTAAAGGATAACTAGATTTATCAACATAGTACCATTTACCTCCAGCAGTAACATAACTATTTTTGGCTGTAACTGGAGTCAATTTACCATTTTCATCTGCAATTGATGTTGGGTATCTATCATCTACAGCAATAAAAGTGAAAGCATTGGTGAGGATAGCACCTCTTACGCCGTTAATGTATTTAGAAAACTGAGCATAGTACCAGTTTCCATCAACTTGGAACAGTGGGTTTGGGCTGCCAGGGACATCATCTCTTAGTGAACCAGATTCATCAAAATAGTAGAGTTGTCCATTAATTCGCTTGAATCCATGGACAACATGTCCATTTTCATCAGCATAAACAGAAGGTGTCCAGAGGTATCCTCTCAGGTACATGTATCTGATTTTACCCCAGCCATTATAGACTTTTTGTCCCTGTTCATTGTAATAACTTTCAGTACCATCAGGATTCTTGAATTTAGAATAATAGACCATGTCTGGTTGGAAGTAGTACTCTTTACCGTCGATGGTTTTAGGGCCAGTGTAAATATTACCGTCATTGTCATAGTAGTAATAAATGTCGTCGCTGGTTCCGTTAATGTAGCGAGTACTATGGTAGAGGGCAATCTTATTATTCCAAAGTTCGCCATTTTCAGGATGGAAATAATATCCTTTTCCATCAACAACCACTCTTTGCCCTTTTGTTTGAAGCCCCTTGTCATTAAAGTGGTAAGTTTTGTCTCCAATTTCTTGAAGGCCAGTCACTTTTTCACCTGTCTTATCTACATAATACCAGTGGTTATCGCCAGTAGTAACAAAAGATTCAGTTGTTAGATGTCCAAGTTCACCATCATAATAATGTCCATCTTGGGCAAAGTTTCCTTTGACCTGTTTACCATCCTTGTCAAAATAGACATGCTGTCCATCAATTAGGTTTGGACCTGTCAGATCCTTGTCATCTTTTTTGTAATGCCAATTGCCTTGTTCATCACTATACCATTGACCACCCGTGATATTCTTTTCAGCAGAGGGAACTTGAGAATTAGGGGTATCAGTATCACTAGTTGTTGGTGACGAATTCTCAGCTGTAACACTTTCACTAGTCGTTGCACTTACCTCAGAATGTGTAGTTTCAGAATTAGATGCTTCCGAACTAGCTGTACTTGTGACTTCAGAGCTTGGTTTTTCAGAAATAGTTTCTGTTGAAGCCCCTTCAGAGGTGACCACTGGTGTTTCTGACACTGTGGCAGCCTCGCTCGAAGCGGTAGCAGCTATGTTTTCTGCAGGTTTAGCTATGGCTTCATTACTTGCTGGAGCATCGACGTCAATAGCGCCTTCTTTGATGATGGCTTCAACAGTTGCTTCATTAACAGGTGTAGGTTGTTCTTCAGCTGAAGC
>NZ_JACLQL010000026.1:0-3008 GCF_016648635.1 Streptococcus sp. 21.1 | reverse complement strand
CAAATTCCTTAGTTTGATTATGGAATTCAATCTATTTTTTATCAAATGCCTTGATATGCTTGACAAATGGTAGAAAAGGACTTAGTCCTGTGCAATACATAACTAAATCCTTTCTTAAATTATTTGTCTATCTTTTTGGGGTCAGTACATTCCAGTGGACCTTTTTAGGTCCGAGCCTAGAAATAGAGAAGCGAGGAGATTCAGTGTAATTTGATAGATTTCTGAATCTGATGAAGGTTTATCCTTGTAAAAATGAAAAGAGCCTAGACTGCTTGTCCTAGGCTCTATCTATTGATATAATAATCTTATGATTCAACAAATTTTGTTTATTACGCTTGAAACTATTTTTGAAACGGTTTGTTTTAATTACAGTTTACAGCACGGCTATTACTTTTTTACAGCCTTTTTTGGTTATTTATTGTTTCGTCGTCTTTGGACAACCTATGTTGTTTCACGCATTGCGCGTGCAGCCGACAAGTCTACCAAGAAGTAAGGCTCACTTCGCCAGCGGTCAGCCATTTTTCCTGACCATCATCAGTAAGAACGAGAAGTTGGCCCTTGTCGCCAATTTCTTTAGCAACACCAGTATAATTCTTTCCAGCTTGTTCAAAGGTCACTTGTTTGTCTAAAACGAGAGACTTTTCTTTATAGACTTTAACTAAATCACTAGTTGGAATGGTTAAAAAGAGCTTCCAAATTTCTGAAATAAGCTGGTTTCGAGTGATGCTTGGTTTTTCAGAAGTAAAAAGGCTAGTAGCTTTATTGTCTAACTCTTTAGGAAAATCACTGATTGAGAAGTTAAGCCCAACCCCGATAATGACATCTGTGATGCGACCAGATTCGATAGAACTAATGGCTTCGGTAAGGATACCAGCCATTTTTTTGTTGTTGAGATAAATGTCATTAACCCATTTGATTTCTGTATTGATACCAGTTAGACGCTGGATAGCTTTGACAATAGCTGCTGCTGCCATCATGGTATAAGGTGGTAAGTCGGCAAAATAACAGTTTGGCTTTAAGTGGATACTCATGTAGATACCACCTTGTGAACTGGCAAAGAAGTGACGATCAAATCGTCCTTTGGCCGCCTTTTGACTTGGTGACAGATAAAGTGCGGGCGTCGGATTATTCTTTTCCATGCCATGTTTAGCATCAAGTTGGGTAGAGTTAGAATCTGGATTAAAGTAGACTGGAATGTTGAGTTGTTTAGAAATGTCTTGAGGAAGAAGAATATCTCCCTTTTCTAAATAGTAGCCTTTCTTCCGTACACTTGTAATGTCAATTCCTTGTTCTTGTAGTGTTTGGATTGCCTTCCAAATGGCTGTCCGTGAGACTCCAAGGCTTTTAGCCAAACTCTCTCCCGTCACAAAGTCAGGACTCTTCGATAAGATGTCATAAACGTGTTCATAAGTTTTCATATCCTAAGTATAATACAAAAGATGGTAAAATGCTCACTATAAATTATTGATAAGGCTTGATAATAAATAACTATATGACTAGACTGAAAAAACATGATATAATGGACGGTAGTTATTAAGTCCCGATAAGGCAACAGTCATCCTAGGGTTGGCTGTTGGTTCTTTGTAACTTTTTAACGGCGTCTAGCTCTATTAGGAGTATAGCGTTTTACCTATTAGGAGACGGTCAAATCTGTTCTATCTAATATTATTTTTCATATTAAAAGGGGGACATTTTATATGTCAGAACGTAAACTTTTCACGTCTGAATCTGTATCTGAGGGGCATCCAGATAAAATTGCAGACCAAATTTCAGATGCCATTCTTGATGCGATTTTAGCAGAAGATCCAGATGCACACGTTGCAGCAGAAACAGCTGTCTACACTGGTTCTGTCCACGTTTTCGGTGAAGTTTCTACAACAGCTTATGTGGACATTAACCGTGTGGTTCGTGATACTATCGCTGAAATTGGTTATAACAATGCAGAATATGGCTTTGCAGCAGAATCTGTTGGGGTTCACCCATCATTGATCGAACAATCTCCAGATATTGCTCAAGGAGTCAATGAATCACTTGAAGTTCGTGGAACTGGTGACCAAGACCCACTTGATCTTATCGGAGCTGGTGACCAAGGTTTGATGTTTGGTTTTGCTATTGATGAAACTCCAGAGTTTATGCCACTTCCAGTTAGCCTTTCACATAAATTGGTTAAAAAATTGGCAGATTTGCGTAAATCTGGTGAGATTTCATACCTTCGTCCGGATGCTAAATCTCAGGTTACTGTTGAGTATGATGAGAATGACCAACCAGTACGTGTTGATACAGTCGTTATCTCAACGCAACACAATCCTGAAGCAACTAACGATCAAATTCGTCAAGACGTCATTGAAAAAGTCATTAAAGCAGTTATTCCAGCCGAATACTTGGATGACGAGACAAAATTCTTTATCAACCCAACAGGTCGTTTTGTTATTGGAGGACCTCAAGGGGACTCTGGTTTGACTGGTCGTAAGATTATTGTTGATACTTATGGTGGTTACTCAAGACACGGTGGTGGTGCCTTCTCAGGTAAGGATGCCACTAAGGTTGACCGTTCAGCTTCATATGCCGCTCGCTATATTGCTAAAAACATCGTAGCTGCTGGTCTTGCTAAGAAAGCAGAAGTACAATTGGCTTATGCTATTGGTGTTGCTAATCCTGTGTCTGTCCGTGTCGATACCTTCGGAACGGCGACAGTTGCTGAAAGTAAACTTGAAGCTGCTGTCCGTGATCTCTTTGACTTGCGTCCTGCAGGTATCATTCAAATGCTTGATCTTAAACGTCCTATCTACCGTCAAACAGCGGCCTATGGTCACATGGGACGTACTGACATCGATCTTCCATGGGAAAAATTGGATAAGGTTGAAGCGTTGAAAGAAGCCGTCAATCATTAAGAAATAGAATTAGAAATAAAAAATCAGAATTTTAATAGGAATTCTGATTTTTTTATGTGCAAAGCCATTTAAATACAAAAGCCTGTTTAATTATTATTTATTAAAATATAGAAAAAT
>NZ_JACLQL010000025.1:0-3444 GCF_016648635.1 Streptococcus sp. 21.1 | reverse complement strand
GTTCTAATGAATTATTAATTCTGAAAATCGATTTTTGAAAAAAATGAAATCATAAGTTTCTTTTTACTGACAATTCTAAAAGTATATAATTATAAAATTATTAATTGAAATTTTTATAAAAATAGTGATATCTATAATCATTCTACTGTTTACATGATTATTTTTAAGTGAACCTTATAAAAAAATTGAAAATAAGAGCATTTCTTTTCACAAATATTAGGAATTTTGTTAAAATATTTAACGATTAGTATTTTTAAATACTTTTAATCTCATTGAGGGGTGAGATACTTAATAGTATAAGTGTGGAGGATTACCAAAGTGGGTAAAGATTTATTTAATGATCGTATAAGTCGATTTTCGATTCGTAAGCTGAATGTAGGGGTTTGCTCCGTTCTTCTTGGAACTCTGGTTATGGTTGGTACTGCTAGTCGAGTATCTGCCGATGAAACAGCTAACCAAGTCCAAGCAGGAGATGTAGCTAGCACTACTGCTACAGTGAGTGATGAGACATCTTCTCAGAATGCTGTTGCTGCTCAAGCTTCGACGGAAGTCGCAAATTTCTTATCAATTTCTGAGACTAATAGTCAGTCTCAAACCGTTTCAAATGCTAGCGCAGCTACTTCTGAAACGTCTACAACACAAGCTTCTAGTGAGACAACATCTCAAGCAGCTTCGTCAACGTCAGCAAGTACTGCAGCATCTACCACTAGTGTTGCTGGCTCTACAAGTGTAGGCAATACTACGGGAGTTTCAACGACAGCCTCTGTTACATCAGCATCATCTGAGACACCTGCTTCAGAAACAGCATCTGAAGCACAAGGTGTGGACGTTCAAGCAGAAGCTTCTACAACGAATGCTCTTTCAAGTGGTGCCGAAGCGTCTGCTGTAGTGCAACCTGTTGTAACAGCAGAAACTTCTGGTCGCCGTCGTACACGTCGTGCCCTTGGTGATGCCAATGATCCAAACTTGATTGGTGATGATGTAGAAGACGCAACCTCAACTCCAAAAGTTGAAAAACCTGGCTTTACAACAAATGTTGATGCCAAATCTATGGCTAGCCAAATCTCATGGTTGGACTTTGGAGATGTAGCTAACTGGACAGGAACTACTACAGTACTAGTTCCTAAAAGTGAAGTTAAACCAACTGAGAACTTAGAAGAAAAATTGGCTCTTCAAGTTGGGTCTACCTATACCAAGGAAATCATGCCTGGTTATGTAGTTACTGTAAAAGTCAAATCTTTGAAACCTTTCCAAGCGACTGAAATCTATAAGAAACGGATGGAAAATCAAGGGGCTACAGAAGCTGAAAAAGCAACCTATGATCCAAATGCAAAAAATGGTTATGTAAGTGGAGTCACTTCAAATGCTGCTAAGCAAGCTTTTAACAATGGTGAAGAGGCCAAAATCGTCGCTGATGCCCAAAATAATTGGACTGAAATCAGATTTGAAAATATTGATACGAAAACCAAGAAGACTACCATAAGTTCAGCTTTGAATGGTGGAAATATTGGAGTTCAGTTTGAAATCTCTGCAACCTTCCGTGGTAAGACAGTTAAGCCAGCTATTGTTATGGCTGATGGGGAGTCTGCTAACCCAGGTGAATTAGTTATGTTTACTACCAATGGAGAAGGTTGGCAGCATATTGGAGAATGGAAAAAGTTTACCAGACCAAGTACTTCTGTAACATATTCACCACAAGATACTGAAAATCTTTTTGGACCTAATCCTAAATTTAATAATACCAACTTAAACCAACTTCGTAGATCTACTCAAGTTGGACCAGAAAAGAAACCAGTAGCTTGGAAGTATTTTGGAAATCCTGACCAAGTTACAGGTGGTCTAGGAACCGGTATCTTTGGACCAAACATTTCTGAAGGTAATTATACTGTTCCAATCGTTATGACGCGTGGTGCCTCTGAAGTTGGACTTTATGTCGCTTCAGGTGGTAAACAGTCAGCAATGCTAGGATTCTTCCCAATTGATGAAGGGGACGCTCCTGAGTCATACGGAAAAGCTATGCATACCATTGCAACTGTAGATGGTATAACTGGTGCTAAAGTAAATCAACCATATATTGGTAATGTGAGCCCAGATATGGATGAGAATACTGTTCTTGACTGGTTCGGTGATGATAAGGCAACTACGGCCGATGAAGGAATTGACCAATTGCTTCCAGATGAGCTTAAAGGTTCAACCAATGAGATGATCAAGATGGACCGTACACGCCCAGGGAACTACAAGCTGTCAGTAGAAGCTCATACAGATGGAGCCTCAGAAGCACATATCTATGGTTGGGTAGACTTTAACCAAAATGGTAAATTCGATGAGGATGAACGCTCAAATCTCGCTACAATCACACAAGATGGCACTGTTGAGTTGACCTTTGCAAATAGCAAGACTTATATCGACCCTAGCGTTAAAGAACTAGGTGCTCGTGTTCGTATTGCCAAGAAGGCTACCGAGATTGAGAGCCCAACTGGTATGGCCTTCTCAGGGGAAGTGGAAGACTTCAGAACTCAAATTACGCACCCACCAAAAGGGGAATTCAAGGAAACAAGTGGTCCTCAAGGGGCGAAGCAAACTGCAACTGTAACCTTTACAGCACGTGGAGAACACAAGTATGAGCTTAATTCTAGTGCCGTTATTGACGAAACGGTAGAACCATACATCGTTGATAAAGATGGCAACCGTGCAACTCTTGATGCGGACGGTTACTATGTCGTTCCAGGACAAGGTAAGTACAAGATTACTGCCAACGGTAAAGATGTAGACGTTGAATTTATTCCTGAAGATAACTTCCTTGGAACAGCTGATGGTATTTCTATCCGTCGTTCAGATAACAACGGTTATGATACTGGTTGGTCAACAAAATTCCCAGATCAAGAAGCAAACATTAATGGTCAGTTGAATACCATGGATGGTCAATACGTTCCAACAGTCACTCCAATTGAAATCGAAGGAGTAGACAAAACTTCGACGGATGTTCAAGGGGCGACTCAAAAAGAAACTCCGACCTTTAACACAACTGAGACTAACTCAAATGGTGACAAGATTGCAATCACTCCAAGTGCAGAATATCCTGCTAAGTTGGTGGATCCTGCCACAGGTCTCACTACTGATGCGCCATCTGTAACAGTTGAAGGGGAAGGAACTTATACAATTAATCCTTCAACGGGTGAAGTAACCTTCACTCCAGATCCAAGCTTTACTGGTACAGCCAAAGGTGTGGAAGTTACATTGTCAGCGCCAGTTGGTAGAAACAAAGATGGTAAGATCCAACAGGATTACATCAAGACTGCAACAGCTAAGTACACACCAACAGTCACACCAATCACAGTGACTCCTACAGACAAGGTTTCTGCGGATGTTCAAAACGTTCCTCAAACCCAAACACCAACCTTTGATTTGAGTAATGATAAGACTGCTGAAATCACAAGCAAGAAA
>NZ_JACLQL010000024.1:0-4201 GCF_016648635.1 Streptococcus sp. 21.1 | reverse complement strand
ATCTATAGCCACTTAATTCTAATTTTCAGAAGAAGTAACATATAAAATTAAGCTATCTATCCTTTTAAATTAAAGAATCAATTAAATAATACTTATAAATTGAAAATGAGTGTAAAATTTTAAAAAAATTAAGATGATTCTATTGACAGAAAATTTAAAAGTGATAGACTTTAGGTGTTAAGAAAATATAGAAGGAAATGTGTGATATGGGAAGAAAAGATTCACAACGTTTTTCAATCAGAAAGTATAGCTTTGGAGCTGCTTCTGTTCTTTTGGGTACAACCATTCTTGCGATGGGGGCAACTGGTGTACATGCAGATGAGGTTTCAACTTCAGCTGCTACTGATACACCACTTAGTGCTTCTGTACTAACAGATACTGCTGCTGATCCGGCAACAACTGTTGATCATTCGGAGAAGCAAGTTGTTTCTGTCAAAGAAGAAGGAAATACCACTGTAACAACAAGTGTTGTTACAACTGATAGTCTTGAGGATGCTAAAACTTCTGCGGTAAAAGAAGGGGTAGAAGTCGAAGAAACTGCACCTCAAACACATACATCCCTAGAGGGTGCTATTGCTGACAATCAAGCTCAATCAAAAGAGATTAATACGGTTGTTTCGGATTATCAGAAAGCAAAAGAAAGCCACAAAAAAGATGTAGCTGAGTATGATAAAGCTAAGGCTGAGTACGATGCTAAAGTGGCCGAAAAAGCAGCAGCTGATAAAGCAAACGCTGCTTCTAAAGCACAGTATGATACTGATCAAGCTGCTTATGAAAAAGGGTTAGCTAAATACCAAGCTGATAAAAAAGCCTATGATGCAGCATTGGAAGAGTATAATACTCAAAAATTAACTTATGATTTTAAAGTAGCAGAAAAAGCAGCTGCTGATGCAGCTAATGCTAAGTCAGAAGCCGATTACAAGGTACAGTTGGCCGTTTATGAAACTGCTAAAAAGAACTATGAAGCTGCTATGGCTCAGTATACTAAAGACAAGGCAAAATATGATGCTGAGAAGGAAGCTTATGATGCTAAAGTAGCAGAAAAAGTTCGTACAGAAGTTGAAAACAAGGCTGCTCAAGAGCGGTATGAGAAAGATTTAGCTACTTATAATGCCGCTTACGAAAAATATCAAAGCGATTTGGCTGCCTACAAGACTGCTAAAGCAGCCTATGATGCTAAAGTAGCAGAAAAAGCAGCCGCTGATGCAGCTAATGCAAAAGCTAAATCTAAGTATGATGCAGAAATGGTCACATACAACGCAGCTTTGTCTGAATATAAGGCAAATAAGGCTCTGTATGATGCAGCTCTAGCTGAATACAACACGAAAAAAGCAGCCTATGATGTGAAAGTAGCTGAGAAAACGCAAGCAGAAATTACAGATAAGGCTGCTCAAGAGCAATATGAAAAAGATCTTACTGCATACAATACAGCTTATGAAAAATATCAAACTGATTTAGCGACTTATAATGCAGCTAAAGCAGCCTACGATGCTAAAGTAGCAGAAAAAACAGCAGCTGATAAGGCAAATGCGGAAGCTAAAGCCAAGTATGATGCAGAAATGGCTGTTTATAATACAGCTAAAGCACAATACGATAAAGATTTACAAGAATACCAAGCTAAGAAAGCGCAATACGATAAAGATAAAGCAGCCTATGATCAACTTGTTGCTATTAAAGCAGAAGAAGATGCTGCAAAAGCTAAGTATGAGGTTGAGCTTGCAAAATACAATGTAGATTTAGAGCAATACGGCAAAGATTTTGCTACCTACCAAACAAAACTTGCTGAATATCATACAGCTTTGGCACAGTACAAAGATGCTAAAGCAGCCTATGATAAGTACATGAATGATAATGGTTTCCAAGATCTAAAAGATGTAGAAACTGTTCAAGATTTGACCTTCCAACGTGAAGGTGGAGCCATTCATACCATCGATGGCATCAGTGCTTATCTCACTCGTGATGCTCAAGCTCGTTTGAATACAAGCAATGTACATCAGTATGATTCCAATAAATTGGAAGCTTCAGATATTGTAGCAACTACTCCTTGGGCCAATAATGAAACTGAATTTATTCAAATTAAGGAAGGCGATAAATTTGTTGTTACTTATGATAACTTGAATCAGTCAAGCATGCGTGAAAATACGGATATGCATCCGATCAAGCGCGTGATTTATCGCTATGAAATTTTGAGTCTTCCATCAAATGACGGTAAAGGAATTGCAGCCGTTAGCTCAGACCCAACTGTAACACTAACAGTCGGTGCTTCAACAGACCAAAATAAACCCGTTAAAGTTGCTGTAGATGTTGAATTCTATGATGGTAATGGCAATAAGTTTGATTTGACACAGCACAATGCGATTGTTGCTTTGAACTCTCTTAACCACTGGACAGGTGCTTCTTATGTAGATAGTGGGGATAAACCTCGTGCCCTTACAGTAGAAGCCAAGGATAAAAATGGTAACACTGTTCGAGGAACTTGGAATCCATATGCAGATGGTTCATCAATGAGCATTGAAAACAATGCAGTTGTTGTTAAAAATGGAACAGCTGACTTTGGTACTGCTGACGTCACTATCTCTGCTGAAAACCCAATCAAGATTGTGGCACAAAAAGCAACGTGGAATGGTAGTGAATTTACAGTTAGTGAAGAAACTGTTATTGACGCAACTTCAGTCAATGTTTCAGGTGCTGGGAATGGTCACTCTATCGGAACAGATGAGTTCACATTAGACGGTAAAGATGATGTTATCGGTTCTTATACGATTGATTCAACTTCAGGACGTATCATCTTTACTCCTAAGAAGAAATTTGAAAATGTAGAGCACCAAGAATCTGTAAATGTTGGAAACAATAAATACATTCCAATTCCAAATTCAAGTGTTTCTTATGATTCTGCTACAAAAGAGGTGACATCATTTAAAGATAACCAATACATTGAACATGGATCTATCTTTAATGGTGAATCTTCAACGACTCTTGAAGGTTGGGATAATCCATCTTCTCCATACCTCTATTATGGTGGAGCAGGCTTGAAGATGGCTGATGGTCACTTGGTATTTACGGCTAATGGAGCTAATGCTGCTGGTCAACCAACAGTATATTGGTTTGCGATTAACTCAAATGTTGGTATTCCAAAAAATCCAGGTGAAGCGCCAAAAGAGCCAACAGCTCCTGAAGAACCAAAGGCTCCAACACCACCAACGATTACATTGGAAGTTCTTCCAGCGGTACCAACAGAACCAACTCCGCCAACAGCCCCTACGGCACCAACAGAACCTAACTATACAGTTGTTACAGTTGATGCAGAGGAGCCTAAGGCTCCAACAGAACCAAAAGCTCCAACGCCACCAACTCCGACAGTTGTTGAAGTTCCAGCGGAACCAAGCAAACCAGAAGAACCTAAAGCGCCAACACCACCGACAGAACCTAACTACACTGTTGTTACAGTTGATGCAGAGGAACCTAAGGCTCCAACAGAACCAAAAGCTCCAACGCCGCCAACTCCAACTTTAGTTGAAGTGCCAGTAGAGCCACGTAAGATTACGGCACCAGTAGAACCTAAGGCTCCGACTCCACCTACACCTGTAGTTGTAGAGGTACCTGGTGAGCCAACAAAACCAACGCCACCAACAGAGCCAACAGCTCCAACACCACCAACTATGGTCACAGTTAATGTTCCTAATAAACCTGTTTCACCTAAAGAACTTGTAGCTCCTAAGGTAAAATGGCATAAAAATTATCTTGTTGAGCGCATAACACGTCCAGTACCAACGACGCCACCAACTCCTCAAAAACCAAAAACTCCTGGAACACCTACAGGACCAAGCGTTACACCAACTTCTTCTATAGTTGCTAAGCAAGAAACAGAAAGAACTAATAGCGCCGTATTGCCAGAAACAGGTGACTCTAACCAAAAATTAGCATCTGTAACAGGTCTAGGCCTGCTTTCAATGGCCCTTTCAGGTCTATGGTCAGCTCGCAAACGTAAACATTAATAAGATAAAATGAAAGATTAGGTTGTTTTGCTATGCAAGACAGTCTAGTCTTTTTTTGTTACTTATTCTTTGCATATTATCGGCATAAATAAGTTTGAATGTTAAAACTAATAGGGCAAACGAGAGGACATGATTTAGGTGAAATAGCTATCCAAAAGCTAAATATCACTATGAAAAGTAAAATGAAAGCTTATAGTTGATTGTTT
>NZ_JACLQL010000023.1:0-5047 GCF_016648635.1 Streptococcus sp. 21.1 | reverse complement strand
GCTAAGCGACTACCGTATCTAACAGGGGGCAACCCCCAACTACATCAGGCGTACTAGGGCTTAACTTCTGTGTTCGGCATGGGAACAGGTGTATCTCCTAGGCTATCGTCACTTAACTCTGAGTATTCTCAACTCAAAATTGAATATCTATACTGTATCAAGAAACCAAATCGTTGTCAATATGTCTCAGTTACTTTCTTTGGATAAGTCCTCGAGCTATTAGTATTAGTCCGCTACATGTGTCACCACACTTCCACTTCTAACCTATCAACCTGATCATCTCTCAGGGCTCTTACTGATATAAAATCATGGGAAATCTCATCTTGAGGTGGGCTTCACACTTAGATGCTTTCAGCGTTTATCCCTTCCCTACATAGCTACCCAGCGATGCTCTTGGCAGAACAACTGGTACACCAGCGGTAAGTCCACTCTGGTCCTCTCGTACTAGGAGCAGATCCTCTCAAATTTCCTACGCCCGCGACGGATAGGGACCGAACTGTCTCACGACGTTCTGAACCCAGCTCGCGTGCCGCTTTAATGGGCGAACAGCCCAACCCTTGGGACCGACTACAGCCCCAGGATGCGACGAGCCGACATCGAGGTGCCAAACCTCCCCGTCGATGTGAACTCTTGGGGGAGATAAGCCTGTTATCCCCAGGGTAGCTTTTATCCGTTGAGCGATGGCCCTTCCATGCGGAACCACCGGATCACTAAGCCCGACTTTCGTCCCTGCTCGAGTTGTAGCTCTCGCAGTCAAGCTCCCTTATACCTTTACACTCTGCGAATGATTTCCAACCATTCTGAGGGAACCTTTGGGCGCCTCCGTTACCTTTTAGGAGGCGACCGCCCCAGTCAAACTGCCCGTCAGACACTGTCTCCGATAGGGATAACCTATCTGGGTTAGAGTAGCCATAACACAAGGGTAGTATCCCAACAACGCCTCACTCGAAACTGGCGTCCCGAGGTCATAGGCTCCTACCTATCCTGTACATGTGGTACAGATACTCAATATCAAACTGCAGTAAAGCTCCATGGGGTCTTTCCGTCCTGTCGCGGGTAACCTGCATCTTCACAGGTACTAAAATTTCACCGAGTCTCTCGTTGAGACAGTGCCCAAATCATTACGCCTTTCGTGCGGGTCGGAACTTACCCGACAAGGAATTTCGCTACCTTAGGACCGTTATAGTTACGGCCGCCGTTTACTGGGGCTTCAATTCATACCTTCGCTTACGCTAAGCACTCCTCTTAACCTTCCAGCACCGGGCAGGCGTCACCCCCTATACATCATCTTACGATTTAGCAGAGAGCTGTGTTTTTGATAAACAGTTGCTTGGGCCTATTCACTGCGGCTGACCATAAGTCAGCGCCCCTTCTCCCGAAGTTACGGGGCCATTTTGCCGAGTTCCTTAACGAGAGTTCTCTCGCTCACCTGAGGCTACTCGCCTCGACTACCTGTGTCGGTTTGCGGTACGGGTAGAGTATAATTAACGCTAGAAGCTTTTCTCGGCAGTGTGACATCACTAACTTCGCTACTAAACTTCGCTCCCCATCACAGCTCAATGTTAGAGATATAAGCATTTGACTCATATCACACCTCACTGCTTGGCCAGACACTTCCAATCGTCTGGTTTAGTTAGCCTACTGCGTCCCTCCATCACTATATACTCTAGTACAGGAATATCAACCTGTTGTCCATCGGATACACCTTTCGGTCTCTCCTTAGGTCCCGACTAACCCAGGGCGGACGAGCCTTCCCCTGGAAACCTTAGTCTTACGGTGGACAGGATTCTCACCTGTCTTTCGCTACTCATACCGGCATTCTCACTTCTATGCGCTCCAGCACTCCTCACGGTACACCTTCTTCGCACATAGAACGCTCTCCTACCATACCTATAAAGGTATCCACAGCTTCGGTAATATGTTTTAGCCCCGGTACATTTTCGGCGCAGGGTCACTCGACTAGTGAGCTATTACGCACTCTTTGAATGAATAGCTGCTTCTAAGCTAACATCCTAGTTGTCTGTGCAACCCCACATCCTTTTCCACTTAACATATATTTTGGGACCTTAGCTGGTGGTCTGGGCTGTTTCCCTTTCGACTACGGATCTTAGCACTCGCAGTCTGACTGCCGATTATATCTCGTTGGCATTCGGAGTTTATCTGAGATTGGTAATCCGGGATGGACCCCTCACCCAAACAGTGCTCTACCTCCAAGAGACTTAACATCGACGCTAGCCCTAAAGCTATTTCGGAGAGAACCAGCTATCTCCAAGTTCGTTTGGAATTTCTCCGCTACCCACAAGTCATCCAAGCACTTTTCAACGTGCCCTGGTTCGGTCCTCCAGTGAGTTTTACCTCACCTTCAACCTGCTCATGGGTAGGTCACATGGTTTCGGGTCTACGACATGATACTAATGCGCCCTATTAAGACTCGGTTTCCCTACGGCTCCGTCTCTTCAACTTAACCTCGCATCATATCGTAACTCGCCGGTTCATTCTACAAAAGGCACGCTCTCACCCATTAACGGGCTCGAACTTGTTGTAGGCACACGGTTTCAGGTTCTATTTCACTCCCCTCCCGGGGTGCTTTTCACCTTTCCCTCACGGTACTGGTTCACTATCGGTCACTAGAGAGTATTTAGGGTTGGGAGATGGTCCTCCCAGATTCCGACGAGATTTCTCGTGTCTCGCCGTACTCAGGATACTGCTAGGTATAAAGACTATTTCGAATACGAGGCTATTACTCTCTTTGGCCTACCTTCCCAGGTAGTTCTTCTATAATCTTTAAGTCCACGTTGCAGTCCTACAACCCCGAAGAGTAAACTCTTCGGTTTGCCCTCTTGCCGTTTCGCTCGCCGCTACTAAGGCAATCGCTTTTGCTTTCTCTTCCTGCAGCTACTTAGATGTTTCAGTTCACTGCGTCTTCCTCTACATTACCTTAACAGTAATGAGTGACAGGCATTACCTGCCGGGTTCCCCCATTCGGACATCTCTGGATCATTGCTCACTTACAGCTCCCCAAAGCATTTCGTCGTTAGTCACGTCCTTCATCGGCTTCTAGTGCCAAGGCATCCACCGTGCGCCCTTATTAACTTAACCTTATTTTGGTCTTTCGACCTAACTCATTAAATATTCACAGCGTTTCGGTTTATTTTCTTGTTACTATCTATATGTAATTAATTACATATGGAATTTGATATAGATATTCAATTTTCAATGGACAATACTTGAATCTTTCGATTCAATGGAGCCTAGCGGGATCGAACCGCTGACCTCCTGCGTGCAAAGCAGGCGCTCTCCCAGCTGAGCTAAGGCCCCACAAGACCTCTCAAAACTAAATAAGAAACTCAAGTACATTCCGTTTTTCCTTAGAAAGGAGGTGATCCAGCCGCACCTTCCGATACGGCTACCTTGTTACGACTTCACCCCAATCATCTATCCCACCTTAGGCGGCTGGCTCCAAAAGGTTACCTCACCGACTTCGGGTGTTACAAACTCTCGTGGTGTGACGGGCGGTGTGTACAAGGCCCGGGAACGTATTCACCGCGGCGTGCTGATCCGCGATTACTAGCGATTCCGACTTCATGTAGGCGAGTTGCAGCCTACAATCCGAACTGAGATTGGCTTTAAGAGATTAGCTTGCCGTCACCGACTCGCAACTCGTTGTACCAACCATTGTAGCACGTGTGTAGCCCAGGTCATAAGGGGCATGATGATTTGACGTCATCCCCACCTTCCTCCGGTTTATTACCGGCAGTCTCGCTAGAGTGCCCAACTGAATGATGGCAACTAACAATAGGGGTTGCGCTCGTTGCGGGACTTAACCCAACATCTCACGACACGAGCTGACGACAACCATGCACCACCTGTCACCGATGTACCGAAGTAACTTTCTATCTCTAGAAATAGCATCGGGATGTCAAGACCTGGTAAGGTTCTTCGCGTTGCTTCGAATTAAACCACATGCTCCACCGCTTGTGCGGGCCCCCGTCAATTCCTTTGAGTTTCAACCTTGCGGTCGTACTCCCCAGGCGGAGTGCTTAATGCGTTAGCTGCGGCACTGAATCCCGGAAAGGATCCAACACCTAGCACTCATCGTTTACGGCGTGGACTACCAGGGTATCTAATCCTGTTCGCTCCCCACGCTTTCGAGCCTCAGCGTCAGTTACAGACCAGAGAGCCGCTTTCGCCACCGGTGTTCCTCCATATATCTACGCATTTCACCGCTACACATGGAATTCCACTCTCCCCTTCTGCACTCAAGTTTGACAGTTTCCAAAGCGAACTATGGTTGAGCCACAGCCTTTAACTTCAGACTTATCAAACCGCCTGCGCTCGCTTTACGCCCAATAAATCCGGACAACGCTCGGGACCTACGTATTACCGCGGCTGCTGGCACGTAGTTAGCCGTCCCTTTCTGGTAAGCTACCGTCACAGTGTGAACTTTCCACTCTCACACTCGTTCTTGACTTACAACAGAGCTTTACGATCCGAAAACCTTCTTCACTCACGCGGCGTTGCTCGGTCAGGGTTGCCCCCATTGCCGAAGATTCCCTACTGCTGCCTCCCGTAGGAGTCTGGGCCGTGTCTCAGTCCCAGTGTGGCCGATCACCCTCTCAGGTCGGCTATGTATCGTCGCCTAGGTGAGCCGTTACCTCACCTACTAGCTAATACAACGCAGGTCCATCTTGTAGTGGAGCAATTGCCCCTTTCAAATAAATGACATGTGTCATCCATTGTTATGCGGTATTAGCTATCGTTTCCAATAGTTATCCCCCGCTACAAGGCAGGTTACCTACGCGTTACTCACCCGTTCGCAACTCATCCAAGAAGAGCAAGCTCCTCTCTTCAGCGTTCTACTTGCATGTATTAGGCACGCCGCCAGCGTTCGTCCTGAGCCAGGATCAAACTCTCATTAAAATCTTTAATAATTGTTCGAGCGTTAACTCATTACCGTCGTCTGACGATTTATTCTTGTAAATTGACAGGTTATAATTTCTTCTATCATAACCCTGCACTTGGTTTCTTATTCAGTTCTCAAAGGTCT
>NZ_JACLQL010000022.1:0-5264 GCF_016648635.1 Streptococcus sp. 21.1 | reverse complement strand
GTTTATAGTATATAAAGCAAAGCCTAAAGTTTTCTTAAAGCAGACAAAAATTATTTTCGTGGATTTTAAAAAGGAAGTTAAAATTAATCAACTTCCTCTAGTATAGATATCTGCGAGAAAAACTTAGTCTATTTTACTAAAATCCTTATAATTGCTTCGCACGCCCAATTTCATCAAAGTGATAAGTCACACCATTGATGGTACGTGTTTGGTTGGTGACGAGCTCACCAGAGTTTTCGTCATAATAACGAGTTCCCTTGTAGTCTGTAACGAAATCGCCCTTAACTTGTTTACCTTCATAATCAAAGTAGAGGTGTTGACCATTGATGACTTGATCAAATAGAAGAGCCTTTCCATCGTTACCGAAGTAGTACCAGTGTCCATCTGCATAGACGAATTGGTTGGTTACAGCAGCTCCAGTCTCAGCATCGAAGTAGTAAGTTGGGTTGTCTTCTGCTCTATTTGGGAAGGAAATATAAAAGTAAGGTCTAGCTAATTGTCCACGAACTTGTTCGTTTGTTTCGTATTTGTTCATTGGATTGTTAGAGAAGAAATAAAGCTTACCATCAATTTCTTTAAGGCCCTTTGCTTTTTTTCCGTCTTCCTCTATATAGTACCAACGACCATAAGATTTAACAAAACCAGTTTTTTTCACAGCTTCGCCAGTTTCGTCATCATAGTAAGGTGGCTCTTGGTATACGTTAAAGGAACCACGAAGAACTCTACCATATCGACCAACATAGTAATCCTTACCATCAATAGTTATATTCCCAGTTCGTCCATTACTGCTAATGTAGTATAAATCGTCACCAATCTTAATAAACTGATCACGAGGGAGTTCTTTTCGTGCTCCACTATCTTTATCGTAGTAGTAACCATCTAGAACAGTATCTTTAGCTTGTACACCATTATAGTCAAAGTAAACGTGTACCCCATCGATGGTTTGTGAGCCTTTAAGGATATTACCTTCTGCATCTGCATAGTACCATTTACCATCATGGCTAAAGTATTGACCTTTTACAAGAGCTCCAGAATTTTTATCATAGTACTTAACTGGGCTAGTATAGGAGTTTGCTTTAACCGCATGCCCATTACTATCGGTAAATTCTCCTTTAATTTGATTACCATAATATGGATCAAAGTGAACCTGTACCCCGTCGATGGTTTGATCGCCTTTAAGGATTTTTCCTTCTCCATTAAGATAGTACCAGTTATCGTTGATGTAAACGTAGCGATTGGTACCAAGGTCTATTTTAGCACCAGAATCTTTGTCGTAGAAGTAGCCATCATTACCAAAGACACCTTTGGCTTGTTTACCATCATAAGGGTCAAAGTATACAGGAACATTGTTAATGGTTTGAGAACCTTTAAGCCGTTTACCGTCATTGCCTACGTAGTACCAGTCTTTGTCGACTTGGACATAACTATTGATTACGAGAGCACCAGTAGTACTGTTATAATATTTTTTGTTACTTGCGAAATTTCCCTTAACCTGAGCGCCAGTTTTTTCGTCAAAGAAGTATTCAATGTTGTCGATGACGGTCGCTCCTTTAATAGCCTTACTATCTGCTCCAATGAAGTAGGTCTTGTCATTAACGGTAACGAAACGATTAGTAACTAAAGTTCCAGAGTCTTTATCGTGAAATTGATTTTTATAGTCAAAATCTCCTTTAACTTGTTTACCTCCATATTCAAAATAAACGTGAGCTCCATCAATAATGTGTTCACCGGTTAAAATTTTTCCATCGTTACCGACATAGTACCAATTGTCTCTGATTTGAACATAACGATTGGCACCAAGATCAACACGATTTCCGTCCTGATCGTAAAAGTAACCATCGTCAGCAAAATTGTCGAAAACCTGGCTTCCCTCGTAGGTATCGAAGTAGACTTGTTTACCGTCAATTGTTTGAGGACCAGTTAACCGAATTCCTTGGTCGTTAACATAATAACGTTCATTTCGATGTTTGTAAGGATTATAAGCGATAACATATTGATTGGTGGCAAGAGCACCAGTATCCTTATCGTAGTATCGAGATTTATTATCCCCCTCATCTTTGACAAAATATCCTTTGACTTGAGCTCCGTATTGTCGGAAGTAAACCTTAACACCATCGATGGTTTGTGGTCCCTTTAAAATAGCACCATCATTTCCAGCATAGTACCATTCCCCGTTTAATTCGAAATAGCGGTTTGTTCCGAAATCCACTTGTTTACCATATTTGTCATAATAACGGCCATCAGGAGCAAAATTGTTTTTAATTAGTTCACCATACTGCTCAAAATAATACCACGCTCCATTAACTTCTTTAGAACCAATTGCCTTATTACCATTTTCATCAACGTAATAGGTTCTACCATATTCTTCAACAAATTTATTAGTAACAAGAGCACCAGAGTCTTTGTCATAATAGTGACCGTCCCAGCCAAATCCCCCTTTAACCTGAACACCGCCTGGATTGAAGTAGACCTTAACGCCATCAATAGTTTGTGGTCCAGTCAGGTCTTTACCGCTAGCATCTTTGTAATGCCAGTAGCCTTGGTCGTCGCTATAGTATTGACCACCAGTGACGTTTGTTTCATTAGGTACTGAAGCTGTCTCGCTGGCAGCTCGGTCTGTAGTTACGGCTTCACGTGTTTGGCCTGCAACTGATTCTGTAGGAGTTTGGCTTTCGTTTGCAGTTGTTGAGGCAGTTTCACTGACAACTTCAGAGCTTGCAGCAGAAGTTGTGGCTTGTTCTGAGACATTTGTAGTGCTTTGAGTGGTGCCTAAATTTTCAGTAGTAGCAGGAGCTTCGACAACCTTAGTTTCTACGAGGTCTGCGGTAGTTTCCACATTTGCAGTGGTAGTAGCGTTCACATCAAGGTTTGATGAGTTATCAGCTTTAGCTTCCTCAGCGAAGGCAGGCTTTGCGATGAGGGCAAAACCTGCAAGAGCAGTTGCACATGAGAATGCAATCAGACGTTTTTTGGACTTAGGTCCAGTAAAATTAGAATGTACTTTCATACTTTTTCCTCCATTTCCTAAGTCCTATTATAGCGCTATTTTAGAGACTTTCAAGAAAATATAAGAAATTTAGACAAAAATAAGAAAACGATTACATAGGAAAGCGAGTAAATGGCAAATGTCACAATTTTTGCAATCATAGGAACTTAAAAAATAAAAAAATCCAGGACCTGTGCCCTGGATAAGGAGATTATGAAAAAGAAAAGTTTTAGGATGATTATAGTATATAGAGCAGAGCCTAAAGTTTTCTTAAAGTAAGGAATAGCTTAAACTTTAGTCGCGTTACCATTTTCATCAAAATGATAAGTTACACCTTTGATAGTACGTGTTTGGTTAGTGACGAGTTCACCAGAGTTTTCATCGTAGTAGTGACCATCTGGTGCAAAAGCGCCTTTAACTTGTCTACCATGATTTTTATCGAAGTAAAGTTGTTGTCCATTAATCTGAACGGCACCAGTAGCTGCTGAACCATCCGCATAGAAGTAGTACCAGTAATTACCCCATTGATAGAAACGATTTTTAATTGCTCTACCGTCATGACCGAAGTAGTAGATTTTACCATCGATGTAATTAATACTGTCTTGCCACATGTCACCCAGTTGGGTGTACTTATAGGCACCTCCTCGACGGAAGTAATATAAATCACCATTGATTTCATGAAGTCCAAGGACTTTGTTACCTTTCTCGTCAAGATAGTAAGTTAAGCCTCTGTTATCTTTAACAAACCCAGCTTTGGTTACTTTGCGACCATTATCTTTATCGTAATAGTACTCAGGCATATAGACGCCATCTTGACCAAATCCTCCTTTAGCTTGTACCCCTCGATAGTTGAAGAAGACATCTTGTCCATCGATATTTCGAGCTCCCTTGACTGGCTTACCGTCTTTACCTACATAGAACCAATTACCCATGTATTCAACATAACGATTGGTTACAAGATTTCCAGAATTAATATCGTAGAATGCGTATAAATCACCGTAGGAATCACCATAAGCACCTTTAACCTGTTGACCATTGTCGCGGAAAAATAACTTTTGACCGTTAATGATTTGAGCACCAGTGAGGTTGTCTCCATTTACGTTCTTATAATACCAGTTTCCATTATCGTCGCTATAATAACCATTTGGGTTAGGAGCATCCATACCTACGCCGTTTTCATCAAATCGATAGGTCATACCATTAATTGTTAGAGTGGTGTTAGAGACGCGTGCTCCAGAATTAGGATCATAGTAGCGAAGAACACCATTGTCGAGAACAAGCTCTCCCTTAGCTTGACGACCATTAGCATATAGGTAAACGATTTGACCGTCTATATTGACTTCACCATCTTGAGGACGAATAGCATTTCCATCTGCACCATAATAGTACCAGCCATCATTTTCTTGGACATAGCGATTTTTAACGGCTTGACCAGTAACTGAGTCAAAATAGTAGCGACGGGTAATATTAGTAGGGGTACCAAAACCATAAGTATGTGGTGAATTTTGCCCTTCTTCTAGTAAAATGCTGATTCCTTTTTGTAGGACGCCGGTATCAACAGGAGAGGCAGCTTCACGTGCTTTGAAATAGTAGATATTAGCATCAATTTCACGTATTCCTGTAAATTTAGAACCATCGTTCTTGATGTAAAAGGTTTGGCCTTTTTTATTCTGAACTAGACCTTCTTTTCGGACCCTTGCACCAGAGTTAGAGTCGTAATAGAAAGTTTGATCTGGATAGCTATAGTCCTCTCCGCTAAAGTCACCTTTGATTTGAACACCTTTATAATCGAAGTAGACTTCTTGACCATTGATAGTTTGTTCTCCAGTGAGTGGATAGCCATCTTTACCTAAATAGTACCAATTACCTTGGGATTCAAGGTATCGATTCGTCCATAGTTGCCCAGTATCAACATCGTAGTAACGAAATAGATTATTATTCCTATCGAGTAAAGGCCCCTTAACTTGTTGCCCATTACTGCGGAAATAAACATTTTGGCCATCGATAGTCTGTTCGCCTACGAGGTTTTTACCACTGGCATCTTTATAATACCAGTTGCCTTGGTCATCACTATAGTATTGACCACCAGTGACGTTTGTTTCATTAGGTACTGAAGCTGTCTCATTGGCAGCTCGGTCTGTAGTTACAGCATCACGTGTTTGGCCTGTGGCTGATTCCGCAGGTGCTTGACTTTCGCTTGCAGTTGTTGAAGCTGTTTCACTGGCAGTTTCAGAACTTGCTGTAGAAGTTGAGGCTTGTTCTGAGACATTTGTGGTGT
>NZ_JACLQL010000021.1:0-5373 GCF_016648635.1 Streptococcus sp. 21.1 | reverse complement strand
GTTAAACACGATGGAACAGCTAAAGTTCTTATCGCGACTGTAGGCGACATTGCGGATAAAGAATTTAACAACCGTGTCACTCCACCAGAAGAACCTAAGTTCCAACCAGAGAAATACGTTCTTAGCAAAGATAATGGTAAGTTTGATATCACTGGTACTAAGCTTCTTGATGATGATAAAGAGTTGGCGAACAAGTACGCAGATACCAATGCGAACCCATATGCGGATGATCCATCAAACAACGAAGCAGAAAACATCAATACTAAAGCTGTTAAACGTGGCGACACTATTAACTACCAAGTATGGCTTGATACAAATCAATTTGATGCAAACAATAAGGATAACATCCAATCTGTAGGTATCACTGATGATTACGATGAAGCTAAATTGGAAGTTAAGCAATCAGATATCAAGGCTTACGATGGTAAGACTGGTGCTGATGTTACTGACAAGTTTGATATCTCAATCGCTAACGGTGTGATTACTGCTAACCTTAAAGCTGGCTTCACTAAGTCACTTGGTGATGCAGAAAACACTCAAATTATCGATACTACTAAGTTCGAATTTGGACGTTACTACAAGTTTGTCATCCCAGCTAAGGTTACTGACGGTGCTTACGATGGTGCTGAAATTGAAAATACAGCAGCTCAAGTCGTTAACTATTACAACCCAACTACTAAGAAAGTTGAAACACCTAACAAACCAACTGAAAAACGTGTTAACAACGTTCCAACTGCTATCGAGTTAATCTTCGGTAAGACCCTTAACGGACGTAAGTTGCAAGATAAAGAATTTACTTTCGAATTGAAAGATGAAAAAGGTAATGTTCTTGAAACAGTTAAGAATGATGCCGAAGGTAAAGTTAAATTCTCTACTATCAACTATGCTAAAGCAGATCTTGGTAAGACATTCAACTACACAGTAGAAGAAGTTAAAGGAACTGATACAACTGTTACTTACGATAACATGAAAGTCAATGTTACTGTTCAAGTTATCCAACCTTCAGTAGGAGATCAATTGTCAACAGTTATCTCTTACGCTACAGTAGGTGGAGATGCTTATGGTGGTGACGATCGTGTCTTCGATAACAACGTAACTCCTAACTTCAAACCAGAGAAATACGTTGTTTCAGAACCAAGCTTCGACATCATTGGTAACAAACTTGCTGATGACGACGATTCAGCTGATAAAGTTGAAATCCAAAACTTGAATGGTAAGACCCTCAAACGTGGTCAAAAGATCTACTATCAAGTATGGCTTGATACTCGTGATTTCACTGCAGAAAGCAACCTTCAAACAGTTGGTATCACAGATAACTACGAAGAAGATAAGCTTGACATCAACGCTGCTGATATCAAGGTTTACGATGGTATCACTGGTGAAGATGTAACAGCTAAATTCGACATCAAGGTTGAAAACGGTGTTCTCTATGGTACATCTAAAGCAAGCATGACTAAGCCTATCAGCTCAACTGATGCTACTCCAGTCATCGATACAACTAAGTTTGCCTTTGGACGTTACTATAAATTTGATATCCCAGCTGTTGTTAAAGACATTGATGCTAACGACGGTGTTGATATTGAAAATACAGCCAACCAAACAATTCACCAATACAACCCATTCAATAAGAAAGTTACAACTCCTAACAAACCAACTCAAACACGTGAAAACAACGTTCCTGTTCCACTCGAGTTCAATTATACTAAACGACTTGAAGGACGTGAGTTGACTGCAGGTGAGTTCAGCTTCGTATTGAAAGACAAAGACAACAAAGTTCTTCAAACTGTAACCAACGATAAAGATGGTCACATCAAGTTTGAAAAACTCTTGTTCAACAAAGCAGATCTTGGTAAGACATTCACTTACACAGTTGAAGAAGTAGCTGGTAAAGATACTTCAATCACTTACGATGCTATGAAAGCTACTGTGACAGTGGAAGTTACTAAGGAAGGCAAAGTTCTTACAACTGTCGTTAACCACGCTTCAACAGGCGGATTCGCTTCAAGTGCTAACGATAAAGAGTTCAACAACAAGGTGGTTCCACCAGAAACACCTAAGTTCCAACCAGAGAAATATGTTGTGAACAAAGAGAAATTTGACATCACTGGTGACTCACTCGTTGATGATGATAAAGAATTGGCAGACAAGTACGCAGATACAAATGCGAACCCATATGCTGATGATGCATCAAACAACGAAAAAGAAAACATGAATACTAAGTCTGTTAAACGTGGTGAAAAACTTGTTTACCAAGTATGGCTCGATACAACTAAATTCGACGCTAACAACAAGGATTACATCCAAACAGTTGGTATCTCTGATGACTACGATGAAACTAAATTGGATCTTGATGCTTCAGCTATTAAAGCTTACGATTCAGTAACAGGCGAAGATGTAACAGCTAAATTCGACATCAAAGTTGAAAATGGTATGATTACTGCTAACCTTAAAGATGGCTTCACTAAGTCACTTGGAGACGATGCAAATACTCAAATCATCGACACAACTAAGTTTGCCTTTGGTCGTTACTATAAATTCGATATCCCAACCACTGTTAAAGACTCTGTCCCTGGTGGTGTAGATATTGAAAATACAGCTGGACAAGTAGTTCACTTCTACAACCCACAAACTAAGAAGACAGAAATTCCTACTAAACCAACTGAAAAACGTGTAAACAGTGTTCCAGTTGAAGTCGGATTCAACTTCACTAAACGTTTGGAAGGTCGTGAGCTTAAAGCTAACGAATTCACATTCGAGTTGAAGGATGCAGCAGGTAAAGTTGTTGAAACTGTTAAGAATGATGCAGCTGGTAACGTTAAATTCTCTAAACTTGAATTCAAGAAAGGCCAAGAAGGCGTTCACAAGTACACAGTAGAAGAAGTCAAAGGAACTGATGCAACTGTTACATACGATACAATGAAAGCGAATGTAACAATCACTGTTTCTCATGATGGTACTGCTAAAGCTCTTGTAGCAACTGTTGGTGAAATTGCTGATAAAGAATTCAACAATGCTGTTCGTCCACCAGAAAAACCTAAGTTCCAACCAGAAAAATATGTTGTTTCTGAAGCGAAATTCGACGTAACAGGTACTAAACTTGTTGATGATGATAAAGAATTGGCTAATAAGGTTGCAGATACAAATACCAACCCTTACGCTGATGATGCATCAAACAACGAATTGGAAAACTTGAATACTAAGTCAGTTAAACCTGGTCAAAAACTTTACTACCAAGTATGGCTTGATACAACTCAATTTGATGCTAACAACAAGGATCATATCCAAACTGTTGGTATCACTGATGACTACGATGAAACTAAGTTGGATGTCGATGCATCAGCAATCAAGGCTTACGATTCAGTATCAGGTGCGGATGTAACATCTAAGTTCGACATTAAGGTTGAAAATGGTGTTGTTACAGCTAACCTTAAAGATGGCTTCACTAAGTCACTTGGCGATGCTGAAAACACTCAAGTTATCGACACTACTAAGTTCGAGTTTGGTCGCTACTATAAATTTGATATTCCTGCAACAGTGAAAGCAGATGTCGCTGGCGGTGTGGATATCGAAAATACAGCAGCCCAAGTTGTTAACTACTACAACCCAACTACTAAGAAAGTTGAAAAACCAAACGTACCAACTGAAAAACGTGTTAACAGTGTTCCAATTTCAGTAGAATTCAACTTCACTAAACGTTTGGAAGGCCGTGAGCTTAAAGCTAACGAATTCAGCTTCGTGCTTAAAGATTCAGAAGGTAAGACTCTTGAAACTGTAAGCAATGACGCTAAAGGTAACGTTAAATTCTCACCTATTGAGTACAAGAAAGGCCAAGAAGGCACTTACAAGTACACAGTAGAAGAAGTTAAAGGTACTGACGGTACTGTTCAATACGACGGTATGAAAGCTCTTGTCACTGTTGAAGTATCACATGATGGTAAAGCTAAAGCTCTTATCACTAAGGTTACTGATCCAGCAGATAAAGAATTCAATAATACTGTTCGTCCACCAGAAAAACCTAAGTTCCAACCAGAGAAATACGTTGTTTCTAAAGAGAAATTCGATATCACTGGTATGAAACTTGTTGACGATGATGCTGAGTTGAAAGATAAAGTAGGCGATACTAACAAGGATCCTTACGCTGACAACACAGCTAACAACGAAGCTGAAAATATCAATACTAAGACACTCAAGAAAGGTGATAAGTTTGTCTACCAAGTATGGCTCGACACAACTAACTTCACTGACGCTCACAATATCCAATCTGTAGGTGTTACAGATAAATATGACAGCGAAAACTTGAACATCAATGTTGCTGATATTAAAGCATACGACTCTGTAACAGGAGAAGATGTGACAGCTAAGTTTGACATCAAGGTTGAAAATGGTGTAATCACTGCAACATCTAAGTCTGACCTTACTAAGTCACTTGGCGATGCAGAAAACACACAAGTGATCGATACTGCCAAATTGGCATTCGGACGCTACTACAAGTTCGATATTCCTGCAACTATCAAAGGCACTGCTAAAGATGGTGTAGACATCGAAAATACTGCGTCACAGATCGTTCACCAATACGACCCAACTAAGAAATCTGTTGAAAAACCAGAAAAACCAACAGAAAAACGTGTAGTCAATATCCCAACTAAAGTTGAGTTTGAATTCACTAAGAAACTTGAAGGTCGTCAACTTAAAGCTGGTGAGTTTAGCTTCGTACTTAAAGACAGCAAGGGTAATGTAATCGAAACTGTAAGCAATGATGCTAACGGTAAGATCAAGTTCTCAGCTCTTGAGTACAAACGTGGTGAAGAAGGTACTCACGTCTACACAGTAGAAGAAGTACAAGGTAACGATGCAACTGTTGCCTACGATAAGATGGTAGCTACAGTCGTTGTTTCTGTAACTAAAGACGGTAAAGTCTTGACAGTAACTTCTCAATTGCCAGAAGATACTGAGTTCAACAACACTGTTATCCCACCAAATACACCACCAACAACTCCACCAAACACACCTCCTACTACACCACCTACACCACCAACTCCTCCAACACCAGTGGTTCCACCAGTGACACCACCAACTACACCAGAAGCTCCTAAAGGACCAGCTCTCCCTGAAACAGGTGATGATACGTCTATGGCAGCTATGGCTCTCGGAGGAATCCTTGCGGCAGCTGGACTTGGTTTAGCAGGAAAACGCAAAAAAGAAGACTAAGATAGTTAATAGGTTAAATCCCTCAACATAGTTAGTTAGACTATTTCAGTTTTCGAAAAAGAGACTCATCCCGATTGGGGTGGGTCTCTTTTGTGTCTAAAAATAATCTGACAAATATATTTTTCTGATTATTAAATTATTTATAAAAATAAGTATGAATAAACT
>NZ_JACLQL010000020.1:0-10808 GCF_016648635.1 Streptococcus sp. 21.1 | reverse complement strand
ATATATGTAAATTAGCAATACTGCTGGATTCAAAAACACTTTTATTAGCAAAGCGTTTTTTCTCCTGCAGTTTTTTTTATTTATTAAATAGTGTATTTTTAAATTCGAGGGAGAAGACTAAATAGCTCAAAACAATTGATATCCTTGGGTGATATGAGTTGACTTTTTCTTAACTTCTTGAATTTTATACGTAATGATAGTCTTTTTATTGAGACCTTTTTCTTTATCTACTTTACATCATTTCGAAATATGACCAATAAGCCAGGGCATTCCCTTTAATGCTTTTGGAGGAAGAGTATCTCATCTTCCTTATTATTGGGGATAATAAAGTGATAATGTAGAGTGTTATTTGTCAATATTATATTGATTTCGTATAGGTCATAGGGGGGATCTTATGGGAAAATTAAATATTATGGTTGTCTTTGGGACAAGACCAGAGGCAATTAAGATGGCGCCATTAATTCTTGAGTTGAAAAAACATCAAGAAACCATTAATACTATTACAGTAGTCACAGCTCAACACCGTCAAATGCTTGACCAAGTTTTGGAGACTTTTGAGATAGTTCCTGATTATGATTTGGATATCATGGGAAAAAACCAATCACTTCAGGAAATTACTTCTAAAATTTTGGCAAATTTTGATCCAGTTGTTAAGAAGGAACAACCTGATTTGGTTTTGGTTCATGGTGATACAACAACAACATTTGCTGCTGGCTTGGTTGCATTTTACAATAAAGTAAGTATCGGTCACGTTGAGGCTGGGCTTAGAACTTATGATAAATATTCACCATATCCAGAGGAAATGAATCGTCAGATGACTGACAGCCTTTCTGATTTGTATTTTGCACCTACTCAAGAAAGTAAAGCAAACTTATTGTCGGAAAATCATAAAAAAGAGGCAATTTATGTCACTGGTAACACAGCGATTGATGCCTTAAAGCTTACAGTTAAAGATAATTATTATCATGAAGTTCTCGATAAAATCGATGAGAATAAAAAAATTATCTTAGTAACAATGCACCGAAGAGAGAATCAAGGTGAGCCAATGCGTCGAGTATTTAAAACTCTTCGTCATATGGTAGATGAGCATTCTGAAATTGAAGTGGTTTACCCTGTTCATTTGAGCCCTTCTGTACAAGCTGCAGCAAAGGAAATTTTAGGTGACCATGATAGAATTCATCTTATCGCACCTTTAGATGTCTTTGATTTTCATAATTTAGCTTCTAGAAGTTACTTTATTATGTCGGATTCTGGTGGTGTTCAAGAAGAAGCTCCATCACTTGGAAAACCTGTTTTAGTATTACGAGATACAACAGAGCGTCCAGAAGGTGTTAAAGCAGGAACATTGAAACTTGTCGGAACTGATCCAGACAAGGTGAAAGAAGCAATGACTTCACTTTTAACTGAAGAAGCTCTTTATAAAGAAATGTCTGAAGCTCCTAATCCTTATGGTGATGGTAAAGCATCTGAGAGAATTGTTCAAGCGATTAAAGTGTACTTTAATTTGGAAGATTCTGTATCAGAGTTTCACGAAGGAGGAAATTGAGTGTGAAAAGAGATAAAAAAATCTGGTATTGGATTTTATGTTTGATTTTCTTTGAAGCATTACTATTTCTCTACTGTAATCAAGTCAATCCTAATTTATTCATGTTTGAAGCTTTCTTTCTGTTTTTAGGTATTGCTGCAGTATGTTTCTTAACAGAGATTCTGATTACTTGGCTAATCATTTTAAGTTTTGCTTTAAGTATCTTTGTATTGGTTAGTGGTGTTGTCTATCTTCCACTGAATGATACATTAGTTCTTATATTCAGTTTTCCTTTGTTAATGGGGATACTTTCAAAGATTAAGTATTCCTTCTATAAATTTATTTCATCTGTTCAGATTGAAGAAGTCAAGGCTAGTAACGCTTATCGTGATTTATTAGAGGATAAAAAACCTGTTCAAGCACTTTTGATACATTGGTCTCATGAAGAACAATTCTTTGAATTGAGTCCTCGTGAATATAACCATTTGCTTACTAGTATCTATCATCAGATTTCAGATAAGCTGGATCGCTTTGAGCAAGTCTTTTATGTTTCTGAGGGGAGCTACTTAATCCTCTCAAAAAATGAATCTAGAAACTTAGAAAAGATTTATAAAACTAGTCTTGAAGAACATCTAAAAGAAATGACATTCACTAGGGGAAGTAGTTATCAAGGTATTCAATTTCAATCAGGTTTTCTTGTCATTGATAAAAAGAATTCCAAAAAAATTGATAACTATAGTGAATTAATGAGTAATTTAAACCGTCAGTTAGAAACGGATATTATTGTTGAGTATTAGGGGGAAGTTATGACTATCACAAACTTGTTTTTTGTATTTGCTTTATGTATTAGCCTTATTTTTGCGATTGCTTTCATTGTTTTGTTTACTGTTTATACAGTAGTATATGAACGTGTTTCTCATAATTTCAAGGCGGTGAAACATGGTTAGTCAGTTTTTAATGATTTTCACCCTAATATCCATCTGGATTTCCTTAATTTGGGGTGTTGTTATTCTGGTATCAGCTGTTCATTTTTGGTTGAAACATAGTGATTTTAAGGTTGATAAGGAGGAACTTCCTTATTATCCTAAGGTTACGATTGTAGTTCCAGCCCATAATGAAGATGTTGTTATCTCTCAAACGGCTAAAGCTATCTTGAATATGAATTATCCTCATGACAAGGTTGAGCTACTTTTGTTTGCGGATAACTGTTCAGATAATACTTACCAAGAGTGTTTAGCTGTTCAAGCCTTGCCAGAGTATGCTGGACGTAATATTACCATTATTAATCGTAAGGGTACTGGTGGTAAAGCAGGTGTTCTGAACGATGCCCTTAAAATGGCTGATGGAGAATATATCTGTATTTATGATGCGGATGCCATGCCTGAAACTAATGCACTTTACTTCTTAGTTAAAGAAGTGATGAAGGATCCAGAACGAAGAGTGGCGTCCTTTGGCCGTAATAAAACAAGAAATGCAAAACAAAATTTCTTAACACGTTGTATCAATCAAGAGATTGTTGTCACGCAACGTGTTCACCACGTTGGAATGTGGCATTTATTTAAAATTGGTCGTATTCCAGGAACGAACTTCATTATTCAAACTGAATTCGTTAAAAGTATTGGTGGTTGGCGAAATGGTGCCTTGACCGAAGATACCGATATTTCCTTCAAGATTATGCAAAGTGGTAAATTAATTGCCCTGGCATATAATTCTGAAGCCTTCCAACAAGAACCTGAAACGCTTAAAAGTTATTATATGCAACGTAAGCGTTGGGCAAAAGGTAATTACGAAGTTGTTATCTCGAATTTTAAACATTTGTTCGGTAAAGGAAATTGGCGTGTAAAACTAGAAGTAGCGAATTACTCTTGTATTTTCTTCTGGTTTAATGGTGCAATTGTCTTATCTGATTTAATCTTCTTTGCTAATGTCTTAGCCATTGTTTTACATATCTTTTTCCCAACCGTGCAGATTCCGTTTGCCTTTGATGCAAGTAATATTTACATTGCTCAATTAATGTTGTTTAACTGGCTCTTGATGATTGGATTATATTTATTGCAAATCAATGTTGCCCTAGCTTCACAATTTGGACAAGCAACCAGCAAACAAATTTGGTTAGCGATTCTCTCTTATTTTAGTTACGCACAGTTATTCATTATTGTTTCTTTAGATTCGTTGTGGTCTATTATCATGGATAAAATTCTTCATCGTGAAGGAACAACATGGGTTAAAACTAAGCGTTTTGCAGAATAGGAGTATGTATGAAAACAAAATATTTTAAATATTTATGGTTTGTAGTTATCCTTGGCTTATTTGTTTTTTCAATGTTTACCATAAGAATGAAAACGAAAACTGATATTCAAGATAGAATTTATCAAAAATGGGAAAAACACTTCGTAGTCAAAAAAGGCAACGAAGCATATGTCAAAACTACTAATGACAAAGACAAAGATGTTGTTCTTTCCGAGTCACAAAGTTACGGAATGCTAATCACCGTGCGAGCAGCTAAGAAAGGTTTAGCTAATCAAAAAGATTTTGAAAGACTCTACAAGTATTATTTGTCACATCGTATTGAAGGCAATCAATTGATGTCTTGGGAACAAATTGTTCAAAAAAGTGCTAAAAATGTTGATGATCACAATGCAACTGACGGGGACCTTTATATTGCCTATGCCTTGATTGAAGCCTCAAAACAATGGCCAAGCCATAAAGATGAGTATCAAACACAGGCCAAGGCCCTCTTGCAGGACATTCTCAAGTATAACTATAATGAAAATATTGGAATTTTGACTGTTGGGAACTGGGCGAACAAAGATTCCAAATATTATAATCTTATGAGAACTTCAGATACTGTACCTAAGCAGTTCCAAGCTTTTTATGAAGTTACAAAAGATAAAAAATGGTTGGATATTAATAACAAGATGTTAAGTAGTCTTGAAACGATTAGTTCTAAAACTAAGACTGGATTAATTCCAGACTTTATCTGGGTGGATGAATCAGGGGCTCGTGTGGTTAAGCCTTACACCATCTCAAATCAGTTTGATTCAACGTATTCTTATAATGCTTGTCGTCTTCCATACAATCTTACTCAGAGTAACGATGAAAAGAGTCAGAAAGTCCTTAATAAGATGTTGGATTTCTTTATGACTCAGAAAAATGTCTTTTCAAATTACAATTTGTCTGGTAAGTTTTTAGACGACCACCAAGCTGCAAGTTTTAAAGCACCAATTGCTTTTGCGGCTGAGAAGGATCAAAAGTACTTGAAATTAGTTCAGCAGAATAAGATTGTCTTTATGCAGGATCTTCCTGTTAAGAATTATTATGATTCTGCGATTATTACTTTAGTAGCCATGGAATTCTTCTAAGTAATAGTTAACTAATGACTCAAAATCTTCCCTAAACCTGTTATTTGGAAACAGTAGCATTAGGGAAGATTTTTTCTTATGACTAATGATTGAAAATAAATTAAATTTCAATCTCGAATGAACACGGGGGAATCTCATTTTGAAAGGTTCTTAAGTTGGTTAACAATGGCTCTTAATGGTGGAAACTAATAAAGAAATCAAATGTAAAAAGTCGTATTTTTAATGATTCTTCTTATGTTTTATGTAAGTCTTCTATGATATAATAGTTTGATGACTATTTTAAATGATATGGTTCCTCTAGCGAGCCACTTGGTTTTTATTGGTTTAACTTATCAGATGGTGAATACGCTTTTTGATTGGGAAAAAATAACCAAGAATGTTATTGTTAACACTGGGAAATTGAGATTATTCTTGCTTTTTATTAGTATTGCCATTGGTTTTCTAGTAAGTTCATTCTTTATATATGTTTTAACGCTATGTCAATCGTTAGCAAGCTCAATATCTTAAATTAGTGAATTTAAAAGACTTTTGATATAATATAAAAAGATGAAATTGACCCTTGAAAGGAATCCTTATGGATAAAATTATTGTACAGGGTGGCAACACTCGATTAAGTGGTGAGGTTGTCATTGAAGGTGCTAAAAACGCTGTCCTACCCTTGTTGGCAGCGACTATCTTGGCCTCGGAAGGTCAAACAACCTTAACTAATGTTCCAATCTTGTCAGATGTTTACACGATGAATAATGTTGTTCGTGGTTTAGATATTGCTGTAGACTTTGACGAGGAAAACAATACCGTTGTCGTTGATGCTAGTGGAGAAATTCTCGATCAGGCGCCATATGAGTATGTGAGCAAGATGCGTGCGTCTATCGTAGTACTTGGACCAATTCTTGCCCGCAATGGCCACGCGAAGGTTTCAATGCCTGGTGGTTGTACGATTGGTAGCCGTCCGATTGACCTCCACCTCAAAGGTTTAGAAGCAATGGGTGCTAAAATTACCCAAGTTGGTGGTGACATCACTGCGACAGCAGAAAAACTAAAAGGTGCAACTATTTATATGGACTTTCCATCTGTCGGTGCCACTCAAAACCTTATGATGGCAGCCACTTTGGCTGATGGAGTTACAACCATTGAAAATGCTGCGCGTGAACCAGAAATCGTTGACTTGGCCCTTCTTCTTAACGAGATGGGAGCAGATGTCAAAGGTGCTGGAACTGAATCACTCGTGATTAAAGGTGTTAAAGCTCTCCATGGTACTAAACATGCAGTTGTTCAGGACCGTATTGAAGCAGGTACCTTTATGGTAGCAGCAGCCATGACTTCTGGTGATGTCCTTATCAAAGATGCTATTTGGGAACATAACCGTCCTTTGATTTCAAAATTATTGGAAATGGGTGTCTATGTTAAGGAAGAAGACGGCGGTATTCGTGTTAAATCTGATGTTTCACAATTGAAACCAGTAACCGTTAAAACTCTACCTCACCCAGGTTTCCCAACTGACATGCAAGCTCAATTTACAGCACTTATGGCAGTGGTAAACGGGGAATCAACCATGATTGAAACAGTCTTTGAGAATCGCTTCCAACACTTAGAAGAAATGCGTCGTATGGGACTTCATTCAGAAATCCTTCGTGATACGGCTATGATTCACGGTGGTTTGCCACTTCAAGGTGCTCAAGTTATGTCTACTGACCTTCGAGCTTCGGCAGCACTAATTCTTACAGGGATGGTGGCTGAAGGAACAACTACTGTTGGTAAGTTGACACACTTGGATCGTGGTTACTATCAATTCCATGAGAAACTAGCTAAACTAGGAGCAAATATTTCACGTGTAAGTGAGGCTTAGTATGGAAACTGGTAAAGGCTATGTTTTTCGTCAATTATTACTTGTTTTGAGTGTGTGTGTGATTGGCCTTGCTTTTCTAGCAATCGGATTGATGATTGGCTATGCTGTTTTAGGAGAGGGCAAGGATCCTATAAGCATCTTAAAACCAGAAACCTGGCAGGCAATTGTTGCTAAATTTACAGGAAAATAAAAGGGAGTGGGAAGTAATCCCGCTCCTTTAGTCATGACATTCATATAAAAGAAAGAGAACAATGGCAAAAAGAAAGACATCTTTAACAAATAAACAGAAACGTCAGCTAGTCTCGTTACTAATAGCGGTCTTGATTGCAGTTTTAGGTTACATTGGGACGAGCAATAAGCTATCGCCTAATAATCCAATCAAGCAGGTAGCTAGTCTAGTCTCGGGAAAATCCAATAACTCCGTTAAATCAAACGGTTCAACAAATGGAAAGGCTACGCCACAAGAGCAGCTTGCTGAGTCAGTGATGACTAGCTCCGTCAAGAGTCAACTAGGAAACTCCATTGAATGGAATGGGGCAGGGGCTTATATTGTTAATGGTAATAAGACTAATCTAAATGCTAAGGTTTCTAGCCAACCCTATGCCAATAACCAAGTCAAAACGGTTCAAGGACAAACGGTTCCTACAGTTGCGAATGCCTTATTAAGTAAAGCAACCAGACAGTACAAAAATCGTCAAGAAACAGGGAATGGCTCAACCTCTTGGACACCTGCGGGATGGCATCAAGTTCACAATCTTTCAGGAGAGTATAGCCATGCCGTAGATAGAGGTCATTTGTTGGGCTATGCACTTGTAGGTGGTCTCAAAGGATTTGATGCCTCGACTTCAAATCCAGAAAATATTGCCGTTCAAACTGCTTGGGCTAACCAAGCTAATAGCGAAAGTTCTACAGGACAAAACTATTATGAAAGTCTGGTACGAAAAGCTCAGGATAAAAATAAACGTGTCCGTTACCGTGTTACCCTCATTTATGAAGGAGATAACCTCATTCCATCAGGATCACACCTTGAAGCCAAGTCAGCTGATAGCTCACTTGAGTTCAATGTCTTTGTTCCAAATGTACAAGAAGGGATTACCCTAGATTATTATTCAGGAAAAGTAACGGTGAATTAAAGCAACAAACGACTCGGATTGGAGTCGTTTTTAGTATCCAGAAAACAAAAACCCACCCTCAGGTGAGTTTTTTGTTTTATTCACTAGCTTGCTCCCATTGTTTAGAGAGGTAGCGAGAGTAGCTAGAGATGGCAAAGTTAACCACGAAATAAGCTAAAGCCACAATACCGTATAAGGTAAAGATTTGGCTTGGTTCGTAGTAACCACCCATCAAAATCTGACTCTTACCAAATAATTCCTGTAAGGCGATAACAGAGTAAAGGAAAGAAGTATCCTTGATAACCGTTACGAATTGAGAAATGATAGATGGTAACATCTTACGAATAGCTTGTGGGAAGATGATGTAAATAAAGATTTGTCTGTTGTTAAACCCTTGAGACAAGCCTGCTTCCGTTTGGCCATGGTCGATAGAGTTCAGTCCCCCACGGATGATTTCCGCCAAAGCAGCTGAGGTGAAGACCGTAAACGAGGTAATCCCTGCCGCTGTAGACTTAAGCTGGAAGACCAAGAAGATAATGAAAATCCAAAGCAAGTTAGGAACGTTACGAACGAACTCAACGTAGATAGAAGCTATCCAACGAAGAATAGGATTCTTTCCGTTACGCATAACCGCCAGAATAGTTCCGAACAAGGTAGACAGCACAATGATGAAGAAAGACAAGTAAAGGGTCGTCCACATCCCTTGTGCCAAGAATTTAAGGTTAGTAGCTGATAAAACTTCTGACATAGTGGACCTCCTTAGTAAGCTTTCTTATTCTCTTCTTCTTTACGACGTGCCCAAGTAGCTAGAGGGAAACACATGATAAAGTAGAGGAAGGCAGCTCCGGCAAAGGCCGGCACATAGTTAGTGGTATCATAAGCCCAAGCCTTAGCAGTGAACATAATATCAGCCCCAGAAATAATGGCAACTGTAGAAGTATTCTTAATCAAGTTAACCACTTGGTTGGTCAACGGTGGCAAGATAGTACGGACTGCTTGAGGCAAGATAATGATACGCATGGTATCAGCGTAGGTGAATCCTTGAGACAAAGCGGCTTCGGTTTGACCTTTAGGAACCGCCTCAATACCTGTACGAATAATTTCAGAGATATAGGCTCCTGTGTAGACCCCCACACAAAGGATGGCTGTCAATGAAATTGGAATCATGACATGACCATCAGTTAAGATTGAAATCCCATAGAAGACGACAACGAATTGGACAAGCAAGGGTGTGTTCTGGAAGATTTCGACATAAACACGTGAGATGCCACGAAGAACCTTGTTGTGAGTAGAGCTCATAGCCCCAAAGATGAGTCCAAGAAGAAGGGCAACAATCAAGGCACCAATCGAAATGCCAAGGGTATAGAAGAAACCTTTGGCAAATTGTCCAAAGTTAGCGAAGAAAGCAGCCCAACGTTCAAGAGCGAAAGGACTAGCCGTTTCAGTTAAAAGATACATAAATTCAGGACTCCTTTCTATTTATCTTCAGCCTTAGCTGGTTTCAAGTGATACTTATCGTAGAGCTTTTGAAGGCTACCATCTTTTTGCCATTTAGCCAACAAATCGTTGGTATAATCAATCAACTCTTGGTTAGACTTGCTTGAGGCAATACCGTATTCTTGTGTTTTGAAACCTTCATCAAGAATTTTGGTTTTATCACTTTCGTAACCTGATAGGATTGATTTATCACCAGCAAAGGCGTCAATACGGTATGCATAGAGTGATACGGCTAACTCAGGATAAGATCCGAGTTGGACATAATTGAACTTAAGGTTATTAGCTGAAGCGTACTCTTCAACAGCGGCTTTGGCAGATGACCCTTGAGACACTCCAATAGTTTTACCGTTAAGGTCAGAAAGTTTCTTATAGCCAGATTTGGTTTGAACGAGGAAGCCGATTTGGTCATAGTAGTAAGGATTTGACATGGCATATGAAGCTTTACGCTCATCTGTAATGGTATAAGTAGCGATAAGCATGTCAATAGTCCCATTATCCATAAGGGCCTCACGAGTTTGAGGGGTAACCGCTGTAAAATTCACCTTAACCTTAAGTTCTTTGGCAATCTTCTTAGCGAGGTCAATTTCCATACCTTGATAGGTATTGGTTTTGGCTGAGTAGTAACCAAAGTTTGGGACATCCTGTTTGACACCAACATTTAGAGTCCCTTTTTTGACAATTTTTTGAATTGTAGCATTATTGAGTAGTTTACTGCTTTCATCAGCTTGACTACTTTTAGTGTTCCAGAGGAGAACTGCTACAAATGCTAAAGCAGAGATAGCTAAAATGCGACTAAGTTTTTTGATTAACATAAGCCCTCCTTAGGCATCCACTTGGACACGATCAGAGTTGTGGTCGATAATCTTAGAAAGGAATTGAACAGCACGAGGTTCAGTTGGATTGTCAAAGAATCCATCCACATCCGTAGTATCCACGAGAACCTGACCTTCAGCCATGAAAATGATACGGTCTGCCACACTGCGGGCAAAGCCCATTTCATGGGTTACGACAACCATGTTCATGCCGCCTTTGGCAAGGTTCTGCATAACCGCAAGCACGTCACCAATAGTCTCTGGGTCAAGGGCTGACGTTGGTTCGTCAAAGAGCAAGAGCTCAGGATTCATGGCAAGACCACGGGCAATAGCGATACGTTGTTTTTGCCCACCAGAAAGCATACCAGGGTATGAATCCTTCTTGTCCCACATGTTAACGTAGCGAAGGAATTTTTCAGCAGTTTTTTCAGCCTCTGCCTTACTGATTCCAAGAACCTTGATAGGTGCCAAGGTAACATTTTCAAGAACGGTTTTGTGCGGGTAGAGGTTAAAGTGTTGGAATACCATACCCGCTTCCTTACGAAGCTCAACCAAGTCTTTGGCAGAAGCTTCCGTCACATTATGTCCGTTAACGATAAGCGTACCGTTATCGATGGATTCCAAGGCATTGATTGTACGGATAAGGGTAGATTT
>NZ_JACLQL010000002.1:0-243899 GCF_016648635.1 Streptococcus sp. 21.1 | reverse complement strand
ATATATGTAAATTAGCAATACTGCTGGATTCAAAAACACTTTTATTAGCAAAGCGTTTTTTCTCCTGCAGTTTTTTTATTTATTAAATAGTGTATTTTTAAATTCGGGGGAGAAGACTAGAAAATCTCAAAACAATTGATATCCTTGGATGATATGACTTAGTTTTCTTGTCTTACTTCTTGAATTTTATACGTAATGATAGTCTTTTTATTGAGACCTTTTTCTTTATCTACTTTACATCATTTGCAAAACAAGACCAATAGCGAGGGCATTCCCTTTAATGCTTTTGGAGAAAGGATAACTCATTTTCCTTTTCATTGGTGCTAATGGAGTTGATGCCAATTATTTCACAACGCCAGATATGGAAGAGGCGGTCATTAAACGAACAGTGATAGCTAATGCGCAAAAAGCCTATGTTCTAGCTGATGCTTCTAAACTTGGTCAGGTTACCTATGCTAAGGTAGCCGAGGTTGAGAAAGTAACCATAATCACAAATGCTTCGGAAGAAGGGCTCCTTAAATAATTAAAAGAGAAAACGAGGGTTATTGAAGTATGATTTATACTGTGACGCTAAACCCATCAATCGACTTCATTGTTCGTATCGATAAAGTAGAGATTGGTGAAGTTAACCGTATGGAGAGTGATGATAAGTTCGCTGGCGGTAAGGGTATTAATGTTAGTCGTATTTTGCAACGCTTAGGTGTTGATAATACTGCAACGGGCTTCATCGGTGGTTTTACAGGACGTTTTGTGACAGATGGTTTGGATGCTGAAGGTATTAAAACTACTTAGAATGGTGAGACTGTAATGGTATTAGGAAAAGTAAGTGATTTTTTAATCAAGCATCAAAGATTGTTAACATACTTAAGTATTTTTGCTGCGTTAATGTTATTAATGCGCTTAGTGTATGATGATGTTTTGATTGACCATGATAATCCCATCGTTTTAGCAATCTTTATAGGAATACTAGTTCTTTGGACCCTAGCATCTTACCTTAATCGAAGACAGCATATGCTATCCCACTTTATCTTACAGAGTTCGAAACTTATTAACGTCTATGCTGTAGACTTAGATTATCGTTTTATTGCGGTTAATAAGAATGATATTCGGCTCATGGAAGAAATCTTTTATTTCACTCCCAAAATTGGTGACTTTCCAATGAATTATCTTAATAGTGAAGATGCTGCGCGTTTAAAAGCAAATGTTGATCGTGCGAAAAAGGGTGAAACATTTATATTTATGGATACTATTAAGACAGGCGACAAAACGCTTTACTGGCAAAATATGTATTCTCCCATTTATAACAATCGCCAAAAAGTGATTGGTGTTTTTTGTTTTGTTCTTGATGTTACAGAGCAGAGACTTCATGAACTTGAAATACAGAGGATGGCATACGAAGATGTTTTAACACGGGTTCATAATCGACGATATATTGAGCTTGCTTTTGAGGAATGTCTGACACGTAAAGAAGAACAAATTACGGTTATTATATCTGATTTGGATAAATTCAAGGAAGCAAATGATACCTTTGGACATGCTACGGGAGATAAGATTCTAATTGAATTTGGTGATATTTTAACGAAGATAATGCCTGAAAGTGCTGTAATAGCAAGGTTAGGTGGAGATGAATTTGCGGTTTTACTCCCTGGAGTTTCTGAAAATCAAGCTGAATTTTTAATAAAACTTGTTCAAGCAGAAATGACTCTCAAAGATATGGGGATTACAGCATCTTTAGGTGCTTATACGGACTCTTATCAATCACATAAAAACTTCGTTGATTTTTTTGCAATAGCTGATAAGAAAATGTACGAAAATAAAAGTCAGAAAGGAAAATCAGATGTTTGATATTATTCTAGTCGATGACGGTAGTGGAGCTGATTTTGCACCGTTATTTGTAATAGCTGATAAGAAAATGTACGAAAATAAAAGTCAAAAAGGAGAACGTCGATGATGTTTCAAGATGTTGTTATTGTCATTCCTGCCTATGAACCTGATGACCGTTTGTTGGAACTTTTGAAAAATATTCGGGATAAGGAAAATCAAATGTTTGACATTATTCTAGTCGATGACGGTAGTGGAGCTGATTTTGCACCGTTATTTGCAATAGCGCAGAGTAACTATGCTTGTCATTTGCAAAGACATGCTGATAATAAAGGAAAAGGTCGTGCTTTAAAAACGGCTATTTCATATACTTTGGACAATTTTCCTAATGCCAAAGGAATTGTGACGATTGATTCTGATGGTCAACACACCTACGAAGACATGATGAAATGTTTGGCTGAATTTTTGCAACATCCTGATAGTTTGGTGCTGGGTGTTAGAACATTTGAAAAATCTGTTCCTTTACGTAGTAAATTTGGAAATTTATTGACAAGAGACGTCTTGGGGGCTATGACAGGTGTGAACGTTTCTGATACGCAAACGGGGCTTCGTGTGATTCCTATGTCATGGTTGCCAAAACTCTTAACCGTGGAAGGTGAACGGTATGAATTTGAGATGAATATGTTACTTGAGGCAAAAGAGGACAATATTCCGATTTGTGAAGTTGGCATTGCAACGATTTATTTGGATGAAAATCAGTCGTCGCATTTTGATGTGATTCGTGACTCGATTAGAATTTACAAGGTTTTCTTCAAGTACATTTTTTCATCATTGTTTTCCTTCTTGGTTGATATTGTTGCTTTTACGATTTTAATTTCTTTGTTTAATGGATTAAGTTTTAGTGCGGTGACGTTAGCTTCGATTTTAGCGCGTGTGATATCATCTGTTGTTAATTTCACCTTGAATCGTAAGGTGGTCTTTAAACGAGGTCAATCAAATAGTGCGATAAAATACTTCACTTTGGTGGTAGTACAGATTGTTTTGTCAAGTTTATTGGTTACAGTTCTAGGAAATGCCTTGACGACGCTGCCAATTTCATTGGTGAAGATTTTAGTTGACGGTACACTTTTCATTGTCAGTTATTTTGTGCAAAAACATTTGATTTTTAGTGGAGGTGAGAATGAAGACTAGTAAGAGGATACTCTATTTCGTTGCATTTGTAACGACTGCCTTTTATTTAACTTGGCGTTTGGTGGCGACTATCCCGTGGCATGATTCATGGTTTGCGCTGATCTTTGGGATTTTATTGTGGGGAAGTGAGGTAGTTTCAGCCATTACAGGCTACATTCTCATTTGGAATAAGCAAAAGGACTTTGAGCTTGAAAAGCCTGAGATTGCTAAGGAGCGTTACCCAGATGTGGATGTTTTGATTGCAACGCATAATGAGGATCCAGAGTTGCTTTATAAGACGATTAATGCCTGCACTTTTATGGAATATCCTGATAAGTCTAAGGTGCATATCTACGTCTGTGATGATACCAATCGTCTAGAAGTTGCCAAATTGGCTGATGAGCTTGGTGTTGGTTATTTTGGTTTGGCGGATAATAAAGATGCCAAATCAGGAAACTACAATAATGCTTTACGTCAGACGTCATCACCTTTGGTGGCGACATTTGATGCGGATATGATTCCTTATCGTGAATTCCTGTTGGAAACTGTGCCTTATTTTGTTGAACAAGTTGAGGCTTATGAAAATGGTGACGATTATGATAAGTCAAAAGTTGGTTTGATTCAAACGCCACAAAGTTTTTACAATGCTGATATTTTCCAATTTAACTTGTTTTCAGAATCAACCTTACCAAACGAACAAGATTTCTTTTCCAAAGAAATTAATGTTTTCAATAATTCGCACGGTGCAGCGCTTTATACGGGGTCTAATACGCTTATTTTCCGCAAGGCGATTGAAGATGTTGGTGGTTTTCCGACAGATACCATTACGGAGGATTTCGAGCTAGGTGTTCGGATAAATGCGGCTGGTTATGTAAATTATTCGACGAAAAGTCCAATGGCTAGCGGGTTAACGCCGACAGATTTGAAGAGTGTCATCAAACAGCGCGTGCGCTGGGGACGTGGCGTTATTCGCAGTAGCTACAATATGAATATCTTCTTTAATCCCAAATTGACAATGGGGCAAAGAATTGTTTATATTAATGGCTATCTTTATTGGTGGTCTTTCTTTAGACGGTTATTGTATATCTTGGCACCGATTTTATATACGGTTTTCCATGTGCGTGTGGTGGTGTCAAATATCTGGCTACTGTTCCTATTCTGGTTGCCAAGTTTCGCCTTGACACGCTTGTCAATGCGAGAAGTCTCAAAACAATACCAAACACAGGTTTGGGGAGAAATTGTGGAAACGATTTTTGCTCCGTATTTGTTTATTCCCATGATGTTGGAGTCCTTTGGCATTAGCAATAAAAAATTTAAGGTGACACGTAAGGGAAATTATACGTCGTGGACGTTGTACCTTTATGCGCTTCCTTATCTTGTTTTATGGGGATTAGCCGTTTATGGTTTGGTGACTTTTAACTATGGAAAATTTGGTTCAGAGCTTTTTTATGGAAGTATTATCAGTTTTTGGTTGATTTATCATATCATCAATTTGACCTTTGCGATTTTCTGTGCGCTTGGTCGTCCGATTTATCGCTCAAGTGAGCGTTTTACTGTTGATGAAGCTATGGTTATTGAGGTTGATGATGATTCTTACCAAGTGAGAGTCTGTGATATTTCAGAAACGGGGATTTCATTCTATACGGATTTACCATTGTATTTGCCGAAAGAAAAAGAACTGACGCTTAATTTGCAATCACGTGATTACCATGCGAGGGTAAAAGGTCATGTTGTTCGTGTTTTTGCGATTGATAATGGTTGGCGCTACGGCGTTCAATTTTCAGAAGTTCCTGAAGCTGATAAGCGCGAATTTTATCAGTACATTTATGACCGCATTAATTACAATCTTCCGAAGGAAAAAGACCCTTGGATGACAACATGGGATGATTTATTTGAGAACTTTAGTCAACGTTTCCAAAATAATGAACGTCCTGTTTCAGCCTATGACCAAGTAGCTTTTCCGAAAGTTCGTGTCAATGAAGAGGTTCAGGTTGCTGGAAAAAAATGCCAGCTTAGAAAGACAGATTATTATTACATGACATTTTCTGGAAAATTGACAAATACTAAAAAAGAACCGAATGTCGCATTTACCTACAAAGATTTGCCAATTCAGTTGACTTTTGTGTCCTATGATACTGATAGAGACGAATCGCTTTATCGAGTTACCAATTTAGCGGATTTGGATAGCTTACCTGCTTTTAAAGCCTTAGCAAATGAATGGAGAGGGAGAGTATGATTAGTATTGCTAGATTACTGTTGTTCTTTGTGATTACCATGGGGTACAATGCCTTTTTCCGTAATACTGTGAAGATGAATCGCCGTCTGACATGGGTGTTTACATTTTCAGTCATTACATTGGTATTGTACCTTGGTAGTTTGTTAGGCTTTATGTTGCAGACCGTGTATGCCATTTCTGTTTTGGGCTGTCTTTTGAGTCTTTATTATCTTTGGGCGGTATGGAAAAAGAAATATCGCTTTAGGAGACTTGATTATATTGCGCTTGGAATGATGGCTTATTTGCTTTTGTTTGGAATAACGCTCTGGCATTCACCGCTTTTACATTATGATAATTTTACGCATTGGGCAACGATTGTAAAATTTTTCCATATCAATAATGCTTTGCCAACACAGCAGGATACGATTATTAGTTATTATACCTATCCTGTTGGAAGTTCACTTTTCATTTATTTTTTCACGACTATCGTAGGCTTTTCAGAAGGTAGTATGTTGGTCGGGCAATTCTTCTTGATTGCTTCCAGTCTTTATGCCATGTTTGCGGCACTTCGTGATGATCGACGTGTCTTAATGGTTAGCATGATTTTTGCTTCGTTTGCTGTTTTTAATACGTTCAACGTTGCTATTCGATTAAATAATTTGCTGGTTGATTTTCTGCTTCCGGCCTTGGCCTTGGCAGCCATAGCAGGTTGTTTTGTCTATCGTAATCGTTTCTGGTTTTTGTCGCTAAATACGGCGGTAATTCTTGGATTATTAAGTATCGTCAAAGTAGATGGACTTTTCTTTGTCGCTCTCGTTTTAGTAGTTTATGTGGTTTGTATTGTGCGTTTACTTGTTCGTAAAAGAGCACGTTTAAAAGCACTAGTGCTGCTCATAATGACCTTGCTAGTCAGCTGTCTTCCTTTTGTTATTTGGCAAAAGCATGTGACGGATAATTTCCCAAATGCCTCAAGTGCCAAGCATGCGGTGTCCATGTCAGAACTTGGTCAGGTATTGACTGGAAATCTGTCAGGCGTCCCACAAAAAATTATCACTCTTTTTGTCAAATCGGTGTTTACGTTTGACAGTTTGGCAAGCAATGGAATTTTGATAATCAATCTGATTATGCTGATTGCCTTTATTGTGATTGGCATTCGTTTGAAATATAAGAAATTTGTCTTGTTGACTTGGGGATTTGTTGATATTTCGATTGTGACTTACTATATTGGCATTTTACTCATGTATCTGACAGCAATGCCGACTGATGAAGCGTTAGAATTAGCAGGATTTGAGCGCTATGCTTCGAGCATCGTTATCTTTGCTTTTGGTTGTTTGACCATGGCTTTAGCATGGGTAATGGACAAGGGCCTGTATGAAAAAATCATTAGTAAACGTAATGCTAGGTCTTACAAGAGCTTATTTAATAAACGCTTGTACCAATACGCGAGCCTTGTTTTGACAGTTTATGCCATTGGAATGTTCTTGTCAGAAAATAATGGCATTGTTTACAATAACAATCAGGAAACAAACGAGGTCGCAAAAGAAATTCGTCAGTTTACTGGAAGTCAGAGTAATTCGTCAACGGATAGAATTTTGGTTGTAACAGCAGATAAGGAGAATGTAGATAATTATTTTGCCCAATATGCTAGTCGTTATTATCTGTGGGATGTCAATGTTGATGCCAGAGAAAATTTTGTGTCGGTTGACCAAAAATTTTTAGATTTAATGGCATCATACAGAGACAGCGCAACAAGTTATTACCTCAGCAATAAAAATATCGATACTAGAGATAATTCCAATTTAACAGACGATGACTTTATTGCACTCTTAAAGACGTATGACGAAGTCTTGATTTTAGATGACCATTATACGTTTAATACCTTGACGAAAAAACTATTTGGTCGGACATATTCCCCAGGATTGTATAAAGTATCAGATATTCTTGCTGGAAAAGGGTAAGTTTTCTAGCTTTATCAAGCACAAGTCTTGATATTTCAAATAAAATATGCTATTACAACAAAAAATATGTAGAAGGAGGCGGAGTTTGTGACTTCGCCTCTTGTGGTGCTCAAAAGACTTTCTTGAACATTGGAGAGGAGGTTAAGATAAGTCCGTTTAAATTATCTAATCTACTCATCACACAAATCGAGCTCCTTAAAGGATGCAATCCACGTTCCACACACTCAACACTAGTATAGAAAGATCTCATATCCACAAAAGCAATATCAGATTTTGGTTCCCGTGAACAATCAAAATAGCCCATTATCTATATCTTTTATAGTTGTTTTCCCAATATTCCCTTTCACCTTTTCCTATGCCTTCTGGTAATTGCTTCAAACATTGTCCCATACTTTGATATTTAACAATTTCAGTTATTTCAGCCAAAGAAAGTCGATGAGATGCTCTGCTAAAGTCCGTATCGAAGTAATCAACCTCTTCTATTTCAACTAAAATCTCATAATTTTGATCAAGATAATATTTAATTTCAGATGGTACTAACTTCTCTGATTCTTTAAAAAACAAATGAATATGGCCGATTGAAGACAACAATCGTTCTCTGATATTAGTTGATTTTCCAATATAAAAACAGACTTTTTCATCTTCTAAAATGGCAAAAAACTTATATATGCCCACAATATCTTTTCCCAAAATTTCTGAGGGGATAGTGATATTCCTCATTTTAGCTTTTTCTAATTTTGCTTTATACGTCATTCCCATGGTATTCTCCTAACTTACACCTCTAATGGCATAAAGTCTCCTACAATTTTACCCACAATACGAGGGTTTTCATCATAAGAAATATAGATGTCCTTATAAGCCTTGTTAATAGAAACTAGGCGTAGCCCCTCTTTCTCACGGTAGACTTTCTTGATAAAGGTCTGAAAGTTCCATACTACAGCATATACTGCTCCATCATAATCAAAACCTGTCTCACGGATAAGAGCTACTGAACCATTTTGATATTTAGGTTCCATAGAATCTCCAGATACCCAAGAGGCAAAATCATGAGCTAGTTCTTCATTGAAATAAACAGTGTCGTAATTTCGATTATCATAAACTGATGTACCAATACCAGCAGACATTTTTTCGTATACATGGTACTCATAGAGATTTTCTGAAACTGATACTACTTGTTGAGTTTTCTCTTTTTGCACCAAGTTACGAGTATATTCTACTACTTGATCTTTACCTTTATTTGACAATGTATTATACAGACGAACAATCTCAATTTCTGTAAAATAATCTTTTGGGACGTTTAGAATCTGCTCCAACTGTTTCACTTTTTTTCTAGATGGTTTTTTTACTCCACGTTCCCATGCAGAATAGGCTTGATAACTGATTCCTAATCGATCTGCTATCTCCTTTTGAGTCATTTTTAGCTCTTTTCTTCGAGCTTTCAACTTTTCTGGTTGATACATAACTCCACCTCACATTAATAGTAATTTTATTTCTGCTTTTTTCCTTGCCTCTTTATCTGAGAATTTTTCTTTATCCCAAACATACGCAATCGACTTTCCTTTATTATAAATAAGCCACGTTTTTAAATTAATACATTCCTCCTTGATTTCTTTCCAGTTATCTTGATTCAATAAATCTGGGTATTCTTGACTTGTTACAAAACCTACATTACTAATTCTTTGCTTTATCCGATTAATAAGGGAAGGTTGAAACTGATGAAACTCCTTGATGATTTGCTCTCTAATATTATGAAACAAACGAAAAATGGAAGCGTTCTTCCCTTCAATATAAGCCTCAACTGCTTGTTTGATTTCACTACCTTTACCAGGATAATATTCCCGTAGAAAGTCTAAAAGACGAAAAAATAAAGCCTGTTTTGAAACTTCGAGACTATTTTGTATTTGATGGAAGGTCTCGCAATTATAGTATATTTTTGACAGAAGGACAATGTCAGGCATTAGTACTACAGCAGAAAATATATTTGCCTCTCGCTCTAAGATGTCCTCTTGATTATCTACAGACTCCGCAAAATAAGCCCCTTCATGATCCAAAATAAAGTGTCCTAACTCATGGCATAAAGTAAAATTTCGCTTTACTTTAGGATTATCCCGTTCATAGGAAAAACTTGTCCCTAACTCATCAACCACTGTTAAACCATGCAAAACTTGTTCCAAGAATTTTTTAGGCTTGTTATCATCATAAATACTGATTTTAAGGGATTTAACTACTAGTAAACTTAACAACTTTTATATATTTTACACTATATAGGACAGTAAATGGACAGTAACAGCATAATTGAAGAGTGAACAAAAAGAGGTATTTTTATACCTCTTTTTTGCATAACTATCTATTTTTAGAACTTAGTTGAAACACTATTGTCTACCCTTCTATAAAATAGAAAATCTACTCAAAGCTAAAACTTTTTTCACCCAAATTGACCTTAAAATATTTGAACCTCGTATCTGAATCTGGAATCGAGAATTCGAAGCTTTTTTTAGTTCCATTTTCCCATACATATCTTGTGTTAAACCGAAAACCAGAATAAACTTTATCATTTTCATCATAAAAATCAATGCTAATATCTATGTAATTGATGTAATGACCTGTAGTATTTTCAAAATCCCCTATGTAGCGCTTCTCTTTTCCCGATACACCTGTGACCTCTTCAACTACGAAGTTTTTGGGATCAAAAGTATCTACTAATATTCCGTAAACTCTATTAAATTCTTTCACAGCTTTACCAGATTTCAATATACTATCTAGAATGTTTTTATCCTGAACAGGAATTTCAACTATTGAGTTAATATCTAGAAGCAATTCAAAACGTTTATTTTGGTATTGATTCCATTCACTTACAAAAGTACTATCCACAAAATTTTGATTTTCTATCGCTTCTCTTTCATTCCTTTGGATGCTAATATATGTGTTAGCTAATCTCTTTAACTTAGGATTTTTAAATTTCCTATTTTTATACTGTTCAATTTCAATTAGTTCATAATCTATATAAGATTTATAGTCTTCAATTTCCTTTTCATCATCATCCTTTTGGGCATTAACTTTCCAACGTTCATCCAATCCTTTTGCCAATGAAGTTATGAATTCACTATCATAAGTCCTATTCCTGTTATCGATTGATTTAAATATAGATATTAACAAAAGTATTAGTAATACAGATATTAAGGATACCCTTAGTAGTTTTTTTATCAAAGTCAATCCCCCATCTCTATTGTTTTATTTATTATATTAACCCCTTGATTACTGTCACAATAGTAAATATCTTTTAAGTGACGACGCAAGTATAGATACTTTTTATACCAAATTTCATTCAGATGTATTTTCTGTTTTTAGTTCATTTTATCTTCTTCAAAGTGACCAACACCGCCTTCAACAACAAATATACAAGTTACATCAATACTTTCCCCTTCTTCACTATAATAATTACCACGTATTTCATAGATTCCATCAGAAAATGAGCCTTGGGGCAAAGATAAGAGTTTCGTTTTAAAATAATCGATATGCTCTCTCGAAGATGACTTGCTAGCGTTAGGATTCAGAGAAGCAAAAATACAATCCAAATGAAGACTCACTGCTTTACTCTTCATTAAATTTTTAGGTCTAATATTATAAAAGCCAGCCGCTTCAAAGTCTCCATTATCACGATTCCTGACTGCCTGTGAAAGAATAGTAGCGTAGATTTTTTCTCTAGATACTGGCTCAAATTTATAACTATAATCAAACGTCACTTGTCTATCAAATAGTTTATTAATTTTATTGGCAACGTCTTTTTTGATTTTATCTTCTTCTCGTTGAAAACCCGGTCTCATTTTATAAACATCTAACAAGAAGCTAAACTCGTTAAATTTAACAGTATCAAACAAGTCTTTTTCCTTGTCATTGAGCAATGCTTCGATCTTTGTAGATAACGGAGGATAAAAATCTGAAATATGCTCACCATTAGATTCCCGTATATCTGCTCTAAGATTCTTATCTAAAAAATATCCATCAGAAAATCTCTCAGTATAATTCACTTCAACAACAGTACCGTGAAATGCTTCAATTTCTTTATATGTCCTAACTACTTTTACATTACCTTTAAGACCAAGCGATTTAAATCCTTGTACGACATTATTACTCCACTGATGCCCTTTTCCACAAAAAATCACTACTACAAAGAAAATTAAACTCACAAAGGCAACTATTCCAATAATTGTATATCTTTTCGACTTCATGTCACTGTTGCCTCCCTCTGTATTAATTTATTTTTCAAGGTTCCCAATTCCATGACTCAAACTCTTCTAAAATCATTATACTATATACAGACATTTTTCACTCATCTTCTTCAAATGAAAATTTCTCCAGATTAATAGGGACTGACTATCAAAAGTGAGATTTAAGTAAAACATCCTAGTCCCACATCCTTATAATTTTCAATTCTACTACTTTTTATTTCGGAAGAATTAGCACCTATCCTCTAACCGTAAAAAAACACTTTGCAAACTGCAAAGCGTTTTCGTTTATAATCTGCTGTCTAGTAATGTTTCGCAACTCTACTATAACGGATTTATTCCTTTTTGTGTTTACAAAACTTATTTTACACTACCATAACTAACGGTCCTGGCCAAGAGATATTTTTTTCTTTATTTTTACTGAGGTAAATAAGGGTTCAGCACGAATCAACGCAAAAGAAAGAGGCTCACAATAAAAATACCCCAAAGTTAGACAAATGAAATCTAACTTTAGGGTGGGTGTTTTTGTTATGAAAATGACTTATGAGGATAAAGATCTTATCTATGAACCGAGAAAACAAGGGGAGAACTTTAAACAGCTTTTAAATCAAGTTGAGATAAATATGCTATCTTATTCTCTAATTAAACCTATTTTTATAAATTAAATTAAACAACCACTGAAGATTGATTAATGGTTTTGGTTGAACATCAATCACAGGTTGAACAGTTTCTCTAATTTCTTTTTGGACTTTTCGTTGATTATACTTAATCTTATGATAATGTTCATCAAAAGCATGTTGGAGAGAAAAATTACGATAAAAAATATAACTTTCACCTGAGTCCGGGTAAAAGACTAGAGTACCATCTGAAAAACCTAATATAGACGTTTTCGTTCCTTTATTTCTAGTTATAGCATACGTCCCGTCCTTATCATAGCTAATACCATCTAATTCCGGTGTATAAATCCAGCCATTATTCTCCATTAGCATAACGATATCCGGCTCTGTCCCCTCCTTATGAGGAATATGCTGAGCATAATAAACAGAGTTAAATTTTAAATTAATAAAGATAAATAGGCTCATTCCTAAGACTGTAACCAACCCTATAAATAGTCCTACAAAAATCCCCAAAATATTTCTTTTTCGCATTGTCATCTTCTCTTTCTTTTTCTCTAATTAAACCTACTTTGATAAACTAAATTAAACAACCACTGAAGATTGATAAAAGGTTTTGTTTGAGCCTTCATAATTGGGGAAAAATCTTCCCTAATCTCTCGTTTAATTTTCGATTCATTAACTTGAATTCTTTTTGCTTCTTCTGAAAAATAACTGACGTGATCAAATCTAAACGTACTGTCAAAACCGACAGTCATATTATCTTTATCATATAAAAAGCTTCCTGAACTTTTTGTTAAAAAAGATTTGCTTTTAGTATTTATAATAGCATTTGTTCCATCATCGTCATATCGAATACCATCAATCTCCGGTGTATAAATCCATCCCATATTCTCTACCAACATAACGAGATCCGGATCTGTCCCCTCCTTATGAGGGATATGCTGAGCATAATAAACAGAGTTAAATTTTAAATTAATAAAGGTAAACAGGCTCATTCCCAAGACTGTATACAGCCCTATAATTAATCCTACAAAGAGCCCCAAAATATTTCTTTTTCGCATTGTCATCTTCTCTTTCTTATTCTCTAATTAAACCTACTTTTATAAATTAAACAACCACTGAAGATTGACTAATGGTTTTGGTTGAGCATCAATCACAGGTTGAACAGTTTCTCTAATTTCTTTTTGAACTTTTCGTTGATTATATTTAATCTTGTGATAACGTTTGTCAAAAGCATCTTGGATAGAAAAATTACGATTAAGAAGATACATATCATCTGACTCCGAATGAAAAAATAGAGTATCACCTGTAAGATCTAATACAGACGTTTTAGTTCCTTTTTCTCTAGTTATAGCGTACGACCCGTCCTCATCATAGCTAATACCTTCTATTTCCGGTGTATAGGCCCAACCCATATTCTCCATCAGCATAATGATGTCCGGTTCTGTCCCCTCCTTATGAGGGATATGCTGAGCATAATAAACAGAGTTAAATTTTAAATTAATAAAGATAAATAGGCTCATTCCTAAGACTGTATACAGCCCTATAATTAGTCCTACAAAGAGCCCCAAAATATTTCTTTTTTGCATTACTGTCTTCTCTTTCTTTTTCTATCTCCAATCGAATTTTTGACCGGATTAACAATAAACCATTGTACACTATTTTTAACAAGTCTCATAATTTAAGGATTAGTGGCTTTGTAACTGATCTAACAGTTTTATGAACAAGAAAAAATCAAGTCTTAACAAATTCCCCCAATACTTCTCCTTACTTTGTTAATCAAGCTAAACATGGTATAATAGTTAAGATTTTTATACTACTTATTTCTGGGCAGAAGTGGGCAGTAAAATTTAAGAAACAAGGGCTAAACCCTTGATATGAAAGGAATCTAGAAAATATTATGATGAACATGCAAAACATGATGAAGCAAGCTCAAAAGCTTCAGAAACAAATGGAAAAAAGCCAAGCTGAGTTGGCTGCTACAACCTTCACTGGAAAATCAGCACAAGACTTGGTAGTTGCTGAATTAACTGGTGACAAAAAAGTAGTTAACATCACTTTCTCTGATGCTGTCGTAGATCCTGATGATGTGGAAACACTCCAAGATATGACTGTTCAAGCACTTAACAATGCTCTTGAACAAATTGACGAAGCGACTAAAAAATCAATGGGTGCCTTTGCAGGTAAATTGCCATTCTAAAAAATGAAAAGGAATCTCACGGTTCCTTTTTCTATATACTCATCTAGCAACTCAGTCATAACATACAAAAGACTTGGACAAGAAATCCAAGTCTTTTTGTGTTAGTCATATAAAAATTTTATTCTTCAACCAAAGCAAGACCTGACTGTGCGTCTTCTTCGTTTGCCAATTTATAGCGATTCTTTTGACCTAAGTAGATACTCGCTGAATCCAATGAACTTTCTAAAGTAGGGTAATTCACATCCTCATTCGCTGTTTGGGAAGGTACAGGTCCTGAGATTAATAGTTCATCATCATTCTTGACATAAATCTGATATTCTCCAACCTCGCTAGTTTGAGCTAAAATCTCATTCAACAAGTCTGGGTCAAGCGTTTGAGCTACTCCATCAACCACTTGATTAGAGTCCTGCTTATGCTCCGACGAATCCACTACCTCGGTGATAACGATGTAGTCAGGAGTTTCCTCATCTGTAGTCTTAGATTCTTCAGTTTCTGGCTGTTTTTGTCCAGGTGTTTCTTGCTTCTTCGTATCCTGAGCTTGTCCATCATGATTCTTCAAGTCCTCATCACTAACGGTTTGAACCTTAGTCATATTGGCATCTAAATCAAGTTTAGGAGTTTCTTTGACGTCAGCCGAGGCCCCACTGGTACCCATAAACAGAGCCAGAGTCCCCAAAGTAGCAATCAAGCTGATTATTGCTTTGCCGATAAAACCATTATCTTTGTTCTTAATCATAAATCCCTCACTATTTATTTGGTTAGCTCTAACTGGCTAACAAGGCGTCCTATTTACTGCTGTAGGAGGTAAAAGATTGGTTGAGCTGTTTGACCAACCCTTCACCCAGATAACAATCTTAGCATGCAACCCCCTTGATTTCAAGCGTTTCTTTAATTTTTAAGCATTTTAAATAAATGACAACTTCATGTCTTAAAATTGATGCTAATCTATTATCAGATTAGCTTTTTAACGCTATGCAAATGGTAATTTCTTTAAGTAGTACTTAGGGAAATAATAGTTGTTTTTTAGACAGATTCTTCAGAAAGCACTTTTGCTGACTTATCTCCAAAAAAATTTTATCGGATAAGAAAATTTTGTCAAAACACTTTAAATGTAACTATAAAAAAGAATTCTTGAGACAGGAAGTCGAATTCTAAATATCCTAAAATAAGATTAGGAACTAGAATTTCTCTATTAGTCAAAAAATACCACAACAAAAGGATTTAAGGGTAACTTTATGGAACACCCCATAATAAACAACTAATCTTAAAGATGCACATCTCTCATTTAGATATATATTTTTAAGGTGTTTACAACTTCTTTAAAAATAACTAACACACAAAAAATCATTACGAAAAGCCCTCTATTTCCCCATAAATAACTTTCCCCATATAGAAAATCTATCCTCCAAATTCAAAAAAATGTCCGTATTCTGGATACGTCATTGCTAGAAACTATGAAAAAACTCTTTATCTATCATCAACTTTGACGGAAAACTAGATCTCCTTTGGCACCCCCTATGATGAAGTATTTACCGACCTAAACTCTCCGATAATTATGGAAATTGAAAAAAATAGTATATCCACTCCGTAAAAGACTAAAAATAACCTAACTTTATAACTATTTCACCAAATCTTCACCTTACTCAAAGCTCATTTGAAATAGTATTTTCTCATATGTAAGCGCTTCGTCCACATTTCTGTCACATGTAAGAAGAGCTACTCCACTTTTAAACCTTTTTTTGCCTCAAAACCTAGATATTCCAAGGAAAATCCGTTACAATAGAGTACGGAAGGATAGGTAATTATCAGCATCATTATTTTCGTATGAAAGGGAAATTCATGGCTTATATTCAAATGAAGCATAGCTATAAACGCTATAAAACCGGTGATCTGGAAATTATCGCAAACAACGACGTAAGCTTTGATATCGAAAAAGGGGAGCTTGTTGTTATTCTTGGTGCCTCTGGCGCTGGGAAATCAACCGTTCTTAACATCTTGGGTGGTATGGACACCAATGACGAAGGCCGCGTCATTATTGATGGTAAGGATATCTCTGAATACACAGCCAAAGAACTTACAACCTATCGTCGTGAGGACGTTGGCTTTGTGTTCCAATTTTACAACTTAGTTTCTAACCTTACGGCCAGAGAAAACGTCGAACTAGCATCTGAAATCGTTCCAAACGCTAAAGATGCTACTCAAACACTCGTCGAAGTCGGTTTGGGAGACCGCTTAGACAACTTCCCATCACAACTATCTGGTGGGGAGCAACAACGTGTCGCTATTGCACGCGCCGTTGCCAAAAATCCAAAGATTCTTCTTTGTGATGAACCAACGGGGGCTCTGGATTATCAAACAGGGAAACAAATCCTGACCCTCCTTCAAGAAATGGCTCGCAAACAGGGAACAACTGTTATTATCGTGACCCATAATGCTTCTCTAGCTCCAATTGCCGATCGTGTCATTCGAATGCACGATGCCAAGATTAAGAGTGTGGAACTTAATCCTAATCCACAAAAAATCGAGGACTTGGAATACTAGAAAGGAGCAACGTCATGAAAAAAACAACTTATTGGAAAGATGTTTGGCGAACCTTTGTAGCTTCTAAAGGGCGTATGCTCTCTATTGCCTTACTTATGGCACTGGGATCCTTTGCCTTGATTGGTCTTAAAGTAACTTCTCCTAATATGAAGAAAACTGGGGAACACTTCTTCAAGACGCATCAAACAGCTGACTTGAGCTTAATCAGTACTTACAGTATCAACCAAACCGATCAGGACCTTCTCAATACAATTAAAAAGAAGAATGTAGACATCGAGTATGGTTATTTCAAAGATGCTGTCGTCAAGGGAACGAATACGGCATTTCGTATCTTCTCTAAACCTAAGAAAATCTCCACTTACGACCTTATTGAGGGGAAACTTCCTACTAAAGACGGGGAAATCGCTCTTTCCTCAACTTATAAAGAAGAATATAGCGTCGGAGATAAAATTAACTTTTCTGAGCCAGTAGATAGTTCAGGGCAAAAACAGTTAAAGGAACAAACATATACCATTACTGGTTTTGTTAATTCCTCTGAACTTCTCTCTAGGAACCGTCTTGGTAATGCCAGCGCTGGTACGGGGAAACTAGATGGCTACGCCATTGTTCCAGAGACGGACTTCACCTCTAATGATTACATGATTGCCCGCATCCGCTACAAGGATTTGGAAAATGTTAGTCCTTTTAGTGAGGAATACGCAAATAAGATTTCTGAACGAAAGGCTGAACTTAAGAAACTCTTTAAAGATGAACCTGAGAAACGCCTAACTGAGATCAAGTCTCAGTCTCAAGCTCAAATTACTCAAGCTAAACAAGAACTTGAAACAGCCCTCGCACAGACCCAGCAAATGGCTACAAGCAACGCTGCTGAAGCTGCTAATGTCAAAGAAGCTACTACCAAGATTGAAGCCAAGCAAAAAGAACTCGAAGAAAGTCAAGCAATGGTTGATAATTTACCAGCGCCTAGCTATCAATTCTACTCACGTCGAGAGATTCCGGGTTCCGAGGGATATGTTGCTTATGAAAGTAATATTAACATCATTCACGATGTAAGTAACATCTTCCCTGTCGCTCTCTACTTTATGGCAGCTTTGGTTACCTTTGTAACTATGGGACGCTTTGTTGAAGAAGAGCGTGGTAAGGCTGGTATTTTCAACGCCCTAGGTTACAGTAATTCGCGAATTATCCATAAATTCGTCATTTATGGCTTGATAACGAGTATTACTGGTACAACCGCAGGTGTTATTACCGGTCATACACTACTTCCGATTCTAATTCACAACACTTATAAGAGCGATTTGCAGCTTCCTGCTTTTGAATTGCACTTCTACTTAGGACTTACCCTTGTGGCCTTCCTTTTAGGTCTCTTATCTGCTGTGCTACCTGCCTTTGTGGTTGCCAAGAAAGAGCTCTGGGAAAAGCCTTCCCAACTCCTCCTTCCAAAACCACCTCGTGCAGGAGCTAAGATTGTCCTAGAGCGCATCACACCGCTTTGGAAACGTCTCAGCTTTACGGAAAAAGTTACCATGCGTAATATTTTCCGATATAAGCAACGGATGTTTATGACCCTCTTTGGTGTCGCAGGTTCTATTGCACTTCTCTTCGCAGGTTTAGGAATTCGATCTTCTGTATCTAACCTTAACCAGCAACAGTTTGAAGACATCATTCACTATGATATGATTGTTGCCAAGCAACCAAATGCGTCAAGTGCTCTGGATGAGGAACTCACTAAACTCCTCGATAGCAAAGACGTCAAAGAATACTTGAATGTCCATTTTGAAACCTTGCAAAAAATTGCTGGTACCAATAAGGACACCCAAGAAATCTCAACCCTTGTCTTTAACGACCGTGACGAAAAACTCATTGACAGTTACGTTAGCTTACATGACCGAGACCGCAATAAGACTCTCAAGCTATCTAATGACGGAGCAATTATCTCTGAAAAAATGGCAAAACTCCTAAACCTTAAGGTTGGAGACACCATTACTGTGCAAAACAGTCAGGATGAGTCTGTCAAGATTAAGATAGCTGGTATCACTGAAATGTACATGGGGCATTTCCTCTTTATGAATGCTAGCTACTACCAAAAAGCTTTTGGAACACCTTCAGTGAATAATGCCAACCTTGTTACTCTCGCTGAACCAACTAAGCAAAATGTTGAAAATATGGCAACCAAATTCATCAACTTACCAAATGTTTACGGTGTTGTTCAAAACAACAACCTTAAACTGCAAATCAGCACTATGGTCAATTCATTGACACAGGTTATTGGTATTTTGATTACGGTTTCCATTCTCCTTGCTGTGGTTGTTCTCTATAACCTAACTAACATCAACGTTTCAGAACGTATCCACGAACTTTCAACCGTTAAGGTTCTTGGTTTCTACAATAATGAAGTATCCCTCTACATCTATCGTGAAACTATTTACCTGTCTATCATCGGTATCTTCGTAGGGTTTGGTCTTGGACAAGCACTCCACCAATATATGGTAAGCATCATTCCACCAGATCGTATCATGTTTGATCCATCTATCGGATTGGCTACTTACCTTCTACCAGCTGTTCTTATCGGCTTCATTCTTATTATCCTTGGCTTCGTCGTTAACAAACGCCTTGCCAAACTAAATATGCTTGAAGCCCTAAGTTCAGTTGAATAAGCTAAAAACGCCTGAGAAGCAATTCTCAAGCGTTTTTTATGTTCAATAATTTATTTCGTTTTAGTCTTAGCCAACTCTAGACAGTAGGTCTTCACATGACAATGAGGACAAGTCAGTTTACGAGTCCTAGGAGTATGCCCTGCAAGAGCAAACTCTTTAAAACTAGGGTCAAAAGCCTTATGACAATTAGGACAGAGGTATTCGAACTGCTTTCTATAGTGAAACACCACTAAATTTGTGGCTATGATAAATGCGGGGCAGACAACAAACAAACCTCTAGGATCCTTAAAATAATAAATGACTATCAGTAGACTTACCAGATAAAGAAGGGAGATTAGAACAATACTCCCATACATTCTCAACTGCAAATTTCGCCATGATTTTTGATTTTCCATAAGACGTGAAATGTCTGACAAATCTTCTAGTGAAAGTTGACGCCACTTAGCAGTTTCTTTTTGCAAGTGATGGGCACGTTTTAGTTTGACCTCTATTTCCTTCGAAGACTTTTCCAAGCTCTCGATTTGATCTGTCAACAAAAGCTCTAAAACCTGTTCCCTATTCTCCTCTTGCAAGAGTTTTTTGATTTGATTAATTGAGAAATCCAAATCTCTTAAGAAACAAATGACTTGCAGGCGTTCCAAGTCTGATTCGTAATAGATTCTCCGACCACCTTCTGTGACTTCAGACGGCGTCAAGATACCTCGTTGATCATAGTACTGGACAGTCCTAACAGACACTTCTGCTGCCTTAGCCAACTCCCCTGTTGAAAACTGCGACATCTCAGTCACCTCCTTTTAAGATTTTCTATCAAAGGAGGACCTTGGCCACCCTTGATACCTAGATTCTACCTTATAACGCTAGGTAATATGCAAGCCCTAACCCTAGAGGATTTTCTTTTCTTACAGAAAAAGTTAGCTATCACTCTTTACAACCTTTACAGCTTCTGTAAATCCCTAGTCGAAAAGGCCACCCAAACCTAAGGCAGCAAAAGGATTGTTACTGACTTCTTCCTGTTGCTCCAAAAGTTTAGCATTCTCATCTAATTCGAGAAACTTCTCGTAAATCTGTGCGGTCATACGAGCATCCTCCAAGCTGTTATGACCGTGTCCCTTGATTCCAAAGAAATCTGCCACACTTGTCAACTTGAGGTTAACAATACCGTTCAAATCAGAAGCACGACGGTCAAAGGCCTCATCGAAAACATCTAAAGCATATTGCTCTTCCAAGTCTAAACCATTTTCAGCTAGAATAGGCAAATCTGATTTAAGAGCATTGTAGCCAATAAGTGGAGTGTCACCAACAAATGATTTAAAATCCGCTAAAACAGACTCTAGCTTTGGTGCCTTGGCAATCTTATCCGCTGTAATTCCAGTCAAACCATTGATAAAGGATTGCAAAGGAACATCCGAATAGACGAAAGAATCAAACTGGTCCACTTCCTCATGCTGGTTCAGCTTAACAGCCGATACTTGGATAATATGGCTAACACCATCCACTGTGTTAAACTCCAAATCAAAGGCAATATAAGTTTCTAAATTTTCCATTTTAATCTCCTACAATAGTTAAAGCTGAGACTGAGTCCCAGCTTCTTTTTTATTTTCCAAATAGACGTCCAAAGAAACCTTTTTTAGAAGCTTCTTCTTGTTTGGTCTGGATTTCTTCCACTTGGGCCTTGGCTTCATCAACCTCAACCTTAGCCTCATCAAGTTCCAGCTTAAGCTCTTCCTTGTCCTTCATAGCAGTCAAGGTCAATTGCTGCTGTTGATCAATTTGCTTGTCCTTTTCGGCGATTTGAACGTCTTTGACACGCAATTGATCATCCATATTAGACAACTGCTCGTCCTTAGCCTTCAACTGAGCATAGAGACGGGCAATCTCAGAGTTTTTCTCGTCTACAAGAATCTCCAACAACTCACGTTGTTTTGTTTCTTCATCGATTGGCTCATCGTCAAAGATGGTTTTCTTGTAAATTTCCTCCAACTTAATTAAGCCACTGCGTTTAACGACAGTAACCCCTTTAGCATTTTTTTCTAGATCTTCTTCTGGAAGTTGTTTGACACGATTATTGACTGCTTGACGACTAACACCAAGGATTTCAGCAATCTCGCTGACTGTCTTTTCAATACTCATAATAGCCTCATTTTCTCTTGAAATGTCTTACTATGAGAATATCACAATCACTCCTTTCTGTCAATTTGACTAGTTATTCTGGATATCTGAAGGACTTTTTTCCTTTCACTCTTCAAACAATTTACTTGATAGGAAGCTAAGCTTTTGGTAAACTAGGTGTGGGTATAAATGTATATAGAGGGAAAGTCCTTGACTTAAACAATCGGTACTTCCAAATTGGGTTTGGTCGGTATCAGATCTGTTGTATCTAGGAATGGTGGGAACAATTCCACAAGGTTTGGGATTTTCATTCTTGCTCCAATTTTTGATGGTATTCGAGCAACCTTGGTTGCAAAACGACTTGATATTGAAGCATAAATCACATTATCTTCAACGGTTTGACTGTTGGAGTTTTTTTATTGTTACTTTACTCGCTTACTAAAGCCTCATATTGCCATCCGAGATTGAAAAAAGCCTTAAATTATGCCATAATAAACAAAAGCAAAATAGAAAGAATGAGTCCTATGAAAAACTTCCGTGATGATATTAAGGTCAATGATTTGGCCCAGCCCTTCTTAGAGCCAATCGTCGAACAAATGACCACTGTATTCGATCCTGAGATTGAGCTAGACATTTACAACCTTGGTTTGATTTATGAAATCACTGTCGATGAAAATGGCCACTGCTACTTCCTTATGACCTTTACTGATACTGGTTGTGGCTGTGAAGAGACTATGCCTTATGAAATCGCTGAAAAGCTAAAATCCATTGACGGTATTAACTCTGTCAAGGTGGAAACCACTTATTCACCGGTCTGGAAGATGACACGCATCAGTCGTTATGGACGTATCGCTCTTGGTATCTCACCTCGAGGCGGAAAATAAAAGGAAAACCGGTTGGACATTTCCAACCGGTTTTTTACTAGAGTAACAACAGACAAACCATTACTTGTCATCACACTGCCAACAACTGTCTTAGAAATTAATATCAAAAAATCACATCGAACAAATGTCCGGTGTGATTTTGTTGATATCATTTCATTAGGCTTTACCTGATTTATCCATATTCCAGAAGTCGGTAACGGCACCACGTGACGCTGAAGAAACGATGTGAGCGTATTTACCGAGGACACCACGGCTATAAAGTGGTGGCAACTCAGTTTCCGCTTTACGTTTCGCCAACTCTTCGTCTGAAACGTGCATCGTAATTTCTTTGGTATCTTGGTCAACTGTAACCATATCACCTGTACGGAGGTAGGCAATAGGTCCACCAACCTGAGCTTCAGGAGCAATGTGACCAACAACGAGTCCGTAAGTACCACCTGAGAAACGTCCATCTGTCAAGAGGGCAACCTTGTCCCCTTGACCTTTACCAACGATCATTGAAGACAATGACAACATTTCTGGCATACCAGGACCACCCTTAGGACCTACAAAACGTACAACAACTACATCGCCATCAACGATTTCATCAGAAAGAACTGCTTCGATGGCATCTTCTTCTGAGTCAAATACTTTAGCAGGACCAGTGATGTTACGAACTTTAACCCCTGATACTTTGGCAACCGCACCTTCTGGAGCCAAGTTACCTTTCAAGATAATCAATGGACCATCAGCACGTTTAGGATTTTCAAGCGGCATGATGACTTTTTGACCTGGTGTCAAATCATCGAAGGCCTCCAAGTTTTCTGCAACAGTCTTACCAGTACATGTGATACGATCACCGTGAAGGAAACCATTCTTAAGAAGGTATTTCATAACGGCTGGTACACCACCAACATTGTAAAGATCTTGGAAGACATATTGACCTGAAGGTTTCAAGTCAGCCAAGTGAGGCACACGCTCTTGGAAATCGTTGAAATCTTCAAGTGTCAAATCAACGTTAGCTGCATGAGCAATAGCAAGCAAGTGAAGTGTCGCATTTGTTGAACCACCAAGTGCCATTGTGACAGTGATGGCATCTTCAAAGGCTTCACGTGTCAAGATATCTGATGGCTTAAGACCTAGTTCAAGCATCTTAACAACTACACGACCTGCTTCTTCGATATCTGCTTTCTTCTCAGCTGATTCTGCAGGGTGAGATGATGATCCTGGAAGGCTCATCCCCATTACTTCGATTGCTGTCGCCATTGTGTTGGCAGTATACATACCACCACAACCACCAGGGCCAGGGCAGGCATTACATTCAAGATCTTTAACCTCTTCTGCGGTCATATCACCGTGGTTCCATTTACCGATACCTTCGAAAACAGAAACCAAGTCGATATCCTTACCGTTAAGGTTACCTGGTGCAATGGTACCACCATAGGCAAAAATCGCTGGAATATCCATGTTAGCAATGGCAATCATAGAACCAGGCATGTTCTTATCACATCCACCAATAGCAACAAAGGCATCAACGTTGTGACCACCCATAGCTGCTTCGATTGAGTCAGCGATGATATCACGAGATGTCAATGAGAAACGCATTCCTGGTGTCCCCATGGCAATACCATCTGCAACAGTAATCGTACCAAATTGAACTGGCCAAGCACCCGCGTCTTTAACACCTTCTTTGGCAATTTGACCAAAACCGTGCAAGTGGATATTACATGGTGTGTTCTCAGCCCAAGTTGAGATAACCCCAACAATAGGCTTTTCAAAACTATCATCCGTCATCCCAGTCGCACGAAGCATGGCACGGTTAGGTGATTTAACCATACTATCGTAGACAGATGAACGGTGTTTCATGTTATTTTCAGACACGATATTTTCCTCCATAGTTAATAACTATTCTAATTTAAACTTCTACTCCTATTCTAACATAAATTATCTAAAAAAACTGACCATTTACAAACTATTCTCCCTTTTTAAATTATGCTAAAATAAAGGCATGAAACATTTTGATACTATCGTTATTGGTGGGGGGCCTGCTGGCATGATGGCGACCATTGCCTCAGCCTTCTACGGCCAACAAACCCTTCTAATTGAAAAAAATAAACGTCTCGGAAAGAAGCTGGCTAGTACTGGTGGTGGACGTTGTAATGTTACTAACAACGGGACTTTAGACGATCTTCTAGCAGGTATTCCAGGTAATGGCCGTTTCCTCTATAGCGTCTTTTCACAATTTGATAACCACGATATCATTGCTTTTTTCGAGGACAATGGTGTCAAACTAAAGGTTGAGGATCACGGACGTGTCTTCCCTAAGACAGATAAATCACGGACCATCATCCAAGCTCTGGAAAATAAGATTCAGGAACTTGGTGCTAGCATCCTCACCAATACAGAAGTTGTCTCCGTCAAAAAGGTTGATGAGCAATTCCAAGTTAAGTCTTCGGACCAGACTTTTACCAGTGATAAACTCATCGTTACAACTGGAGGAAAATCTTATCCATCGACTGGTTCAACTGGTTTTGGACATGATATTGCCCGCCATTTTAAGCTCCAGGTCACTGATCTTGAAGCTGCGGAAAGTCCACTCCTAACCGACTTCCCCCACAAGGCCTTACAAGGAATTTCTCTTGATGATGTCACTCTGTCCTATGGCAAACACAAGATTACCCATGACCTTCTCTTCACCCATTTTGGCCTATCTGGCCCAGCTGCCCTACGTCTTTCCAGTTTTGTCAAGGGTGGTGAGATAGCCCATCTAGATTTTCTTCCTAACCAAAGCCAAGAAAATCTCAAAATCTACTTTGAGGAGAATCGCGAGAAATCTGTTAAAAATACTCTCAAAGGTCTAGTGCCTGAGCGTGTCGCTGAATTCCTAGCAGAAGACAAGGCTGATAGCAAGGTTAAACAACTGCATCCCAAAGACTTAGAAAACATTATCAGTCAGCTTAAGGGCATGGAAATTCCAATCACAGGTAAAATGTCACTTGCCAAATCCTTTGTGACTAAAGGTGGCGTTGACCTTAAGGAAATTAATCCCAAGACTCTAGAAAGTAAAAAAGTCCCTCACCTACACTTTGCAGGAGAGGTCCTTGACATCAATGCCCATACTGGTGGCTTTAACATTACTAGCGCCCTCTGTACTGGTTGGGTAGCAGGGATTCAGAGCCCTTGGGACTAAGGATTGAGTCCTCCTATCATAAAAAGCTGTTAAAACCATCTTCTTTTTTATTACTATACCTAAAAAGTGTCCCTTCTAAAACGGAAGGGACACTTTGTCTATTTCTCAAAGGAGAGGAGGGGATTCGAACCCCCGAGCCCCGTTAAGGACTACACGCTTTCCAAGCGTGCGCACTCGGCCTCTATGCGACCTCTCCACATCAAACGATTAGCCATCAATAGGCTAATCGTTATTTTTAATCAAGTTTTCAAGAGTTAATCTTTAAACTGGGCCTCTACTCGATAGATGACCTGACCTTTTTCTGAGAACTTACGCTCGTATTCAGTCATGACGTTGCCTTCATAATCACTGGCATGAAGGTCCAACCAAACTTTGTTGAGAACCATTCCATACTGTGAAAAGCTCGCCAAACTGTATTCAAAAAGTCCACGATTGTCTGTCTTAAAGTGAATCTCTCCATTTTCAGGCAAAATTTGCTTATAAGTATCTAGGAAAGTCTTGTATGTCAAACGACGTTTCTCGTGGCGACTCTTAGGCCATGGATCTGAGAAATTCAGATACATCATATCCACTTCGCCATCTTCAAAATAATTGGTCAAGGCTGAACCATCCACGCGCAAGAGTTTGACATTTTCAGCACCCGAAGCCAAAACCTTATCCAAGGCATAGCTCAATACAGACAGCTGAATATCAATACCAATGTAGTTGATGTCAGGGTTTTGTTGGGCCATACCAGTAATGAAGGCCCCTTTACCAGATCCTACCTCGATATGGATAGGATTGTCATTACCAAAAAGCTCATGCCACTTACCTTTAGCAGCCTCCGGCTCAAGGATAACGTACTGAGGATGGTTAGCTAGGTGTTCCTCTGCACCTTTACGTTTTCTAACTCGCATGTCTACTTTCTAATATCTGTGCAAGGTCTCTCTGAATTTACGAAGTTCATAAATTTCTCGGTTGGCATGTTCCATATCACGACTATCAAAGAATTTTGAAATCTGTGTCAAATATGAAAACTGCCCATACCAATAAATCTTGTCCATCACAAGGTCGTTGTTCTTATAGCCATAGTATGACAACCACTGTGGCCAATGTGCCAATGGAATGTAATGGCTGAGGATCTGCGCCACATCATACATACGATCTGTTAGACGTACAGAATCCCAATCAACCAAATAAATCAATCCTGAGGTTGTGATGACAAAGTTACTATGACGAGCATCTCCGTGAACAATTGTTGCAATTTCCGCACGAAACTCTGGAAGATGACGTTTCAAATCTCTAACAACGTCTTGAAGGAAGCCATTTTCACGCAATTGGTAAGCGGCATTTTCCTCCCACTCGTGTAGAAGATCGAAAGGATTTTCAATATGATAATCCAACTGCAAGAGTTGATTAACCAAGTGTTTAGAGCGGTGCAAATTACCAAGAATTTGGATAATCTGTTTACTGTTCATGTCATGTTTGGTCAAAATACGACCATCAAGCCACTCCTGTGCACTCATCATGTCACCATTTCCCAGACGCTTAGCCCACAAGAGCTGTGGTGCAATCTGTTCCTTGGCAAGAGCTGCCAAGATTGGTGTTGTATTCATCTTCACAAAGACGCGATCTCCGTTTGGGTAAGTTCCCATATAGGCCTTACCACTATTTCCTTTGAGAGGAGTCAGGCTCAAATCTTTATCTGTTGATGTCACCTAGGCATCTCCTTTTTCTTTAGTCATTCGTTTCTATTTTAACTTATTTAATAGGTGTTAGTCAATCATCTTCTTAAGCTTGGCTGGTAGGTAAACAAGGCTCAGAACTAGCATCATTCCAACCAAAATCAGGCTAAACTTAAGGTCGAAGAGACAAATAGCCTGTACCAGAGTCATCCCAAGTACAATCTGGCTAATCAAGCGCTTAAGATTGCTTACCTGCATGTCTTTTCCAACTGGCATAAGGTTAGCCATTCTCTGATAAGCAAAGTGCGATTTAAGTGCCGTGAGCTGAAAGAGCAAGAGGTAATCAAAAACAACCACAAGCACCATAGCCAACCATTTTTCAGGAACCAAAAAGATAACTAGAAGTGTTAGGGCAAACAGGCGTAAACTAAGGGCAAAGTAATCCCCAGAACGCAAGAAGGCTCTTAGGTAAAGATTGTACCAAGTATGTTCCTTGTCTTTCTTTGTACGTTTGAGAATACCATCCAAATAAGCACGGCGTTTAACACTCGACGTAATCCCTTTAACATTGGTAAAGAGTGAAAAGAACTTCAGAATCGATTGTTGACGCTTATTTTCCGCTGCAATAGCCTCAGTCCAATTCAGTCCAGACTGCTTATAAAAAGGTTGAGCCTTTTTCTGAAAAATGAAGTACTTAAGAATAGCCATAGCCACAGCTATAAGGATAACTCCCCAAACTGGAAGTCCCAAGGCTAAAAAGAGAGGAATAACCAAAATAAAAATCAGGGTTTGTACTATTAACCAAAATCTAAAAGCACGTCCTGTTGCCTTCTTAACATGGTCTAGTACCTCTTCTTCCTTAACCAAAAGGTAGTGCTTGTCCGCAGGTTCTAGATAAGTCGCAATATTCCCCCAGAAAGGTAATAACAGACAAAGCACAAGCAAGCCAAGAATGATTGCCCACGGATTTTTTGGAAAATGCTTCAGCAACTGGCTATACTGAACCAAGACAAAGCCTAGCAGAAAGAGAAGAACCAAGATAAAATGATCATTAAAAACGTAGCGACTATACTTAGCACAGCGGGCATTGAATCGCTTGCTACGCTCCTTAAATAGCTTAGCTATCATGACAATTCTCCCTTAGTTAACTGCATGTAGATATCGTTAAGACTAGCACTATCGTCGCCAAAAGTCTGACGGAGCTCCTCGAGAGTCCCCTGTGCTAAGACCTGTCCATGGTGCAAAATCACAAAGCGATCACACATTTTCTCAGCCGAATCCAAAACGTGGGTAGACATGAGAATCGCCTTACCATTCGCTTTTTCCTCAGCCAAAAGCTCAATCAAGTCCGAAATCGCCAAGGGATCCAAACCTAGGAAGGGCTCATCAACAATGAAAAGACTTGGATTCACAATAAAGGCACAGATAATCATGACCTTCTGCTTCATCCCCTTTGAAAACTGAGTCGGGAACCAATCTAGCTTTTCATCTAAACGAAAGAGCTTAAGGTACTTGTCCGCACGTGCCATTCCTTCAGTCACATCAAGACCATAGGCCATCAACACCGTTTTCAAATGTTCACGAAGCGTCAATTCTTCATAGAGGCTTGGCGTTTCAGGGATGTAACCAATCTTCTGACGATAGCTAGCTGAATCTTGCTGAATGGTTAACCCATCAATGGCAATCTGTCCCCCATAAGGTGTTAAGAGACCAATAATCTCGTTAATTGTTGTTGATTTCCCAGCACCATTAAGACCGATAAGACCAACTAATTCGCCATCAGCCACCTCAAAAGTCACATCTTTTAGGACGGGAATATTAGCGTAACCACCCGTCACCTTTTCTAATTTAAGCATTATCTTTTCTCTCTTTGGTATGATATAATCTATTATAACAAAAACTCATGGAAAGGTCGTTATTATGGATAATTGTATTTTCTGTAAAATTATATCTGGAGAAATCCCTTCATCAAAAGTCTACGAGGACGACAAGGTTCTAGCCTTCCTCGATATTTCACAAGCTACAAAAGGACATACCTTGGTTATTCCTAAAGAGCACGTTCGTAACATCTTAGAAATGTCTGCTGAGACTGCTGAGACTGTCTTTAGCCGTGTTCCAAAAATTGCTCGTGCCGTGCAAAAAGCAACTAGAGCAATCGGCATGAATATCCTTAATAACAACGAAGAAGTTGCTGGACAAACCGTCTTCCACGCTCATATTCATCTCGTTCCTCGTTACGGTGCAGACGATGGTATCCACATGGGATTTGACGAACACGAACCAGACTTCGCTGCCCTGGCTGACCTTGCTGACAGCATCGCTAAAGAGGTAACAGAATGAAAATTGGACGCTTTCTAGCTCTTGGAGCCCTCGCCTACGGTGCCTACTACGCCTATAAACGACGTGAAGACATCAAAGAGGAAATCCTAGACCTCAACCAATCACGAGAAAATATCTCCTACGATTTGGACAATATCAAACGCAACCTTGACATCATCAAGGAACAAAACCTTGTTCTTGCTGACATTAAGCAAGACCTCAACTATAAAACACGTGTCTTCAAGAAAGACCTCGAACCCCGACTCAATATCATCCAAGAACGCTTGCAAAAGTATCAAGGTGATGATAAAGAATAAAGGTAAGTAGCCTGTGCTACTTACCTTTTTTATCAATGATGAAAACTTATAAAAAGTTTATGGATAGTGTAATAGTCACTCAATGTTCCTTTTTTTCACAACAGAAAGTACCATTCAATAATAAAAGGCACCACTAATCAGATTAAAGAGAACGCTACTAAACCTATTTTCATATAATTACTATTTCTTTTTTAAAGCATTAATAATAGAACATGTTGCTGATTTCGTTAAGCCTTGATTTTTAGGATGTGTCCTTAAATAGGAATGGACTTTGGTACCAGTATCTGAACGTGTGTAACCATTTGTATTAACAATCTTATTACTTAACAGTTTATCCAATAAATTCATTCTGCATCTCCTCACAATTAGTAATTAAAATTTATACTAAATGAATTCATTGTATCATAGTTACCATTCTGTATATTAGCAGTCCACCCAATATTTTCACCGCTCTTCATTTTATGCTTATAGTAGTTTGCTTTTTTTGCTTTTTCGTCTGATTCCTCAACTTTCTGTCCTGAATTAACTGCAACAAATTCTGATATAGATACTGACTGCTTTCCTTTCGGATCAATTCTAGATTGTGACGAACTAAATGGCTTTGCTTCAATACTATTGTTAATTACAAAAGTTGATTCAATATTAATTTCTTTATCCGTTAAGTTATCAATAATAATATTTCCACCAGTTCTTATTATTTTAATATTTTTATCACTATATAGTTCTTCCGTTTTTGCTACTGTTTTTTTCGAACCCATAATACTTTGTCCTACTTTTGACGTATTATTGCCATTAGTAGAATTTTCATTCGAAGAATCTCTAATAGCCAAAAAAATATTAACAATGTAAATATAAATCCAAAAACCGCTAATACATAAACGCTAACATTAAAAATTTACTTTAACATATCTTTTCCTCACCTTTATTTTTGAGTTTCAATTGTCACTTTTGCCTCGTGGTCCAAAGATTTAATCATTGTAGAGTAGTACTTCTCGGCTGACTCCTTTAATAATTTTTTATTGTCCTTTATAAAACCTTGTTGTTCCTTATTTGAAAAACCTTCTGCAACAGCCTCACCAGTATCTATGTCTTTAGTCGAATAACTAAGAATCCCTCCACTAGTATCGTAGAGTGTATAAGGTTTGTCTTTATCTAATTCAACACCAATAACTTCAAATTTGGGTAATGTAACTTGATAATTATGATTACCATTATCTTTAATGGTTACATCATTCTTAATACCGAATTTTGCCGTATAATTTAGAATAATGAGTGCTTTCTTTTCTGAACCAGGTATTACAAAGTTACTACCAAATAACTTTGTATTATTTTCTATTGACTTAACTTTTTGAATAGATGCATTGAGTAAAACTAACTCACTGACCTTTTCCAAAGATTTTACATTTACTATGATTTCTGTCTTTGGTTTTTGATTACCAGATGACTCACTCCCTTTATATACGCTAAGAAAAATGAATCCTACGACAATCACTAATAAAATCGCTAAAATACCATATATTATCTTTTTCATACTTTTTTCCTATTAACTCATTTCTTCAAAAACAACTGGATTAACAATCCTGCAATCACAATACCAGCTGCAATTAGGGGGTTCAACATTGCTATTCCTACAAGAAGTAGAATAGCCAAAATCCATAAAACTACTTTTAACATTATTTCTCCTTATCAAATAACAAAAGATTGTAATATTAAACCCAAGAAATCACTAACTAAAATTTAATTTTACACAAAAATTATATAGCGATATGAATGCGTTGTCAACGCTTTCTTGAAAATAGAATATATTTTTAACTATTTACCATATTATCATAATTTAAACAATTTTATCTCATTTTATATTTAAGAATAAATATAAAAGTCACAGCTATACACAATACAAGACTTTCCGCTGTGCTAAAAGTGAGAGAAGCAATAATGTTTCCCTCACTCGGAAGATTTGAGACCCAGGCTCAAATCTTAGAAATGGAATTCCGTTAGGAAGTAGCTTCCGTCCGTAGCACCCAAGGAAAGTCTTAAATAAAAAAGAAAAAAACAGAGATGTCTACTAACATCTCTGCTTCATAAATAGGATTAGGAGGTTTTATGCTTTTTATTTAGCATCTTTTTCTTTGATAACCAAGACACCATCTTCCATATCAGCTTCTAGGTGTTTAGCATCAAGGTTATCCAAGTGGAAGTCTGTGACTTTGTCACGGATTTGTTGTTCAACCACACGACGGAGTGGACGAACACCCATGACTTCGTCGTAGCCTTCTTCAGTCATGTATTCTTTAGCAGCTTCGCTAACTGCCAAGTCAATGTCTTTCTTAGAAAGCGTCTTGTTAACTTCAACCAACATAAGGTCGACAATCTTAGAAAGATCTTCTTTGCTCAAGTGTGAGAATTCGATGACAGCATTGAAACGGTTAAGGAATTCTGGACGGAAGTAAGGTTTCAAACGATCCATAAGTTCTGGTTTATCAGCATCTTCTGTCAAGTTAGCTTCGTAACCAAAGCCTGCGTTTGAAGTTGCGATAATCACAGTATTCTTGAAGTTTACAGTGTTACCTTGACCATCTGTCAAACGACCATCGTCCAAAACTTGGAGGAGAAGGGTGATGACTTGAGGGTCAGCCTTTTCAATTTCGTCGAGAAGAACGATTGAGTATGGGTTACGGCGAACACGTTCTGTCAAAGTATTGCTATTGTCATCATAACCAACATAACCAGCTGTTGTACCAATCAATTTAGAAACGGCTGTGCGGTCGCTGTATTCTGACATGTCCAAACGGATAATGGCATCTTTGGTTCCGAACATATCAAGAGCTAATTGTTTAGCCAACTCAGTTTTACCAACACCAGTAGGTCCTACAAAGAGGAAGCTACCGATTGGACGGTTACCTTCGTCAAATCCTGCACGGTTACGACGGATGGCACGTGCCACTGCTTCAACGGCTTTATCTTGACCGATAACTTTAGTTTGCAAACGGTGGCCCATATCTTTCAAACGTTCGATATCAGTTGCTCCCATTTGCGATACTGGGATACCAGTCATACGTTCTACAGATTCAGCCACATCGTTAACAGTTGCAGTGACTTTAAGGTCTGCTGTATGGTTAGCAATTTTCTTTTCAAGTTCTTCAATACGAACCTTAGCGTTTAGAGCTGCTTCGTAGTCTTCTTTGGCAGCTGCAGCTTCTTGTTTAGCTTTTTCTTCTTCAATTTCATGTTCAACAGCATTCACATCAGTCACTGGGTGTTGAGCAGCCAAGTGAGCAGCTGTTACATCGACAAGGTCGATAGCCTTATCTGGCAAGCTACGTTGTGGAATGTATTGTACAGAGAAATCTACTGCTGCTTTCAAAACTTCATCTGGCAAGATAACATTGTGGTGTTTTTCATAAAGATCACGGATACCTTGGAGAATCTTGAAGGTATCTTCAGCAGAAGGAGCATTAACCTTAACTTCGTTGAAACGACGCGCAAGAGCAGCGTTCTTCAAGATAGTGTTACGGTATTCATCCTGAGTTGTTGCACCAATCACTGTCAATTCACCACGTGAAAGAGCAGGTTTCAAGATATCAGCAAGACCTTTAGATCCTTGACCATCGCCAGTGCTTCCGGCACCAAGAATTTGGTGGATTTCATCGAAGAAGAGGATGATATTTCCAGCTTCTTTGACTTCATTTACCAAGTTTTGAATGTTTTCTTCAAAGCTACCACGGTATTGTGTACCAGCTTCAAGTCCAGAAATATCGATTGAGATGATTTCCTTGTTCTTGATAGCAGCTGGGACATCACCATTTACGATGGCTTGTGCCAAACCTTCAACTACGGCTGTTTTACCAACCCCAGCATCCCCGACAAGGACTGGGTTATTCTTAGTACGACGAGCCAAGATTTCGCAAGCTTCTTGGATTTCTTTGTTACGTCCGATAACAGGATCCAATTTACCTTCGCGAGCTTCTTCAGTCAAGTTACGACCAAGTTTAGCAAGGATACCATCTTGTTTAGGTCCTTTACCTTGATGTTGAGTTGGGTTCACTGCTTCACCTTCATTACCAGGCAATTGACCTGTTTGACGGTAGATAGCAAATTCTTCAGGTGTCACTTCACGACCGTTAATCATGTAGCGACGGTTTTCTGAACGGTAACCACCCATGTTACCCATCAATTGATTGAAAAGATCATCCATATTGTTAAAGTTGTTGTTCATATAATTACCTCGTTTTGTGTTTTCTTGTGAAATTTTTTAAGTGTTATTTTTTATGTTAATGTGTAAGTTTTGACTTTTACTGACCAAAACCAGAAAAATTTTTAGTAGCTTCAACTACTCTTCTAATAATTTCAGGTTTTGCTTTTGGTAGGAGACCGAGAACTTTCTCAGTCTTAAACAAATTGTCATTTAGCATAAGAGCCACCTTCTTTCTGTGAATCTCTCAATATAGCTAACTCCCAAGCCTCTTTCAGAAAGAAACTTGTAGATTAAGGAAACCTTTTTCCTTATAGCTTTATCATATACCTTTCATTTGACCAGGTCAAGAATTTAGTTTTGACTTTTACTGACCTTTTAGATGAAAATTTTTGCAGACTAGCTGCAATCCTTTTAATTGGTATATGGGCTATTGACACAGCCTTCATAAGGATTTCATTTCCTTATGTTTATATTGTACAACATTGGTCAGTAATAGTCAATAGTTTTTTTGACTTTTTTTGACCTTTGTCATAAACTTTTTTGCAGTCAAACCAAAATAACTTTATGACAAGTATTTAGGCAAGCACTGCAAGATTTATATTTATAAGGAAGCTAAATCCTTATGAGATTATAATACACCATTGGTCAGTATAGGTCAATGGTTTTGCTTGATCTTTTTTGACCTTTTGGAAAATAATTTACGGAAAGTAAAAAAGCCTACCAGAGGTAGACCTAATAATGATCTTTAAAAGAGAGAAAGGCGACACTCTTACCATCAATCATATAAATCAAACGATTTTCAGCATCAATTCGCCGAGACCAAGCTCCTTGAAAGTCATACTTCAAGGGTTCTGGTTTCCCAATACCTGAAAAAGGAGCCCGTTGAATGTCTTTAATCAGCTTATTGATTCGCTTAAGTGTCTTCCTATCCTGATTTTGCCAATAACAATAATCCATCCATGCATCTTCAGTGAAAGTGAGTAACATTTTCTACTCCTTTAGTGCATGCTCTTGAGTCTCTCCAGCACGTACCTGAGCCATTCCTCTTAAAACCTTGTCTGATAGTTCTTTATTTTGAACAATACGCAATGTTTCTTGAATGCTATCCCACTCACTCTTTGAGACCACTACAATATCTTCATCAGGATTTTTATTGACTACAGCTAGAGGTTCAAATTCATCATTAACCTTTTTCATATAATCCTTCAAATGATTTCGAAACGTTGAATAGACGACTGCTTCCATTAGCATACCTCATTTTCCTCTTTTCTTTTATTATATACCAAGAGTATAAACTTGTACAAGTTCCTGACAAGTTTATCCTTTCTACAATATTTATTCGAAAAAAGATTTAAAAAGCCTACCAGAGGTAGACCTTCTATAAAACTATTTTACTCTATGCGGTATTCGTCCAAAGTTTTGTTGAAAAAGCTCGGGGTTGCCTAATTGATAAACATTATCTGCTTGCTGTGTAAGCATATCCCAAGGTTCCCTTCCAATCCGAGCCACTATATCCACAGTCTTTTTCACAGATTTGAGATGAGACTGCCCTTTTTGAGAAAATCCAAGGACATGAACAGCCTGGGGTAAAGGATTGTCCACAGCTCCGACCAGGATATAGGTCAAAATACGACGTACCCGTGCTTTTGTATAGCGTTTGGTCGCCACCTTATCCACTAGTTCCTCCACAGAAGAAACCTCACGAATAGCAGCTTTTAAACGACTGGCAATCTCTTCATTCACCTGGAAAACACTAGTCAAATCAGGGTTTGTAAGAATCTGATAAACCAACAATTGGAAATAATTATCCCAAGAAACCTGTGGAGAAGTCTGAAAAAGTTTACTATTGGGCATGAACTTATCCACAAAATCACTATCTTGCTTGTGGAGACGTAGACTGGTCGCTGAGGCGAAAGATACTTCCTTATTTGAGGAATGATAGCCGGCTCCTTGTCTCTGGATAGGATTCAACTTAATGCCCTTACCAGCACAAGCTTTGGCATAGGCTAAGCCTAGGATATGATTGGGTGTATTGCCAGTAAAGGCTACACCAGCAAACTTTTCCCACATTTTTTGTGTCTTTTGTGGATAAGATAGGTCACTCGGTAAGTTTTCCACAAAGGCTTCCATGTCCTCAGACTTTTCAGCATAGACATCCGCTATAGACTGATAGTCTAGGACTTCTTCCGTTCCAAAAGTAAGGCTATCAATCCCCAGTCGGGATAAGATATCGACGGCCCCAGCAGCAAAATAATCGGCAGACTGGACTGACGTCAAGAAAGGCAACTCAACCACAAGGTCTGCCCCATTTTCCAAAGCCATCTGAGTCCTAGTCCACTTATCCACAATAGCTGGCTCACCTCGCTGGACAAAATTCCCGGACATGGCAACGATTTTTACGCCTTCAGCCTGATCCAAGAGATACTTGTGACCGTTATGAAAAGGATTGAACTCAGCAATAATACCTGTAACTGTCATAGGCTCTTACTTTTGGGCCACAAAGAACCAACGTGCACTAGTTTCTGTCGGTTCCTTATCATCAAAATCGGCGTAAAGCTTGAAGGATTTGAAGCCAGCCTGCTCCAGCAAGATATCATAAGTCAAGACCTCATAGGTGCGTTCCTCATGCACCTCATCATGACGGCTAAAGCTTCCATCTTCCTCTTGGACAAAGAAAGTTAATTCATGGACAATAGAATGCGGAGCCGCATCCTCATAGGTATCCCAGAGCATAGCAAAGTCTTCTGCATTTTCATGGTAGGAATAGCCAGGGAAAACCTCATCCGTCTGATAGGTTGAGTGCACATCAAAGATAAAGACGCCATCTTCATTCAGTGCATTATAAACCTCTTTGAAGACATCCCCAACCTCTACTTCGTCCTGCATATAGCAGATAGAATCTGAGTAACAAGTCACAAAGTCGTACTTACCAGCTTGCGATAAATTCAACATGTTGCCTTCAATAAAGTCAATTTTCTGTTTGGCGGAAGCCGCACGCTTCTCCGCAATCTTCAACATATCAGCACTCAAATCGAGTCCAGTTACATCAAAACCAGCTTGAGAAAAACGTACAGATTGAATCCCAGTTCCACAAGCCAATTCAAGCAATTTCTTTTTATCCTTAGTCTTTGGCAAATGACGAAGCGAAAAATCCGTCCACAAATCGTAAAGACTATCATCCATAACAGCGTCGTAGACAGCCGCAAAAGTTTCATAAGTAGCCATAATGATGATACCAAGTCCGTCCGTAATCGGAATGAAAATTAGGGGGAGTGAGACAGAACGAGTTTTTTTAAAAAATCGTTCGTTGTCTCACCCCCGCAAGGCTGATTAGGTACTCTTCCGAGCTTAAAAAGCGAATGAAGAGTCCAATCAGCTACTGCGCCAAATAATAAATTTTAATATTGATAATTTGACATAGAACTGTCTATTTTCCGACGATTACAGGACGGGTTCAAATCCTTTCTAAGATACAAAGAGCGTCAAAAGCACAGAGAAAATAGGAAACTTTCTGCCGTATCGCTAGATACAAAGAAAGTTTATCTTTTTCTCACAGCTTTTAGCTCGCGTTCAGTTAACAAACCAACCAAACACAAGGCTCTATCCTTCCTATTAAATCTTTAGTTTAAGCAACAAAACCCAGTTGTCGCCAACTGAGTTCATTTTTTATGCCAAATAAGCTGACACATCCACCATTGGTGCTTCATGCCAGAGTTTTTCGAGGTTATAGTGTGCACGTTCATCTTCTGTAAAGATGTGAACAACAACATCGTTAAGATCCAAAAGAATCCAACCACCCTTGTTGTCACCTTCCATGTGACTAGCGTCAAGACCAGCTTCTTTCACTTTCTCACGGACGTTGTCGGCAATAGCTTCCAACTGACGGCTGTTCATTGCACTCAAAATAACAAAGTAATCTGTTAGGCTTGTGAGACCATACAAATCAAGGGCAACGATGTCTTCAGCTCGCTTTTCATCAGCAGCTTTGACAACCAATTCAAGTAATTCTTCTTTCATTTAATCCTCTTTCATTAAAAAATCGTTTTGTAATCTAAGACATCTGCAAAACGTTCATCCCAAATGTTCTCGTAAAATTCATTAATCGTTTCTGCTGGAATGTCGTCTCCATCAAAGGTTGTAACAGTACCTTCGGGAACAACTAGCTTGTAGCCATGTTCGAAAGCAACTTTAACGGATGTATCAACACAATACTCCGTCTGCATACCGCATAAGACTAGTTTCTCAATTCCTTGTTGATCCAAGTATTCCTTTAATCCAGTCTCTTTAAACATGCTATTGTATCGCTTCTGAAAAACCTTTTCATCAGACTGTCTCTTTAATAATGGCGATAATTTCCAATCTTCCGAGGTTAGAGCCTCTTCCGTTTCAATATGCTGAATATAGATAATTTCAATCTGCTGTTTTCTAGCCTGATCTTGTAAATAAGAGATTTTCTCTAACAGCTTTTGTGTTTCAAAACCTGTTTCTACTAAGATATTTTGTACATCAATAATAATAAAAGCTGTTTGCACTTACTAATCCTCTTTCAAGCAATGCACAAAAGCATTATAGGTTTCTAAGGTTTGTGGGAAAATCGGTAGAGCTTGGTGGGCCAAGTGTTCTACCGTATGGACTGTTTCAAAAGCAACTGCCTTATCCAAGGATTGCTCTGCTACTTGTCTAGCTTCCTCTACTAAAGGGAAATTACGGTTATGCTCAATATAATCAGCCACATAGACAATCTTATCCAGGGTTGACATTTCATGGCTTCCGACCGTATGGATTTCAATACTGCGTAGAATTTCGGAATCAGTCAATCCCAAATCTTCTTGGATTTTATAAATCCCAACCATGCCATGCCAGACATTGTTTCCCCATTGTTTCAATTCAGGATCAAGATTATATTTATCAATAAGCCCCAAGAATTCCTGATCTGGAAGTTCCTTGGCATAATCATGAAGCAAACCAGCCAGGCCGGCTTTTTCAGTATCATATCCGTACTTTTCAGCAAGAGCAATAGCAGCTCGCTCAACACCCAGAACATGATTGAAGCGTTTAGGGCTCATGACCGCTCGAACTTTTTCAAGGAGTTCTTCACGAGAATAGTCTAGGTATTTTTCATAGGTCATTTATAGAGCCCCGCTTTCTTGATGTAGGCAAGTACAGACTGTGGCACCATAAAGTTAGGTGTGCGATCCTTCTTAATGTAGGCTCTAACTGCACTCGAACTAATATCCATAAGGGGAACATCCACCCAAATAACTGGGTAAGACGTTCCAGCCTTATACTTAGGACGCTGAACACCAACAAATTGGACCATCTCGATAAGTTCATCAATACGATGCCATTTTGGTAGGTATTCGACCATATCCGCTCCAATAATAAAGTAATAATCCGTATCAGGATTAGCCTCTGTCAAGAGCTTCATGGTGTCATAGGTATAACTGATTCCCTTACGTTCCAACTCGATGGTTTCAATATCCAAACCTTCAATGCCGTTAATAGCCAACATGAGCATATTCAGGCGATGTTGTTCATCAATAGTCTCTTTTTTATCGACATGAGGTGGCTCAAACTCAGGCATGAGAAGAACTTCGTCAAGACCTAACTGCTGACGCACCTGGTCCGCAACAACCAAGTGAGCATTGTGAACAGGGTTGAAATTTCCACCTAAAATTCCCACCTGCTTACGGCCAGTATCTTTGATTTCTTCTTCTAGTTGAACCTTTGTAAATGGGGTTACGAGATCCAGTGCCATGTACGCCTCCTCTTTTTTAAGCATTATACAACTGACTTAAGGCTAGCTGATGCTTCAAAAGTGTTCCTATACCTTAGTTTATCCTTCATCAAGCAAAGTCAGCAACTATTTTTGGATAGCTTTGACCTTTGGTGACAACTTACGATTTTCTTTTTTAGCTGACTCTTTATAGAGAATCAAGATACGTCCAATCTTAAGAACTGTATCACAGCCAATTTCTTCTTCCAAGATTTCAGCAACCTCATGAATATCTTCCATAGTGTTTTGGAGTAGGGTTACTTTGATCAATTCACGGGCATCAAGGGCGTTGCGAACGCTAGTTTTGATATGGTCGTTAAGACCGTTTTTCCCGATTTGTACAATAGGTTTAAGTGTGTGTGCTTCCGATTTGAGGAAGGCACGTTGTTTTGATGTTAATGACATGTTTATTCCTTTTAACTACTTAATTAAGTTTAAATAATCGCTTTTCGTACGACAACGCCAACACCTTCTGGTGCCCAAGCAGCAACGATGGTTGGTTGGGCAGCTTTTCCTTGGACACGGATCCATCCTAATCCTGAGAAGACAATGTCTGTCTTATCTTTAACAGTAAATTCATGACGAACAAGTTTTGGAAAATCGGTAAGATCCTTTGCCCCAGGAGGCATGAGAAGACTTCCAACATGCTTATCATAGAAGGCATCTGCGCCTTCTAGTTTGGTACGATGAAGCTTTAGATTATTGTCAAAGAAGGCTGTAAATCCTTGTTTATCACCATCAATAAAGTCAAAGCGTCCTAGTCCACCTAGGAATAGGGTTTGTCCTGCATTTAACTGGTAAGTCTTCGGTTTGATTTCCTTCTTAGGACTAACGTACTTGAGGTCCTTAGCTGACAAATAGTGCGCCATCTGGTGTCGGTGAATAATTCCTGGTGTATCAAAAATATAGCTACCGTCATCCAATGGGATTTCAATCTTATCAAGGGTCGTTCCAGGGAAACGAGAGGTTGTGATAACATCTTTATCACCTGTAATTTCCTTGATAATGGCATTAATTAAGGTTGATTTACCAACATTCGTCACACCAACAACATAGACATCACGACCCTTACGGAGGTTTTCAATACGTTGGATTAGCTCTTTAATGGCATGATGATTTTGAGCAGATGTCAACATGACATCCACCGGACGCATCCCTTCTTCGTGGGCACGTTCTGTCAACCATTGGGTTACCTTACCATCTTTAACAGATTTAGGCAGGATATCCTTTTTATTTCCAACCAAGAGCACATCATTACCCGAAACAAAGCGTGATAAGCCTGGTATGATTGATCCATTAAAATCAAAAATATCAACGACATTGACAACAAGGGCATCACTATCACCAACTTCATGAAGCAATTTTAAAAATTCATCATCTGTGATGTGGACATCCACAATCTCATTGTAATGACGAAGACGGAAACAGCGTTGGCAGTATAACTCACCTGTTTCTTCGGCCTTTTTAATAGAGCTAGCAGGTGTGAAACCTGCTTTTTCTTTATCTTCTGTTTGAATTTGGGCTCCACACCCAATACAAAATAATTCTTCCATTAAATTCCTTTGTTGAAGGTCATTGGACCATATGCTTTTTCAATCTTTTTCCACATGCGACGTTCACGCCAACGGTTAAACTTGGTTACCCAAGCATCTGATTTCACCAAAGGCTTGACCAAAATCGATCGAATTCCAGCTCTGTGGCTAGCTCTGATGTCAGTCATTAGCTGGTCTCCCACCATAACGACCTCGTCTCGGTTAAAGTGGTAACGCTCAATCGCTTCATTAATACCTTTAGTGAAAGGCTTCATGGCACGACTCACGAAATCCACATGGAAATTGGCAACTGCACGTTCAACACGTTCATATTTATTGTTAGAGACCACAACTACCGGAATATCAGCCTCTGTCATCTCATCCAACCAAGCACGTAGCTCAGGAGTCCCATCAGGGTTGTTCCAAGCAATCAAGGTATTGTCCAAATCGACCAAGACGGCACGAATACCGTGTTCACGTAGCTGGTCAGGTTTCAAATCATAAACAGCCTCCACCATAAAATGGGGCCTATAATCGTCTATAGTCATTTTCTCTCCAAAATGTTAGTTTACCTCTTATTCTACCATATTTTTAAGGTTTATGTGTGGGACTTAAGTCCTATTTTTTAAGAACATCCTTGACAGAACAATAAAGAAAAGAGCCACAATCACTCAGGCTCCATTCTTATCTTTGAATTTTTTCTTGTTTTTTAAGGGCAACTAAATTCTTAAGCGATATGATGATAACAGCAAGAACAATTAAAATCATCCCAACCACATCAATGGCAAAGAAGCGGTCCCCCATAATTAATACGGTCAAAATGACCGACGCTATAGGTTCTACCGAAGCCAGGAGACTGCCTTTTACAGCGCCAACCATGGTTGTCCCCTTAAGGAAAACAGTGTAGGCAAAGACTGTCCCAATGAAGACCAAACCAAAAAGCGCTAAGAGATTTCCGCCAGTCAAAGGAAGCTTATACTTCCAGGCTTGGATAACAATCGGAAAGATTAAACCACCGAGCAACAGGCCTAAACCAATGACAATCAAACTTTCCCATTTTTCAATAGCCTTAGCAGGCAGTAAGATATAAAGTGCATAGGTCACCGCCGAAAAGAGACCCCAGAACAAGCCCAGAGGTGTAATCGCCAGCTCCCTTATCTGACCATGCGTTGCGATGGTAAAGGTTCCCACAATAGCCATGATAATCGCCACTAGCTCTGCTGCTGTTGGGAACCTACGATATTTTGCACATACAAAAGCCAGGATGATAACTGGGGTGACATACTGCAAGACCGTCGCTGTCCCAGCATTAGTGTATTGAATAGCACTGAGATAGGCGTACTGATTTAGTACCAGACCAAAGAGCGCAAATAAGGCGATACTTACTAAGGTTTTTCTATCTTTAATAGCTTGTACTAATTTGTCTCGCTGCCTAAAAAAGACCGAAGCCGTTAGTAAAATACCAGACAAAAGCAAACGTAAACTCGTCAAAAGATTGACATTAACACCATGAGCCATTAGGTATTGACCAGAAACTCCTGAAAATCCCCAGGCAATTCCTGCTGTCAATACCATCAAGCTCCCCTTTAGTTGTTTAGACATGTGTTTCCCTCGATTATGATAATGCTTAATTATTATATCACAGAGTGGATAAGGTAAGCGGTTACCCCATAAAACTTAAGCAGTTTTTCTTGAGGAATTTTCAAGCCACCAACCCACAATCCAGCCAAGGACTAAAAGATAATTTTCAAGTGCTCCAATAGCATTCACTGAGTGATGATGTTGAAGATAGCTAAGGAAATGATTGGTCCCAATACCCAGGCCACCTAGAATCAAAGCAAGCAGAACGGCTCTCAGATAAAACCAATCGTATTTGAGATTAACGGCAAGGAGGATGACCAGAACCGCCACATTCCAAATACCAATCTCCCTCTGCCAACCAACTGAAATGCCGTACCCCGAGTGACTTCCCATATAGGTTGGGAAAAATAGCTGAAAAATAATGGCACCAGTCATGGCCAGGATGACGAGGATAAATAGGGCTCTTAAGAATTTGTTCATGGGGTTGCTCCTAAACTCTTTTTTTAATGTTCCCGACTAGTCTAACACAAATATTGCAAATAAAAAACCAACCTCTCGGCTGGTTCTTTCTCTATTACTCTTCTTTCAACTTAGCCAATTCTTGTGCAAGTAACTTGAGGGCTACTTGTGGGTTGGCTTGGCCTTTGGTTGCTTTCATGAGGAAGCCGGTAAAGGCCTTGTCAGCGTTACGTTTACCTGACTTGAAGTCGGCTACGGCTGCTTCATTGTCTGCAAAGACTTGGTGGATGATTGGGATCAAGACTTCAGGGTCTGAAATCTGTACCAATCCAGCTTTTTCGACGTATTCACGCGCACCGCCACCGTTTTTCGCCAAATGAACGAAGACTTTCTTGGCAATCTTAGAAGAGATGGTTCCATCTTCAATGATGGCAATCATTTCTACCAAGTTTTCTGGTGTCAACTTGATTTCTTCAAGCGTTTTACCTTCTGCGTTCAAGAATTGAGCGACTTCACCTTGGAGCCAGTTAGACACTTGTTTAGCGTCTCCGCCAAGGGCTACAGCTGCTTCAAAGAAGTCAGATGTGACCTTAGTAGCTGTCAATTGGTTGGCATCATAGTCAGACAAGCCAAGCTCTGCCACATAGCGAGCACGGCGGTCTTTTGGAAACTCAGGCAATGATGTACGCATTTCCTCAATCCACTCATCTGAGATTTCAAACAAGGGAAGGTCTGGTTCTGGGAAGTAACGGTAATCCGCTGCCCCTTCTTTGACACGCATAAGGATAGTGCTCTTGTTGGCCTCATCATAACGGCGTGTTTCTTGACGAATGACACCACCTGAACGCAAAATTTTTGCTTGACGCTCCACTTCGTATTCAAGACCTTTACGCACGTTTGAGAAAGAGTTCAAGTTCTTCAACTCCGTCTTGGTACCAAATTCCTCTTGGCCGTATGGGCGAAGGGAAATGTTGGCATCGACCCGCATCGATCCTTCTTCCATCTTGACGTCAGAAATACCTGTGTATTGGATGACTTCTTTCAAAGCTGTCAAATAAGCATAGGCTTCTTCCGGAGAACGCATATCTGCTTCAGAGACGATCTCGATCAATGGCACCCCCTGACGGTTGAGGTCTACATAAGAGAAACCGTCTGTTCCGTGGGTGTTCTTACCGGCATCTTCTTCCAAGTGAGCACGTTCAATCCCAATTTTCTTAGTTGAGCCGTCTTCCAATTGCACTTCAATCCACCCATTATAACCGATAGGCTCATCAAATTGCGAAATTTGGTAGGCCTTTGGATTATCAGGGTAGAAATAGTTCTTACGGTCAAAGTGCATGTGCTGATGGATATCCATATTCAGGGCCAAAGCAGCCTTGATACCAGCGTCCACAACACCCTTGTTCAAGACAGGAAGCACCCCTGGGAAAGACCAGTCAATCACATTGGTATTGGCATTTTGCTCGTTCCCAAAGTGAGCAGAGGTTGGTGAGAAAATTTTTGAGTTTGTATTCAATTCAACGTGGACTTCAAGTCCGATGACTGTTTCAAAGTTCATTAATTGTCACCTCCGAAAATAAGGGGTTGTTGCTTATGGTAATCCGTTGTTGCTTCAAAGGCCGCTGCAGCTTGGTAGATGGTTTCTTCCGAATACTTAGGACCAATCAACTGCAAACCAACTGGAAGTCCTTGCGCAAATCCTGCTGGAATCGAAATTCCTGGAAGACCCGCCAAGTTGACTGGGATGGTCAACAAGTCCGCCAAGTACATGGCAACCGGATCATGGTTAAGCGAATCCAAATCAAAGGCCACGCTTGGAGCTGTTGGACCAAGGATGAGGTCGTAATCCGCAAAGACTTTTTCGAAGTCTTGGATAATAAGACTACGGACTTGACCAGCTTTCTTGTAGTAAGCATCGTAGTAACCAGATGACAAACTAAAGGTACCAAGCATGATACGGCGTTTCACTTCATCACCAAAGCCTTGGCTACGAGTGTTCACATAGATGTCATCCAAGTTCTTGGCATCTTCCGCACGGAAACCATAACGAATACCATCGAAACGTTGCAAGTTTGATGAAGCTTCAGATGAAGCAATGATGTAGTAAACGGCAACCCCGTATTTAGAATGAGGCAGGCTGACTTCTTCGACAGTTGCTCCCAATTTCTCAAAGTGCTTAGCTGCATTGAGAATCGTTTCTTTGACTTCTGGGTCAATTCCTTCACCGAGGTATTCCTTAGGAAGGGCAATCTTCATGCCCTTGATATCTTGACCAATTTTAGAAGTAAAATCGGCTACGCGTACTGGCGCTGAAGTTGAATCTTTGGCATCTTCACTGGCAATGACATTGAGCAAGAGGGCATTTTCCTTAACTGTTGGTGAGAAAGTACCGATTTGGTCGAGTGAGCTACCGAAAGCAATAAGACCGAAACGTGAAACAGTTCCATAAGTTGGTTTGAGACCAACAATCCCGTTGAAGGCAGCTGGTTGGCGGATAGAACCACCAGTATCAGAACCAAGAGACAATCGGACTTGCCCTGAAGCTACAGCTGCAGCAGAACCACTAGAAGATCCACCAGGCACCTTGCTGTGGTCCCAAGCATTTTTAGTCGCCCCATAGTAAGATGTTTCACCAGATCCACCCATAGCAAATTCATCCATGTTGGTCTTCCCGATGACAATCATATCTTTGGCTTTTGCATTGGCAACAGCTGTCGCATCAAAGATAGGCTCATAGTTATAGAGCATTTTTGATGCCGCAGTCGTCAAGATGCCGTCAGTAGAGATGTTATCTTTCACTGCCAATGGAATCCCTGATAGAAGATTATCTACATCGATTCCTTTTTCATCAATGGCCTTAGCTTGGGCAAGTGCTGCTTCTTCAGCCACCGTCACAAAGGCATTGACTGCTTCTTCACGCACCTTGATGTCGTCAAGTGTCGCTTGGGTCAATTCGGTTGCTGAAATTTCCTTAGAGACAAGGAGGTCGTGCAACTCTTCAATAGTTTTATTGTTGAATGACATTAGGCATCTCCTCCATCTTCTAGGATAGCTGGTACCTTAATGTAATAGTTATCTTTTTCAGGTACATTTTTAAACAAGCGGTCACGGTCTGTCCCTTTTTCAGCAACATCCGGACGCAATACGGTCTTACGATCAGCCATAGTCGTTGTTGGGGCAACACCTGTTGTGTCCACTTCTTCCAATAATTCCACCATGTCGACAATTTTAGACAAGGTTGTCGCAAACTCAGCTGTCTCTTCTGGAGAGAATTTCAATTTTGAAAGATTGGCAACGTGGGTTACCTCTTCTTGCGTAATTTTCATCTTGCTTCCTTTCGTGAAATGATGATTTTTCAATACGTTCTATTTTACCATAATTAGGGTTATTTTGCTTGGAGGATAAAAAAACTGTAGTAACTTTTTTGTCACTACAGTTTACCAATATACAGCTTTTTCAAAACAGTTATCGTATGGCTACCAGGAGCTTTCTCCAGGCTTCTAAAATTTCTGGTTTCAAATAATGTTTTGCCAGGTCATATGAGGCTTGGTGCATAGACTCAAGATCACTTTCTAAGGCAAATACAATCTTGTCGGCCATCTGAGAAACAAGTAGATCCTCATCCATAGTCTCGCTATAAGGGACCAGAAAGCCGTTTTTACCATCTTTGATGAAAGTTGGATTGCCATAACGGGCGTCAAAACCAACCAAGGCTAGACCTGCTCCCACCGCTTCCATTAGAGTCAAGCCAAAGGTCTCCCACTGAGAGGTGGTGACATAAAGTTCATACTGTGGGTAAACTTCACGCAAATCCGCATGACCCCGAAGTTGGATGAAATCACCTGCCCCAAGAGTATCAATCAGTTCTTGTAGATTCTCTTGCTCTCCACCTTTGCCGTAGATGTCAAAGTGAAGATTTGGCTCTTTTTCATGAGCAAGGGCGACTGCTCTTATAGCCAAATCCAAGCGTTTACGTGGGTCCAATCGCGAAGCCGTCATCAAACTAAGAGGCTTCCTCTGCTCCTCTGGAAAACTAAGGTTATCCAAATGTCCCACTGCTAGGTCATGAATACTAGCATCTGTTACACCTTGCTTTTTCAGAGTATTCTCTAAAACAGCCTTTTGTGCCTCCGTAGCTGTAATGAAGAAATCAAAACGTTGGGCGTACTTAAAGATGTAATAATACTCATAGTAGAGGTCGCCATTTTCAAATTCATGCTCTGAATGAAAAACGAAGCCTAACTTTGCAGGTGTATCCAATTCATAAATCGGTCGCATAAACTCCATCAAGGAGGCCCTATCCAGCAACAAGGTATCCGCAGTTGTCATCGGAAGTCTTGCTAGAAAACGACGCATGACCTCTGTTTTTGTTACTAAAATCTCAGTTCCCAACCTATATAACCAGCTGGTCCCTTGCTTGAGTTCTTCAAAGGCAATGCGACCATCTTTATTGTGATAACTTCTCCTGATGATAATGCCTTTTTCAAAGTATTCTGTAACTAATTTACTTGTTCCATACCACTCACGCTTTAAAAGCATACCATTGACGTGGTAATCCACATACCGCACATAACCTTTTTGGTAAGGATCCATCTTAAAGACTAAAGAAGTGCCATCAGAACAGACATAAACAGAGTCTGTTTCGCTTTGACTCTTCAAGTCTAGACGTGTCAACTTAAATTTTTGCTGCAAGGCCCCCACTGTCAAAGATGGGATATGGCTGTCTTGATCTGTAAAGCTAAGATAGGCATGGAGGAGTTCCTCGTAGCGATGCCCTAAAGAAAGATAGTAATCTAATTTATAGGGTTGTGGCCAGGTCGTAAAGATAAACTTAGCAGGCTCATTTAATTCACGTAGCATCAAAGCTCTAGACGCCTGAGCCACATCGACACCATTAGGTTCATAGCCCACCAATAGGTTAAAGGTGTAAATCGTCATCTTTTTCTCCCTCCAATCTAGTAAAGAAAGCTAAGATTTCTTCCCTCTCGGTGAGTTTCAAAACCTCTTTCTGACTTTCAAGAGCCTTAGGGTAAAACTCTGCTTGCTGTATGAGTTGTCGGAATCCCTGTTCTAGTTCCTCTAAGGAAGTATAAACCGTTGGTAAGTCCTTATAGTAGTGACGATGAACCGTTGATTCTAAGCCAAAAAGCAACTGTCCATTTTCAATCGCATCCAAAGTTACATCAGACACTTCGCTTCCATAATTCAAGTCTAAATAAATGAAACAATTCCTCAGTAGATCTTGATATTTCCCCTGACGAATCCCTGGGTAAAGATGGACATTTCTCTTATCTTTGAGACAAGTCAATTTTGGCCCCATACTAGTTTGGGCTCCGATATGAAAGTCAATATCCGGAAAAGCATCAACCAGATCATCTAGGCCCTCAATATTTTCAGAAGCAGTCATCACCATGGCTTGAGGCACAAAAGTCTGAGAACCGTCTTGTTCTGCACCAGCTAAATAAATCATGCCTGACTTACGTTCCTCTTGGGGATAATAATTAGTAACCAAAACATGATTCACTTGATTTTGAATAAACTCAAGACCATCCTGAGTGTCGGAGCAATAAACCAGACGATTAACATTCAAGGTCTGCAATGTCGGGATTAGATTGGAATCCATACAGATGATAGCTTCGTCTGACTTCAGGATTTGATTCAAAACAGCCTTAGTTAATTCTTCCCTACCTGAGAAAATTCTATCTCTTCCTTCAGACCCCTGATCAATCAGGTATCCATCTTGAATATAGTGAAGCAAGACTTCTTCTTGGTTACGATTAAAGTAAATATCCATAATGCCTTGCCCCTGATCATCCAGAAGACGCTGTTTGGTACGCCAGCCATAGCGATTATAATCATCAACCGCAACAACTTTTTCCCCTTGTCCAAACCATTGGACTTGTTTGACCGTACGTTCCTTTAGATTGTCACGAAAAATAACACTGGCACGGCGGTCTTGACCATCAAAAATGTAGGTCGTAATCCCCAAAGTCCACAATTCCCAGTATAGTGGAACCGACAAATCGTTAAAAAAGAGTGGTGTCCCTTGATAATCTTCCTCTGAGGAATAAATAAATGACGATGCTAAACTAATAGTGTCCTTATCAACATCCGTTTCAAAATTCGTGTAAAACACACGGGATTGGATACCAAAGGAGTCTAGTAATCTTCTCAGTTTTTCCGTTGCCTGACTAGGTTCTTGTGCAATAATAAGCATAGTTATCCTTTCTGACTAATCCAAGCAATAAATAGCTTAACCTTCACCTTTATTGCTCCAAAAATCTCAAGTTAACCTGCGCCGTCTTATAGGTCTCAGTATCTTGAAGATTAGCTTCTTCCATTTTTTCAATTGCCCGCTTCAGACGCGTCTTGTAAATATAACGGTGCCAAGTCAAATCATAGCCCAACATGCCTAGCAAAGCTAGTTTTTCATTTTTAGCTTCCATCTCATCTAAGACACGCTTCTCGGTCCAGACCTGCGACAGCGTATCCTTACGCCCCACTCGGTACCAATAGATACATTTTTCGGTATGGACAACACGATTGGCCTTTAACAAGAGTTTGTACATAAGGAAGTTATCCTCGACGTTCTTCCCAACAGGAAAACGAAGGTCCTCGAACAAAGAAATCTTATAGAGTTTCATCATGGCGCATGCCCAAGCCATATCTCTTGTCTCTTGAATGGCATCTTGGTCAATGATGTCTCTCCCCTCATAAAGGGTTTCAGAATAATCGTTCTCCGTTACCTTAATCAAAAACTTACTAGTACTCTCGTTGAATAAGTTATAGTTGGCAATAGAAACATCTGCCTCATACTTCTTAAGCTGAGTGTACAAGGTCTCCACATAATCCTCTGTTACCCAATCATCCGGGTCTACAAAAGTGATGTAATCACCTGTGGCTAGGTCAATCCCTGTATTTCGGGCTGTAGATAGGCCGCCATTAACTTGTCGCACATAGCGAATACGTGAATCTCGCTTGAAAAATTCCTTGCAAATCTCCTCTGACTTATCAGGAGAGCCATCATTGACAAGAATGATTTCAAGGTTTGGATAGGTCTGATTCACTATCGTTTCCAAACACTGCTTTAAATAAGCTTCCACATTATAAATGGGAATAACAATACTAACTACTTCTTTATTTTCCATGGTCTATCTCTCAATCGTATCTATATAATCTCGAACAGCTTTTACCATTTGGTCTACTTGGTCATTCTTGAACACTTGATTTTTCCCAGTTTGGTCGTGATTTGTTCCTTCAAAAGAGAAAATCGGAAGTCCCAACTGATGAATCGTTTCTGTGATATGATCAACCTCATCAAATGGGTTGATATCCATATAGAAATCTATTTTTTCTAAGACCTTTCGACTAGTCAATGGATCAAAGGATGGATAGAGAATAAGGTTTGGATACTGCTCCAACTTCACCAAATTAAACCCGAAATGAGAATGAGCCAAAACATGAAAAGCTACATCTGGAAGAGCCTGCAGCAAATGTTCCAATTCAAAGATGTCTGCAGTATTAGTATAAATCGCCGTATGGTAAGGAAAATCACCTACCATGTCACTAAAGCTAAGCTTTAAGGATGGCTTTCTCAATAAGATGTCTTCCCAAGATAGGGCATAATAAAACCACCAAATATCTCTGAAACGATTGAAACGCTTAGAGGTCCAAGGTTTATTGTGAGAGGTGTAATGAATAACCGCTGGCACCCCTTTAAAAACATCATACCAATCCAAGTCCCCATATCTGTACTGATCCTTGTCAGAGCCTACTTGAAGATTATAAGTCCATGGAAGTTGATGCCAAGAGTCCTTGAAATAAAGATTCAAGATACCTTGATCCCCATAAACATTTTGATGATGCTCTTTAGTTAATTCAAAAAGAGACTCTGTCACCTTGTGTTGTCGCCACCAATCGGTATCAATAACCATCAAACCAGCGTTAAAACCATCTGTCGTCGTTGGACGATCCACAACCGCTCCAATACCAAATCCGCCCAGATTCACTTCAAAAAGTGGTGACAAATCCTGCGTAAAAATCATATCACAATCCAAATAGAGAACACGATCTTCTTGAACAAACTCAGGAATCGCATAACGGAAAAAAGTCGCATAATGAATATGCGCACTTGGAAGCGAAAATTGTTTAAAGCTTTCTGCAGACACACGACAATTAAGAATTTCAGAATCAATAGCCTCTAAACGACGATTCATTAGCGTAAACCATTCTGTTGGTAAATTCTCATTTAGCACATAAATTTTCCACTGCCCTTGATGTGCACACAAAGATTTAAGAGCTACCTCTAACTTTTCCATATAGGATAGCTCAGCTACAAATACAACTGATTGTTTACCCATGTTTTCTTCCTCTCAAACTCTAATAAGAATATCATTTTTTAGAAAACATTACAATTTCTACCCCTTACAAAAAAGCCAGCCCAAAGGCTGACTTCAATCGGAGATCAATTTGCTTTCTGTGCTTGCTAGATTCGTAAAATTATAGCCAGACCAGCACACAACTCAAATGCACTATTCTACAGAGGCACCGTTACTTGCGATAACTTCTTTGTACCAGTTAAATGATTTCTTCTTAGAGCGTTTAAGACTACCATTACCATCGTTATCTCGGTCCACATAGATGAAGCCATAACGTTTCTTCATTTCACCAGTTCCAGCAGAAACAAGGTCGATACAGCCCCAGGTTGTGTAGCCCCAAAGCTCTACACCATCTTCATTAATAGCATCACGCATAGCCTTGATGTGGGCTGCCAAGTAGTCGATACGATAATCGTCTTCAACATAACCATTTTCATCTGGTGTGTCCACAGCACCAAGCCCATTCTCAACGATAAACATCGGTTTCTGGTAACGATCCCAAATAGCATTGAGGGTAATACGAAGACCTAGTGGATCAATTTGCCAACCCCACTCTGAAGCTTCCAAATATGGATTTTTAATAGAGGCAAAGATATTGCCAGCAGTCTTTTCATTAACCTCTGGATCACCTGAAGCCACACGACTTGCATAATAAGAGAAGGAAACGAAATCAACAGTATGCTCTTTGAGAAGGGCCAAATCTTCTTCAGTCATCTCAAGCTCAATGCCATCACGTTCCCACTGTTTCTTAGCATAATTTGGATACTCTCCACGAGCTTGAACATCAATAAAGAAATAGCTACTACGGTCTTCTTGCATAGCTGCCCAGTAGTCACGTGGGTGGGCTGTATTTGGATAATACTGCCCTGCTGCTAACATACAACCGACCTTATTTTCAGGGTCAATCTCATGGGCCAATTTCGTCGCCATAGCTGAAGCCACCAACTCATGGTGAGCCGCCTGATATTTAACCTGCTCCTCATTCTCACCCTCTTCAAAGCAGAGTCCTGCTCCCATAAATGGGGCATGAAGAATCATATTGATTTCATTGAAAGTGAGCCAGTACTTAACCAAACCTTTAAAGCGTGTGAAAAGGGTACGGCAAAGATTTTCATAGAAACCAAGCATCTTACGATTACGCCAACCACCATACTCGGTAATCAAGTGCATTGGACAATCAAAGTGCGTGATCGTCACCAAGGGTTCAATGCCATGTTTGTGACATTCCTTGAATAAGTCCTCGTAAAAAGCAAGCCCAGCTTCATTTGGCTCAGCCTCATCACCCTTAGGAAAAATACGTGACCAAGCAATAGAAAGACGATAGGTCTTAAAGCCCATTTCACCAAAGAGAGCAATATCTTCCTTGTAACGGTGGTACATATCGATACTTTCCTTGGCCGGATAAAAATAACCATCCTCAAAATCAAACATCTTGCGACGTCCAGTAATAATCGAAAGGCGATCCTCACCAATTGGCACCACATCAACATTGGCTAAACCACGCCCATCAGCATCATAGGCACCTTCACATTGGTTGGCTGCTGTCGCTCCACCCCACAAAAATCCATCAGGAAAAGTTAATTTTTTAGTCATTATTCTACCTCATATATATTTCGACTTAATACAGTAATAGTATACAATAGTCTGTAATCGTTTTCTTATAGTAAACTACGGAAAACTGATACTATCCTATGATTTCAGATGAAGAATTGAGAGTAAGGTTACTCCTACATTCGATAAGAGCTGACTTCAATTCCTCTCCCTATTATTACAATGATCAAAAAAAGAGTAAGAACTATCTCTTACTCCACAATTGTTGCTCCAAGAACATTTTTAAAATGTCCAATAGCAAAGTCATGTGCTTCAGGCGTCAAGGAGGCTGTTGCACTCTCTACCACCTCGATATCATAGCCCAAATTATAAGCATCAATGGCCGTATGTAACACACAAATATCTGTTAAAACTCCCGTCAAAACAACTGTCGTCACACGACGCTCACGTAAACGAATATCTAAATCCGTTCCGGAAAAGGCTGAATAGTGTCGCTTGTCCATCCAAAAGACACGATGGTCGTCCTTGATGGCATCATATACACCAGCTAACTTACCATAAAGTTCTCGCCCAGATGTCCCTGCAATATTGTGAGGTGGAAAGAGTTTAGTCTCAGGATGGAAGGTATCTCCTTCATCATGTCGATCCATGGCAACAAAGATATAATCCCCATTGTCATAGGCTTCTTGAGTTACCTGAGCAATACGATCTTCAATGGCTTGGGCAGGCTTACCAGCCGTCAACTTCCCATCATCTGCCACAAAATCATAAGAGTAATCAATTGATATCAATGCCTTTGTCATGCTACTTTCTCCTTTTAAAAAAGTGGGGCAGGTCCTCCTACCTCACTCTCTTTCAGTATTCTTCTTATTCGTATTCTTTCAATTTGTCGTAGATACCTTCGTTAAGGACTTTAAGATAAGTCCCTTTCATACCGAGTGAACGACTCTCAATAATACCAGCTGATTCCAACTTACGAAGGGCATTAACGATAACTGAACGCGTAATTCCGATACGGTCAGCGATAACAGATGCTGTCAAGCGACCTTCCAAACCGTCCAACTCGTTCAAGATAGCTGAAACTGCCTTGATTTCTGAGTAAGACAAGGTATTAATAGCCATGTTAATAGCTGTTTGTTTACGAATCGTTTCTTCCAAGTTCTCTGTTTGAAGGTTCAACAACTGCAACCCAACTACCGTAGAGGCTATCTCAACCAAGATAAGATCTTCATCCACAAAATCATGATCGTTACGCCAAATGATGAAAGAACCAAGACGCATACCACCACCATAGATAGGAGCAATTGTAGTCAAACCATCTGGGAAGTCATCTTTTGACTCCACTGGGAAAATGGTCAAGTCACTGTCAATACCAATGTTTTCTTGAGTATCATAAACACGGCTGATACCACGTGTGTATTCTTCTGGAAGTTGTTTAGCTTCAAAAAACTCTTCCACACGATCATTGTTGGTTTTGTACTTCATGGCAAAACCAAGGAGAGCACCACCACCATTAACGATAGCAGCGTTACAATCAATGATATCCGCCAATTGAGCAGCCATGTTGTTGTATGGAAGATCTCCTTCCAAGCTGTCTACTGAGCGTTGCAAGATAGATGTAATTTTACGTGTTTTAGCCAGCAAATTTGCCATATTTATTGTCTTCACTTTCTATTGTAGTCATAATAATATCAAGCCTTGTACTAATCTTCTGCGTCAAGACTCACTAGCCCTATCATTATAGCACACTTAACCCAGAAATTGCAAACAATTGTCTGAAAATTATTTATTATTCTACTATTCATTATATTAAGTATATTATGGCATTTTTAGGAAGACTGTTTGGATTTTGCTCAAATATATCCCCTTTTTAGGAACAATAAAAACCGGACAAGCCTTATTGTCCAGTTTTTTAAGGAATTAGCGCTTGTAATATGACAAGACTCGTTCGATTTTATTCCCGAGATCAGCCAACTCTTCCACACGAGGAAGATAGACAATACGGAAGTGATCTGGTTCATTCCAGTTAAAGCCTTTACCTGGAACTAGGAGAACCTTCTCCTTCTTCAAGAGACGAAGACAGAATTCTTCATCATCTTCAATATCATACATGTTACGGTCAATCCTAGGGAAGATGTAAAGCCCTGCATCTGGCTTAACAGCTGATAGCCCTGGAATAGCGTTTACGGTATTCGTGATAAACTCACGTTGTTCATAGATACGCCCACCAGGAATCAAGAGCTCATCAACGGATTGGTAGCCACCAAGTGAAGTCTGAATAACGTGTTGAGAGAGCACGTTGGCACAGAGACGCATGTTAGCCAACATATTAAGCCCTTCAATATAGCCTTTGACATTCTTTTTAGGTCCAGAGAGAACCATCCAACCCACACGGAAACCACAGATGCGGTGAGACTTAGAAAGACCATTCATAGACACGCAGAAGACATCTGGTGCAAGACTAGCGATTGCAGTATGTTTCTTACCATCCATAACCAAGCGGTCATAAATCTCATCCGCAAAGATAATCAAATCATTTTGTCGAGCAATATCCACAATCTGTTCAAGAACATCCTTAGGATAGAGCGAACCTGTAGGATTATTGGGATTGATGACTACAATTGCCTTAGTATTTGACGTAATCTTTGATTTGATATCATCAATATCTGGATACCAGTTAGATTTTTCATCACATACATAGTGTACGGCATTACCGCCTGCTAGACTGACACAGGCTGTCCAAAGAGGATAATCTGGCATTGGGACCAAGACCTCATCTCCATCATCAAGCAAGGCCTGCATAGATATGGAAATCATCTCTGAAACACCATTACCAATATAAATATCATCAATATCTACATTTGGGAATCCCTTTAACTGGCAATACTGCATAATCGCCTTACGAGCTGAGAAAATCCCTTTACTATCCGAATACCCTTCACTGTTACGAACATTCATAATTAAATCACGAATGACTTCATCCGGTGCTGTAAAGCCAAATTCCGCAGGATTTCCCGTATTAAGACGAAGAATCTTTTCACCGTTAGCAATCATACGGTTAGCTTCATCCAAAACTGGTCCACGAATATCATAGGCAACGTGTTCCAACTTTGATGATTTATCAAATGTTTTCATAAGTTAATCCTTTCAAAAGATACTAAAAGCAGATACATCTAGCAGAAAATAAGAAAATTCAACACCTGATGGGGATTTCCACTTTTATTGACACCAACTTTATTTAGGCTCAGCCATTTGGTATCATTTCTGAAGACTTGTCTTCCAATTGTTTAATTATCATGTTTCTTACGAAGCTAATAACAGATTGTATTATACCTCTTTTTCATGCAATCTTCAATTTTTAGATAATACTGAAATCTTCACATTACTACGGACATCCTAAAGTAAGCAGTCAAAAAAAGATTTCAGAAAATCCATAACAACGCTTTCATTTTTTAAATTAAAGGAGTATAATAAAGCTAAAGATAGGAGGTAGAGCTTATGTCTCAACAATATGAACGTATTATGGTAGCTGTCGACGGTTCTTACGAATCAGAACTGGCCTTTATTAAAGGTGTGCACGTTGCAAAACGTAATAATGCTCAGTTACTATTGGTACACGTTATCGATACACGCGCCCTTCAAAGCGTTGCGACTTTCGACTCTTATATCTATGAAAAACTAGAAGACGAAGCTAAAGCTGTTTTGGCTGACTTTGAACGCCAAGCCAGAGAAGCTGGTTTAACCAAGATTCGCAAAGTTATTGAGTTCGGTAATCCTAAGAGCCTCTTGGCTGTTGATATCCCTGATAAGGAAAATGTTGACCTTATTATGGTTGGTGCCACTGGTCTCAATACTTTTGAACGCTTGCTTATTGGTTCATCTTCTGAATACATTCTCCGTCACGCAAAAGTTGACTTGCTCATTGTTCGTGACTCTGAAAAAACACTTTAGTCACCTCTCACAAGCACCTCTGGTGCTTTTCTCATACAAAAAAGAACCGAGATTTTAACTCTCAGTTCTTTTTTTGTTCTATTTTTCAGACTTTGCTGATTCAGACATCACTTCTGACTCTGAAGTTGACTGGCTTTCTTCGACCAAGTCTTCACTAGCAGATTGACTTGAGGCACCTGCTTGCTCCAAAGCAAGGCTAGTTGAAAGGCTCTCACGCTCTGCTTCCTGACTAAGGCTAGCTTCAACAATCATGAGTTCCTTTTGACGTTCTGTTTCACGAAGGTATTCACGTTCTTCTAGCTCTTCCTGGCGACGTCTTTCCTGCTCAAGTCTTTGAGCTTTTTGACGCTCACGCTTAGCATGACGTTTTTGCGTCTCATCAATCAAGACTTTAGTGTTGTCTTTAATATGCATCCACTTAATAAGACGAACTAAGAGTCTCCATAGGAAAACAATAATCGATTCTGCGAAAAGAAGAATCTCAACCAGAATAACACCTAGCAAGCTCCAAGCCATGAAGAGTGTAATCAATAATTGCGTGAAAATCTTCTTCAAGTCACCCAAATGATTGTTGTGAATATTAAGAGTCTCAAGGAAAAGATCTAAAATTCCTTGCAAGAGGTGTGATTTAACAGATTTGTCTCCCTCTAAGCTCAAGTCCGTTTGAACTTCTGCCGGAGTAACAACGGTCAAGTCCCCATCTTGGTAGACATCAATACGGTCTCCTAATTTTATATCAAAATCAAAAAGCTTGCGATCTATTTTCTTAAGTCGCCCGTCAGGATGACTGAGATAAACAAAGTCATCATCAAATTTTAAAATACGAAACATAATTTACCTGCTCTTTATTGCTCCCTAAATAATAACAAAGTTAAAAAGCCCTTGTCAAGAGCTTCTTTTTCAATCCAAGGTTTTAACACCGATACGATTTTTATACTCTTGATACGTTTCAGTGTGCATGAGAGCTTTGGCATTTTTGACCCGATCTGCTGTTGGTGGTTTGATCCCTTCCAAAGGATATGGAATACCGAGCTCACGCCATTTGAATTCACCCATTGTATGGTAGGGAAGGATTTCAAATTTATCAACATTTTTCAAGGTCTTTACAAACTCGCCGAGCTTAATCAAGTGTTCATCAAAGTCTGTCAAACCAGGTACCAAGACATGGCGAATCCAGACTGGAACTTGTTTATCAGACAGATATTGAGCAAATTCCAAGATATTCTTATTAGGTTGACGGGTCACAAACTTGTGTTGTTCAGGATCAATCTCTTTGATATCCAGTAGAACCAAGTCAGTTACAGCCAAAAGTTTGTCAACAACTTCATGATACTCAGGAGTATTGCGGTAAGCAAACCCACAAGTATCAAGCGTACAGTGAATTCCTAGCTTCTTAGCCTCTGTAAAGAGGGCAGTGACAAAATCAATCTGAAGCATGGCCTCACCACCTGATACAGTGATACCACCATGCTCACCCCAGAAATGACGGAAACGAAGAGCCTCATCTAAGACATCTTCAACTGTACGTTCAACAGCCTTATTTGACTCCATAGCCCAAGTGTCTGGGTTATGACAATATTGGCAACGCATCTTACAGCCTTGCATGAAAACAATAAAACGGATACCCGGACCATCTACGGATCCAAAACTTTCGGTTGAATGAACAAGTCCAGTCACCTGACTGTAATCAATTTCTGCCATGGCAGCCTCCTTGTAAACGCTTTTTACATGTTTTTATTATACCTTTTTTATCGGAAACATGCTCCATATCTGCCTGAATTCAAGCAAAGGTTATACTATAATACATCTAAAATTAAATGATATCTATACTATACCAGAAGAAAAACAAAAAAACTGGAAAAATCCAGTCTTTTATCATCTATATTATTAGGCACGTTTCTTAAGACCCAAAAAGGCTGCAACAGCAAGGAAGAATGTTCCTGCCAATGTCAAGATTACTGTTGATGCTTCACCAGTCTTAGGAAGTGTAACTTCCTTACCTTTAGCATCTTTACCAGTCAATGTACCGTCAGCATTCACTTTGAATCCTACTGCTTCAGGAGCGACAACACTTGTTGTACCATCAGTGTTAGCGATGACAATTTGGCTGTTTTGTGTAGACACAATTGTTTGACCAGCTGCAGTGACAACTGGAGCTGTTGGTGTTACGGTAACAACAGGTTGTCCATTAACGTTCACTGCTGGAGTTTCAGGGGTTTGAGCTGCTTCACTTGTCCCTTTATCAGTTGGTGAGGCCGGTTCTTCTGGCTTATCGGCTGGTTTCTCAATTGGTTTATCAGCTGGTGTTGTAGATGAATCAGCTGTTGGAGCCGGTGTCGCAGGTGTTTCTGGAGTTGCTGGTGTTGTTGGTTCAGCTGGTACTTCAGGAGCTGTAGGTGTTGTTGGCGTTGCCGCACCTGTGTTTGAATCATTGCTACGAGCCAAGTCACCATCACTTGGAGCTGTTGAAGGACCTGTTGCTGCACGATCTGTCGTTGGTTGTGTAAGAACAGCATCATTTGTCGCAATACCGTCGTCCGCAAAAGAAGTTACTGGTACAAAAGCTCCTAGGGTAAGGGTGAGTAAAAGCAAGCTACTATATATAGATTTTTTAGAAGCCATTAAGATTCTCCTTTTTTCATTTATCAGTTAATTTATATTCTACCATAAAAAAGTAATAAAAGACTGTTTTAATTAAAATCTTATTTATTTTTATTCTAAATCTATCGATACGCTAAAATATGTTAGAGCATCTCCAAAATTATAGTTCTTTTTCTGACAAAGTCTAGCAGTTTGGATAGGTAAAAAAGGCTTTATAACGTGCTTTATAGATATTTTCTAATCTTATTATTTTGATAAGCGGATATTCCAAGATAGATAAGAAAAAGCACTTTCACTCATAATGAGAGAAAGTGCCTAATTAGTAGATAGTCGCTTTTGAGTTCCAACATATTCTAATAAAAGCGTGGAAAAAACTATTCTTCTGCCTCTTCTGGAGCTGCCGTGATGATTACCTTAAGTTTGGTTACGCGACCATCCTTAACCTTATCATTGATAAATTCGAGGTGTTTGTCCTTGTTGATAACTGAATAGTGTTCCTTGACTTCTTGAGTTGGGATGGCCCCCACACCAGTCAAATAATAACCTGCGATAGTATCAACGTCATCACTCTCAAGTTCTGTATCAAAATGTTCATTGAAGTCGTTAAGAGTCATAGCTCCTTCGACAATATAAGTATTCTCACCAATTTCACGAACTTCCACACTAGTTTTATCTGTTTCGTCGTCAATCTCACCAACGATTTCTTCCAAAAGGTCCTCGAAGGTAACAAGACCAGCAACGCCACCGTATTCATCAAGCAAGATAGCCATCTGATTATTGGTGTTACGAAAGGCCGCCAAGAGATCATCTACGAAGATAGTCTCTGGAACAAAGAGAGGTTCGTTCATGATTCGACGAAGTTTGATATTTTCAAAACCAAGTTCAAAACCTGCTTTTAGAAGGTTTTTAGTATGAATGACACCGATAATCTTATCCTTGTCATCTTCGTAAACAGGGATACGTGAGAAACTTTCCTTGAGAATAGCTTGGATATTTTCTTGAGTATTGTCTTCGATATCAATCATGAAAGCATCGGTACGAGGGACCATAACCTCACGTGCCATCAATTCATCAAGAGAGAAAATCCCCTGGAGCATTTCAATTTCTTCAGCCTCAAGTGTATCTTCACTCTTGGCCAACATGTACTCAATCTCATCCCGAGTCATCTGCTCATCCGCATCATCAAAGGTCATAGGCGTCAAATGAGACACAAGATTTGTCGATGCTGAAAGAATCCAAACAAAGGGACTAACAATCTTACCAGTAACAATAATAACTGGTGCTGAGTAGATGGCTAGATTTTCCTTGAGGTTCATAGCAATACGTTTAGGATAAAGTTCCCCAAAAACAATCGAGATATAGGTCAAGACAACCAAAGAAATCATGCTACCTGCTGTCTTAGCCCAGGCTGCATGACCAAACCAAGTCGCTATCACTGCACCTAGTGAAGCGGAGAGACTAGCCCCTTGTAAGAGACTGATAAAGGTAATACCAACTTGAATGGTTGATAAGAAGTTATTTGGATTTTCAAGAACCTTGAGCAGGCGAATAAATTTCTTATCGCCTTCTTCAGCCTTTTGTTCCACACGTGAACGGTTTAATGATACTAAAGCCATCTCTGATGCTGAGAAAAAGGCCGTAAGCAAGGTTAATATTAGTAATAAAATAGATTGAAATAATAAGGACTGACCACTGGAGTCTTCCATTTTTTCTTCTCCTCTAAAAAAATTCTGACTTCCATTATATCACAATTTCCCAATATAGGTTCCTATTTTATGCTATAATTAGAGTAATTTATCATCGAAGGAGAGACTTATGTCACTTATACGCTTAGAAAATGTCAGCTTGGCCCGCCAAGGAAAAACACTTTTGTCTGGCCTTAACTGGACAGTTGAAAAAGGTCAAACTTGGGCTATCCTGGGACTTAACGGTGCTGGAAAATCAACTCTCTTACGTTTGTTGACAGCTGAATTCTTCCCTTCTGAGGGAAAGGCTGAGATACTAGGCTACACCTTTGGGAATGGAGACATCACAGGTCTTCGTCAACATATCGGTATCGTCAGCTCCTTCATCACTGAGCGTCTTCCTCAACATATGACAGCTGAAAAAATCGTCCTTACTGGTAAATACAAGAGCTCAATCCTCTACAAGGCATATGGGGATAAGGAGTTGCAAGAAGCCAAGGACATGCTGACCTCACTTGGTGCTGGAGATTTGATAGGTCGTAAATACCATGGCCTGTCTCAAGGAGAAAAACAAATTTGTTTGATTGCTCGCAGTCTCATGGAAGATCCTGACATCATTATCCTTGACGAAGCGACTGTTGGCTTGGACCTATTTGCCCGCGAAAAACTCTTACGTCAGATTGACCGTATCACCTCGCTTCCACATGCTCCATTGGTTCTTTACGTCACCCACCACGCTGAAGAGATTACTGAAAAAATGGACCACATTCTCCTACTCCGTCAGGGAAGAATCGTGGCACAAGGACCAAAAAACGATATTATCACACCGGAAGTTCTAGCTGACTTCTACCAAAATCCTGTTCAAATTATCCCAATCGACGACCATCGTTTTTACATTAACCCTCTTTTATAGAGACAAGTCATAAATTAACTTGATTTAGAGCCAATTCTAAAACAACATCAAAACAACAAGTCCCCCAGATAATGTCTAGGGGACTTGTTCTTTTATCACTACTCCTCTTTTATTTTCGATACGCCGTACAAAATTAAGGCTGGAACGATGAGCTGTTCTATAGAGCTTCTTGCAACTAAAATAAATAACATAGCAACTATATATAGACGGTTTTTGTCAGCAGTTCTTATGGCATTTGGAAGCATCACAGTAGGAATAATAATTAATGGAATCATCACGATGAAGTACATAAACCAACCGATACCTGCTAAGGGATTGGTTTCATCAGTAGGATAATTGAAAACTGCAATTATATTAAAAACTAAATTCCTCAAGGATAGAATAAAAGCTGTCCAAAGCCAAGGAGAATGAAGACTTTGAGGATTTGGTTGTCTTTGGCTCTCCGCATAATCATAAACCTTACGCTTTTCAATGACTGGTTTGGTTCTTTTCTCCACCAGCAGATCATCTTCACTCAACTCAAACCCATACTTCTTCTGCCATTTTTCAACTAGTGTGGAAGTGTTGCCGTTTGTACGATAGACAAGATAGGATGATACTACTAGTAGAAAAAGAGAGACATCAGTAATGATATGGTCAACCAAGAAACCATAAACCAACTCAAGTAAACTAGTAACTATGATAAGGATTGAAGAAATTCTTAATTTCTTTTGGTTTTCTTCAGTCATCAATATAAGGAGTAGGAAGATACTTGCACACTCTAATATTGGATACAGTATGTAAGTAAGACTACTTAAATCATCTAAATCAATATTTATATAGTGTGTGCTCCATACCACAGCAACCATCCCTAATCCAATAAGGGGAACAGAGGACTGCCAAGCTGACGAACTCTTAAGAGAGGCTAAGAGTGTTGGAAGCTCTGTCTTCCTAATCGTAATGACAAGCCAAATTAGGCACATAATAGTTAAAACTGGGGAAACCAACCAAGGCTTAAAAATGGAAGCCGGTATGATGAAATAGGTAACTAGCTGACAAATATGGAAGGCAAGCACAGCTAAGACGCCCTCAGCTTTCCGCTTGTCCTTCAAAAGCCTAAAAACAAACCATACTAAAACGACTTGCTGTGGAAGTTGAGAACTTAGTACAGATACAGAATTGAGCGTTTCATACTCAAAATGCAAACCATAAGACCTAAGCATAGAAAGAGCTAACAATACTTCAAAAAAGATAAGTATATAATACCAAGTTTTTCTGGACATACAACCCCCCACCTTTCATTTAATCTTAGAGAAAACATCTTTCAATATCATTATACTCTTTTTTATGTAAGCGTTTTACCTTTACAGTGAAATATTTCCACTTTTCTTTACTTGATAACAAAACAGTCCTTTTTGACCGAATAGATTCTAGAATGAACCACATAGACAAATGATATTGTCCGTAAGTTAACCTTTTGATAATTTAGTAGGTGTTAAAGCAAAATATCTTTCAGATATAGAAAACGAGGTAAAAACATGACTAAAGTAATAGGTATTGGATTAATCGGTACAGCAGTAACAGTTATCACTTACAGTATTCTCGGCTTCCCCAAATTGGAGGTGTCCCTTTGGCCACTCTTTCCAGTCGCTCTTTTTGCTTTCTTTGCAATAGAAAATCTTATCAAAAAAGATTATAAATCTAGCCTCATGAGTACTTTGATTGGTTTAATGATTGCTAATGCAATCTATGACTTGCTCCCTATCTCAAACAGTATCCTGATTGTTGCAGGAATCCTAACATGCCTAGGACTGGGCTTTCTTTTTCCAAACCACGATAATGAAAAAGAGAGACATTAAAAAGAAGCCAAGAAAAATCTTGGCTTCTTTACTTAAGCTCGACCTCGAGCCAGATTAATCATATCATAGGTTAACGTGTTGCTAGTTTCTTTGAGAGAGTAATCCTCCAAAGTATTGACTTCCTTACGAAGCTGCTTGGCATAACGGCTAGAGATAAACTCAGCCTGCTCGTACTCGTTGATAACCTTACGTTCCAAATAGTAGCCTCGTAACATTTCATCGACATTGTCTGGATGAAGGTGGGTGATAACCCGCTCAACAAAGGCACCTGATTGAATTATTTCAGCCTCTTGAAGTCGATTGCGCTTCAAATAAGACAAGAGATCTGAATGATAAACACCTTCCAGATTACTCAAGGCTTCTAAAATCTGCTCCGTATTTGTTAAATAAAGTTCAGCCATATGGTCACGGTTTTCTTCCGTCAACCTAGGCCCCCTCCTAGTTTCATCCTGATTAATACGAAACTTGAAAGTAAGAGCCAAGTGCAACAATCTACGAAGGCCACGCACAAAGACAGCTAGAGCGTAAGAAAGACTAGAGACAAAACCACGGTTAATACGACGCTCTAAGCTCTTGATATAACGTTGGTAGAGATTGTATTCGAGTTCTGAAATCTTGCCCTTCTTGTAGGCATATTCCAGACCCTCACTCTCAATTTCCATAATCATGACTCGGATATTGGCCAACTCTTCTTTGACATCATTTGATTCCTGCTCCAAGATTAAATCTTCCAAGCGTTGATTGTAGTTGTCAATAGTAGCATAGACAGCTCCTTGATTAGTTGACTGTTTTAGATCTTTTTCCAACTCACCGACCACATCATTAAGAATGGCAATCTGCATATAATGGTTGGTTGTGTGCGCTGGTCCAGTGGCTAGCTTAGGTAGGACTAAGATACCTGTTAAGAAACTTAATAAAGTGACACCCGCTACCGTAAAGAGCAAGAGACTATGTTCCAAAGCTGTCATATTGGCAACCGGAAGCAAAAGGATGGTTGCTATCGAGACCGTTCCTTTGACCCCAGAAAAGGTTAAAAGAGTTGCACCCTTCCAGATTTTTTTCAGTGATCGTTTGGCCCTCCAAGCTCTTTGGGCAAATACCGCACTAATCATAACAAAACGAATGCCAAACATGGTCGCTGTTAAAAGGACGATAGCAAGAAGCATCCAGAGATTATCGTAGGTAGTGCTACGCAGTACTGGGGCTGCTAGGGTTGGAAGTTCTGTTCCCAAGAGGAAAAAGACCATGCCATTAAGCATGAAGGTAATGGTTCCCCAAATCGTATGAGAAACACTATCCAACTTAGCATCAAAAACGGTGATTTTTTTAAAGCGACTGGCAAGTGAAATCCCTGCTACGACAACAGCAATAATTCCGGAAGCATGAATTTCCTCGGCTACAAAGTAAGAGGAAATCGGTAGTACCAACTCTAGTAAGAGAGCACCTGTGACATCTGCAGCATCCATATTGTCCAAAATGGTCAAAAAAAGACGATTAAGTAGGGCCGTAATCAAGCCAACTAAAAAACCACCAAGCACAGAAATAACCAAATTCCAGCTCGCATCAAGGAGGGAGAAAGCACCCGTTGTCAAAGCGGTCACCGCCACCTGAAAGGCAACCAAGCCAGAGGCATCGTTTAGAAGTCCTTCACCCTGCAAAATATAGCTAATCCACTTTGGAAAACTGAAACGTTTAGAAATAGCGGAATAGGCAACCAAATCTGTTGGTCCAAGGGCAGCACCGATGGCTAGGCAGGCAGACAAGGGTACCGAAGCAGGCAAGACGGCCTTAGCAAGATAACCGATTCCCAAGGTAGATACAAAGATAACTGGAAAAATCAAAAATAGAATAAGTTTCCAGTTACGTAAAATACTGGTAATATCACTTTCTTCACCCTCACGAAACAGCAAGGGAGCAATAATGAAAGCTAGAAAAAGTTCCGTTTCAAGCTCGAAAGCACGTTCCTTAAAAAGAAAACCGATACCCACTCCAAAAATAATTTGAATCAAGGGTAGGGGAAGACGTGGAAAGACACGATTAATAACGTTCGATAAAATCAAGCTGAAAAGAAGAACAAGCAAAGCTAACGATAGATGCATAGCTCCTCCTACCCTTCCTTATGACAACAGTTTGAGAATAGTTCTTTTTGCTTACTAATTTTTTTATCAATGGCAGTGACATCTTCCTTGGCTAAAAGTTTATGGCAACGTTCGACCTCAAGACTAGCTAACTTTTTCTTGATCTTAGCCGTTTTACGATTATCAACCTTTTTCAAAGTACCCTCGGCACTCTGCTTATCAATATATTTGGCCTGCATATCTGCAAGTTTTTCTTTAATATCTGTAATCATTGTAATTTCTCCAACATCACCAAAAATGGTGGGGTATTAATTTGATTAAGGGGTTGGTAAAGCATGGCTGTAAAATCACGCTGGTCCAAACCAATAACGTACTCTATCACAGCATCCTTCTCCATATCGCCACCATCATGACCGTAGTAAATCATAATAGCCAAGCGTCCACCCACCTCTAAGCGGTCAAGAATCTTCTCAATAGCTTCAAGAGTCGTGTGAGGTTTGGTGATGACACTCTTGTCTGCAGATGGCAGGTAGCCCAGATTGAAAATAGCTGCTCGAATAGATTCCGTGACATAATGGTCCAGATTTTCGTGACCATCTAAAATGAGTTCCGCATTTTCAATTCCCAGGTCTGACAAGCGTTGACTGGTCTTTTCAAGCGCCTGCTCCTGCACGTCAAAGGCATAAACCTTCTTGGCAAGGCCAGCCAGAAAGGCTGTATCATTGCCATTTCCCATGGTCGCATCGATAGCTATACTCTCATCATCCAGCACTTCTGCTAGAAAGTCATGAGATAGATGAATGGGGCGTTTAATCATGCTTTTTCCTCCTTGTCGCTAACTACTTTACACCCTTGCCATGAGTCACGACGTTCCATCTCTCTGTCAATGGCATTAAGGACTTCCCACTTGTTGAGACTCCACATAGGCCCAATCAGCATATCTCGCGGCGCATCACCAGTAATCCGATGAATGACGATATCCTTAGGGATGATTTCCAACTGGTCACAGATGATAGACACATACTCTTCCTGACTCAGCAATTTAAGACGCCCCTCGTGGTAGTCTCTTTGCATACGCGTATTGGTCATCAGATGGAGCAAATGGAGCTTAATTCCTTGAATGTCATTATCAGTCACACAACGGCGGACATTCTCCACCATCATCTCGTGAGTTTCTCCTGGCAAGCCATTAATCAAGTGCGATACAATTTCAGCCTTGGGCGCACGCTCACGCACACGCTTAACCGTCTCTACATAGAGATCATAGCTGTGTGCTCGGTTAATGAGCTCTGACGTTTCTTCATAAGTCGTCTGCAAACCAAGTTCAACAGTCACATGCATACGTTCTGTGAGTTCTGCCAGATAATCAATCACATCATCTGGCAAACAGTCTGGGCGAGTTCCGATATTGATGCCAACCACACCAGGCTCATTGATAGCCTGTTCGTAGCGGTCCTTGATAACTTCAAGCGGAGCGTGGGTATTGGTAAAATTTTGAAAATAAACCAGATATTTCTGAACTTCTGGCCACTTACGGTGCATAAAGTCAATCTCATGGTAAAACTGCTCACGAATCGGCGCCTCAGGAGCTACAATGGCGTCCCCAGACCCCGATACCGTACAAAAGGTACAGCCACCGTGAGCCACTGTGCCATCACGGTTGGGACAATCAAAGCCCGCATCTATAGGAAGTTTGAAAATCTTTTCGCCAAAAATTTCACGATAGTAATCATTGACTGTTCTATAACGTTTTTTCATAAAGACTATTATAACACTTTGATCTTAAAAAGAGAGTAAGACTAGGACAAAAATCATGGATTTCTGCCTGTCCTACTCTCTCTTCTTACTTAGTCTTTTTCAAATAATCAATGGCTTCTTGAGCTGTTTTGACAGGGACGATTTTCATCTTGGTCCCCAGTTTCTTGGCAGCTTCCTTGGCCTCTTGATAGTTAGTCTTGGCATCCGGATCAGCCTTTTTCATTTCCTTAGTTACTGGATTATTTGGCACGAAGAAAATATCTGCACCACTATCGGCCGCTGATTTCACCTTGAGGTAGGCCCCACCGATATCACCGACAGCCCCATCCTTTTCAATAGTGCCTGTTCCAGCAATTTTACGGCCAGCCTTGAGGTCTTGACCAGACACCTGATCGTAAATAGCCAAAGTAAACATAAGCCCCGCACTTGGTCCACCAACACCATCAAGTTTAAACTTCACGTTTTCAGGACTCTTGACCTCAGTATGATCCGTCAAACCAATACCGATACCATTTTTACCATTAGCAATCTTAATAATCTTACCAGTAGCAGTCTTTTCTTTGTCATCTGTCGTATAAGTGACCTTAACCTTTGAACCCAGCTTAAGTCCTTGAACGTATTTAATCAAGTCAGTAGAATTATCAAAGGTCTTGCCATTGACAGCTGTCACCGTATCCGCAATATTAAGGACACCCTTGAAACTAGAATCATCAGCCACCTGAAGCACATAAACACCCATATACTCCAAGCTAGCCTCCTTACCAGCCAGAGTCAAGCCCTGATAAATCGCCTGGTTTTGGGAAGTCTCCATGTAGAATTGATTGATACGCATGAAATCTTCATCAGAGTAATTTCCAGTCGCCTCTTCAGCTGTTTGAAGCTTTGCAAAATCATTAAGCTGAGCATAGAGCATGAGGGCCAAAGTTGCCTTGGTTTGAGCCACCGCCACAAAATTGTAGGATCCTTTTGAATCATCAGCTTTCTTATCTACAGTCAAGACTTCCTTAGTATCAAAAGCCCCACCTGGAAGCTCAACATAATAATTATTTAGCGGGAAAAAGAGAGCAAACAGGAGGAACAGTACCGTAAAAATACTTAACAACCACCACTTAATACGCCAAATTTTCCCTAATAGTGATTTAGATTCGTTCTTGTTTGCCACGCTTGGCCTCCACTTCCTTAACAACTGCTTGAGGAACATAAGAACTAATGTCCCCCTCAAAATAAATCAACTCACGCACACGACTCGAGGACACTGGTGTCACCTCATGACTAGCAATCAAATAAACCGTTTCAAGCTCAGGCGCCAGCCCCTTATTGAAATAATCCATATTAGCCTCATAGTCAAAATCTGTCGCATTACGAAGGCCTCTAACCAGATAAGTCACCCCAAGATCCCTGGCGACATCTACAGCCAGACTATCGTGGGCCGTTATAACCTTGACATTGGGAAGATCTGCTACAACCTCTTCCAAGATACACTTGCGAGTCTCAATGTCCCAGAAGCCCTGCTTATTTTTATTATAAAATAGTCCAATATAGAGCTCATCAAAGAGCTTGCTGGCTCTGGCAATAATATCCATATGCCCATTGGTAATTGGATCGAAAGACCCCGTAAACATAGCAATCTTTGTCATAGCATTCCTTTCTACAACTTCCCTACAAAGGCTAACGCACGTAAACGGTCACCTTACTGATACCATAGGTTTTCTGCTTCCAAATCCCAAAGTTTGAAATTTCTTCAGGCAAGTCCACAGTCTTATCCGTCTCGCAAACCAACATAACTTCTTCAGCCAAGAGCCCTTGCTCCTCTAACTGAGTAATATTAGCCACAATCTGCTCTTTGGCATAAGGCGGATCTAAAAGCACCAAGTCAAATTGACCCGTCAATTGTGTCAATGCACGCGCTGCATCCATCTTCAAAAGTTGAAACTGCTTCTCACTCTTGGTCATCTTGATATTTTCCTGGATAATAGCTTGTGCCCGACGATCCTTTTCCACGAGGACAGCAGACGACATACCACGACTGATAGCCTCAATAGTCAGGCTACCGCTCCCAGAAAAGAGATCCAAAACACGCCCTCCATCAAAGAAAGGACCAATCATATTGAAAATGGCACCCTTGACCTTGTCCGTTGTTGGACGAGTCGTTTTGCCTTCTAACGTTTTAAGCGGACGTCCGCCAAATTCACCTGCTACAACACGCAAGTCAGTCACCTCGTTTTTACTGATTTTTAGTAAGACTTTTCTATTATACCAAAAAACCACACATAGATGTTGCTCCAAAGGAGGCTAGAATGGCTAAAGAGCATCAAACAAACACAAAAAACTCGAGAACCTCCCGAGTTTCCATTCATGTTACTTATCACCAAGTGCAGTCACGTAGTTGTAGGCTTCGATACCAGCTGTGGCACCATCCCCTACGGCTGTTGTAATTTGGCGAAGGTCTTTCTGGCGGACATCCCCAATGGCAAAGATACCAGGAATACGTGTCGCCATCTTATCATCTGTAATTACCCAACCATCTTGGTCAGTGATGTCGAGACCTGTCAAGTAATCTGAAACTGGATCAAGTCCCACATAAACAAAGACACCGCCAAATTCGTGGTTAGTCACCTCACCAGTTTTGACATTCTTGATATCAACACTGCGAACCTTGATGTCATCACCCTTGATTTCTTCAACAACTGAATCCCAGATAAACTTGACCTTTTCATTGGCGAAGGCACGGTCTTGAAGAACCTTTTGGGCACGCAATTCATCACGACGGTGAACAATAGTCACGCTATTGGCAAAGCGTGTCAAATAAATTCCTTCTTCAACGGCAGAGTCTCCACCACCAACAACCAAGAGGTCTTGATTACGGAAGAAGGCACCATCACACACCGCACAGTAAGATACACCACGGCTGTTGTACTCTTCTTCACCAGCAACACCAATATGACGGTGTTTAGCACCGGTCGCAATGATAACTGTCTTGGTTTGGTACTCCTCATCACCAGTTTTGACAACTTTATAGTCACCCTTGTCTTCGATACCAGACACAATACCATAAAGATTTTCAACGCCCAATTTTTCCAAGGGTTCAAACATCTTCATTGACAATTCTGGACCAGAAATACTTTCAAAACCAGGGTAATTTTCAATATCAGACGTGTTATTCATCTGTCCACCAGGAGCACCTTGCTCCAAAGTTGCCACTTTAAGGTTGGCACGAGCTGCATAAAGTGCTGCAGTCATCCCCGCAGGACCAGCTCCAATAACAATTGTATCGTACATGAGTAACTCCTTATATGATTTTCTTGTAGAGATATCTTACACCTAATGTGCCAACAAAGCTAGAATTATGCATTCAGCACGATAAGAATCGCCATAAAAGCAAATGCCAAAACTGGAATCGAAACCATCGACATCATAATAGCATCATAGAGGGCACCTTGTCGCTCCTTAACTGTCTTGTCAGCACGACGTAACGCACGCCATCCAAGCCAAATGGCACCAATCACCAAGCACACAAAGAAAGCAATCACAAGGCCTAAGAGATAAAATTTAAAAATATTTAATAACATAAATCATCCTAAAGTGAAAAATAGAAAAGGCTGAGATAACATTCTCCAACCTCTAAATTCGACTAGTAATAACTGCACGATGCAGCCTCTGATTGGACTATAGTCGCCTTTGAAACATTCAAAAGTTCCTAATCATCCTTGTGGGATTTTGACTATGGACTAAACTGTAGGCTTATCCCACTACCTTTTCTATTGTAACAAAAATCCCATCTTAAAGATATTGTTTTGAATAAGAAGCGAAAAATTCTTTTGTTCGTTCTTCTTTTGGATGGTTAAAGACTTGTTCAGGTGTTCCTTGTTCAAGGATATGCCCTTTTTCAAGAAAGAGCACCTTGTCAGCTACTTGATAAACAAAGTTCATGTCGTGACTAACCAAAATCATGGTCTGACCTGACTTAGCCGCATCAGCGATTGATTTTTCAACCTCACCAACCAACTCAGGGTCAAGGGCAGATGTCGGTTCGTCAAGCAAGAGTACATCAGGCTTCATTGCAAGGGCACGAGCCAAGGCCACACGTTGCTTTTGACCACCTGACAAGTGACGTGGGTAGTGATTTTCACGATTAGAAAGCCCAACCTTAGCGAGCTCTTCTTTAGCAATCTTGGTAGCTTCGTCGTCAGAAAGTTTCTTAACAATCTTAAGACCTTCCTTAACATTATCCAAGGCTGTACGACGTTCAAAGAGGTTGAACTGTTGGAACACCATGGACAACTTACGACGAAGAGTAAGGATTTGCTCTTTGGTAATTGTTTCGAAATCTACCTTGAAATCATCAATGGTAATGGTACCAGAATCAGGCTGTTCCAAATAGTTCAAGCTACGAAGGATAGTCGACTTCCCTGCACCAGAGGCACCAACAAGAGCTACAACTTCACCCTTTTCAATGTCAATATCAATGCCATCGAGAACCTTTTGTCCTGAAAATTCTTTGGTCAAATTTTTGATACTAATCATTAGCGGTCACCTCCAATTCCAGAAATGTCAGTCACTTCAGGCGCCTTAATGGCCATGTGATTTTCAACTGAACGACCAATGTACTCAATCAAGATTGAGATTGCCCAGTATACAAGAGCCACTGAGATATAACGTTCAAAGTAACGGTAGTCGGCACCACCCAAGATTTGAGCCTGTGCATACATTTCGACGATACCTGCACTAAAGGCAAGTGATGTTCCCTTAGTCAAACCAATCAAACTGTTAATCAAACTTGGTGTCGCTATAACTGCCGCATTTGGAATGATGACACGACGGTAAACTTGTGCTGATGTCATCCCAAGAGAACGGGCAGCTTCGATTTCCCCAGCGTCAACGGCCTGAATCGCTGCACGGATGGTCTCACTCATGTAAGCTGCTTCATTAAAGGCAAAGGCTGTAATAGCAAAGATAGCTGGTGGAATCTCATTAATGTTCCAATCTAAGCCGAACTCACCATTCAAGTAACGAAGGAAGAGTGGAATACCATAGTAAGTCAACATGAGTTGTACAAGGATTGGTGTCCCACGCAAGAAGCTCACAAAAACGGCTTGAATTGGATAAAGGATACGTACTCGATTGATTTTAACAACCGCAAAGACAAGGGCCAAAATCAAACCGAAGAAGGCACCTGCAATAGTCAATCCCAAAGTTAAAGGCAAGCGTTCCACAATCTTAGGAACAGCATCGAAGACAGCCTTCCATGAGAAGAGCTTACCAGCTGGCATCCAAGATGAAATCCATTTGAAGACAACCGTAACCAGTTGCAAAACATAGCCCCAAAGGATTTCCACTAGCCATGATAAGGGAATGGCTAAAGCAACAGCTACTGCCAAACCAACCAAGCCAAGGATAACTTGGAGATACCAAGGTGACCGATTAAATGCTTCTATACTCTTTTTCACAATGTCGCCCTTTCTTTCTAAAAAAGTCGGTTAGCCTAGTGCTAACCGTTCAAATATCTTATCATAAATTTTATAATATTCATTTTAGCACGACTCAGAAAGTCTGTGAAATAGTCTTTTCTTATCAAAGTGATAAGGAAATCATATCACTGATAATTCAGCTTTATTAACGTCAAAAAGCTGAGACAGCAGTCTCAACTTTTAACAGTCTTATTTCAAATTACTGACGTAATCACCACCGAAGTATTCCTTGCTGAGTTTGACAAGTGTTCCATCCTTCTTGAGCTCTTTGATACGTTTATTGACAAAAGTCTTGAGGTCCTTACCTTGCTTATCATTTGAGAAAAGAAGATATTCAAGACCATCAGTCTTCATACCGATATCGTCTTTAATCTTGTTTACTGCCAACTTATAGCCTTGATCTTTGACAATGTACTCAGAGGAAATGGCATCATAAAGTATAAAGTCAATTTTTCCTTCTTGAATGTGTTGAACACGTGTTGAAAGACCAGTTGAGCTAGAAGCGTAGTTGATTGTAATTGGTGTCTTGTCCGCATTGGCATGGTTCCAATTTTCAAGCAATTGAGCATAGTTAGAGCCAGGAAGCACCTCTGTCGTCTTACCAGACAAATCGTCTAGGCTGGTATACTTGGTCCCCTCAGCACTAGTGATGGCGTAGTTAGAACGTGAAATCGGATCTGAGAAACCATATTTCTGCGCACGTTCTTCATTGTAGTTGAAGTCATTAGCCGCAATCTGATAACGTCCAGAATCCACCCCTGTCAAGATGGAATCAAAAGGCGTCGTCACAAACTTGACCTCATACTTGTCTGAGTCCTTGAAAATAGCCTTGACCAAATCAATATCATACCCCTTGAAGTCGTCACCTTTTTTGAAAGTGAAAGGCGCCGTATCAGAGTCTGTCGCAACAGTAATCGTCTGCTTCTCACCAGATGCCTTACCGTCACTCTTGTTTCCACAAGCAGCCAAAGTCAGAACTGATAAGCCAAGAATTCCTAAACCTGCAAGCCATTTTTTCATATCTATATTCCTCGAAACTTTCATTAATAGTTAGTGATAACAGTTTACCATCTTCATCCAAACTCGTCTAATAATAAAATCCTAAGTGGTGATAGATAAAGGTTATAGGGGTAAGGGTAGAAATAACAAGATAGAAAAGAGTTGCCACACCAGTGACAACTCTTTTCGTCCAAAACAGCTTTCCATACATGTTTAACATCAAATCCACTAAAACTCTACTTATCCTTATCTGATGACTTACTGCTTGAGTCGCTACTGTCTTCAGGTTGATAGTCTGACAAATTCTTATGGATACGTTCGGCGTAAACGGCTCTGCTTCCTGATTCGTCATGGTCGACCAAGGCTTCGGCAAGCTCTTTATAATCTTCTACAGAAATAGTCCAGTTTCCACCATCATCTTTGGTAAGCTTGAAGGTCTTTTCCAGATTATCAGCACCTGTCAAAGGTGTATAGGATATTTCTTTATCAATGTCCTTAAATTGCGTCAAATCACCGTTAAAGTTTTCACCATAAAGGAATTTCGTTGTGAGATCTTTGGCCTTACCTTTTTCCACATCGTTGTTATCAGCTTGATTCCATTGTTTCAACTTGTCTATGTCGTTGTCATAGAGACTCATAAGGAGAGTACGAACAGCAGCTGCAGCTCCATAGGCACTAACAGAACGTGAAGTAAAGGTAACTGTCGCATCATTTCCCTTAACTTTGACATCCTTCAGCTTATAGTCCTGAATCTTACCAATCATATTACGACGGACCTTAAGGAACTTAGAAAGTACTTGAGTTGGAGTCTTGGCATCATAGCCTTCAATGTATTTAAACGTATACTTTTCTTCCGGTGTATACCCCTTCTCTTCAATAGTGTCTGCAACCTGTTTTTCAAAGACATTCGTTTCAGTCCAGGTTTCGTAATTTTCACCGTAGAGTTTTGAAAAACCGTTACTAGATTTTCCAAGCATGGTATCAATTAAAACTGTCGCATCAGCCTTGGCACGTTCTGTCGGAGTTGGTGTCGCCTTTTTCTTCTCAGCTGGTTTATTGGAAGCACAGGCTACAAGAACCAAGCAGGTTGCTAAAATCAAGCCCAGATAAGTAAAAACTTTTTTCATTAAGATTATTCCCTCATTTCTATTGGTTACTATTTAAGATAGCATAGGTCTGATGATTCTTCAAGGTCACTTTTCAGGGTATGAAGCAAAACTCTTCCTATTATATTGTTTTTAAATCATGACTCCAAATCATCCAAATCTAACTGCCTGCCCTCTTGGTCCTCTAAACCTGTCAGGGTGACACCTAAGAGGCGAACACCACTGCTATTTTCCTCCAGTTGATCAAAAATGGTATGAGCAATCCTTTCGATGGTGTCGAAATCCTGGGTCGATTTGTCCAAGGTCATACGCTTGGTTAAGGTTGAGAAATCCGAATAACGGACCTTGATGACAATAATTCGACCGACTTTTTTAGTTTTCTGAGCACTTTCAGCTACTCGCCTAGCATTCTTAGTCAACTCAGCCTTGATGTCATCTTCATTATAAAGAAGCTTGCCGTAGGTTCGCTCACTTCCGATAGATTTACGGACACGATTGGGCCTAACAGGACTATTGGAAATTCCCCTAGCCTTTCGAAAGAGATCAAATCCAAAACGTCCAAAACGATCAATCAGCGTCATCTCAGGGATCTTCAAAAGATCGGCACCAGTGTAAATGTCCATATCATGAAGACGTTCAACTGACTTTTTACCTACCCCATGAAACTTTTCAATAGGGAGCTTTTCCAAAAATTCCTGAGCCTCCTCTGGAAGCACCACCGTCAAACCAGCAGGCTTTTGAAAATCAGAGGCTAGTTTGGCGATAAATTTATTATAGGAGACGCCTGCTGAACAAGTCAGGTGAAGTTCCTGCCAGATATCATACTGGATAAGCTTGGCTACCTTAACCGCCGATTTGACACCAAGCTTATTTATCGTCACATCAAGATAGGCTTCATCGATAGACATAGGCTCAACCAAGTCGGTATAGCGTTTAAAAATCTCACGAATCTGCATCCCTACCTCTCGGTAATGGCTATAATTTCCTGAGATAAAGACAGCGTTAGGACAACGTTCATAGGCTTCCTTAGAAGACATGGCTGAATGGACACCATATTTTCTAGCCTCATAATTACAAGTTGATACCACACCACGTCCCCCTGTTTTTCTAGGATCATGACCGATAATAACCGGCTTGTCCTTAAGACTGGGGTCATCCCTCATCTCGACCTGAGCAAAAAAGGCGTCCATGTCAATATGGATGATTTTCCGACTGGTATCATTTATTAGAGGAAACTCTAACATGGCTCCCTGCCTCCTTTCTCAGATTTATCTCATTGTAAAGCTTTTCACATAAAGCTTTGGGCCTACAAAGCATTCTCCCCTTATGATACCAAAATCTATCAAAAAACAGAAATTTATAATACAGATTTGTCGTTTTTAAAACTGTATTATAAAAGAATGTCTCTAAAAACAGAGTTTTAAAGTTGTGTAAGCGTTTACTGTGTGATAGAATACTTCTAGAGAATGTAACAGATAATTTTGTTACTAGAATTATAGGAGATCCAAACTATGGCAACGGTTAAAACTAACACAGATGTTTTTGAAAAAGCGTGGGAAGGCTTTAAAGGAACTGACTGGAAAGAAAAAGCTAGCGTTTCACGTTTCGTTCAAGCAAACTACACACCTTATGATGGTGACGAAAGCTTCCTTGCAGGACCAACTGAACGCTCTCTAAAAATTAAAAAAATCGTAGATGAAACTAAAGCAGGCTATGAAGCTGAAGGACGCTTCCCAATGGATACTCGTCCAACTTCAATCGCTGACATTGACGCAGGGTACATTTCAAAAGAAGATGAACTTATCTATGGTATCCAAAATGATGAGCTCTTCAAATTGAACTTCATGCCTAAAGGTGGTATCCGTATGGCGGAAACTGCTTTGAAAGAACACGGTTATGAACCAGACCCAGCTGTACACGAAATTTTCACAAAATACGTGACTACAGTTAACGATGGTATCTTCCGTGCTTACACTTCAAACATCCGTCGTGCACGTCACGCTCACACAGTTACTGGTCTTCCAGATGCATACTCACGTGGACGTATCATCGGGGTTTACGCTCGTCTTGCCCTTTACGGTGCTGACTACTTGATGCAAGAAAAAGTTAACGACTGGAATGCTATCAAAGAAATCGACGAAGAAACTATCCGTCTTCGTGAAGAAGTTAACCTTCAATACCAAGCACTTCAAGATGTCGTTCGCCTTGGTGACCTTTACGGTGTAGATGTTCGTCGTCCAGCCTTCGATACTAAAGAAGCTATCCAATGGACAAACATCGCCTTCATGGCAGTATGTCGTGTAATCAACGGTGCCGCTACTTCACTTGGTCGTGTGCCAATCGTCCTTGACGTATACGCAGAACGTGACCTTGCTCGTGGTACTTATACTGAATCAGAAATCCAAGAATTCGTTGATGATTTCGTTATGAAACTTCGTACAGTTAAGTTTGCTCGTACAAAAGCTTACGACCAATTGTACTCAGGTGACCCAACCTTCATCACAACTTCAATGGCTGGTATGGGTGCTGACGGACGTCACCGTGTTACTAAGATGGACTACCGTTTCTTGAACACTCTTGACAATATCGGTAACTCTCCAGAACCAAACTTGACAGTTCTTTGGACTGACAAATTGCCTTACTCATTCCGTCGCTACTGTATGCACATGAGCCACAAGCACTCTTCTATCCAATACGAAGGTGTTACTACTATGGCTAAAGACGGATACGGTGAAATGAGCTGTATCTCATGTTGTGTATCACCACTTGACCCAGAAAACGAAGAACAACGCCACAACATCCAATACTTCGGTGCTCGTGTTAACGTACTTAAAGCCCTTCTTACTGGTTTGAACGGTGGTTACGACGATGTTCATAAAGACTACAAAGTATTTGACATCGATCCAATCCGTGATGAAGTTCTTGACTTTGACACTGTTAAAGCTAACTTCGAAAAATCTCTTGATTGGTTGACTGACACTTATGTAGATGCCCTTAACATCATCCACTACATGACTGATAAGTACAACTACGAAGCTGTTCAAATGGCCTTCTTGCCAACTAAACAACGTGCTAACATGGGATTCGGTATCTGTGGTTTCGCAAATACTGTTGATACATTGGCAGCAATCAAATACGCTACAGTTAAACCAATCCGTGACGAAGATGGCTACATCTACGACTACGAAACAATCGGTGAATACCCACGTTGGGGTGAAGATGACCCACGTTCAAACGAATTGGCAGAATGGTTGATTGAAGCTTACACTACTCGTCTTCGTAGCCACAAACTCTACAAAGATGCAGAAGCTACAGTTTCACTTCTTACAATCACTTCTAACGTTGCTTACTCTAAACAAACTGGTAACTCTCCAGTTCACAAAGGGGTATACCTCAACGAAGATGGTTCAGTGAACTTGTCTAAATTGGAATTCTTCTCACCAGGTGCTAACCCATCTAACAAAGCTAAAGGTGGATGGTTGCAAAACTTGAACTCACTTGCAAGCCTTGACTTCGGTTATGCAGCTGACGGTATCTCACTTACTACTCAAGTATCACCTCGTGCCCTTGGTAAGACTCATGACGAACAAGTTGATAACCTCGTAACTATCCTCGACGGATACTTCGAAAATGGTGGACAACACGTTAACTTGAACGTAATGGACTTGTCAGACGTTTACGAAAAGATCATGAGCGGTGAAGATGTTATCGTACGTATCTCTGGATACTGTGTAAATACTAAATACCTCACTCCAGAACAAAAAACTGAATTGACACAACGTGTCTTCCACGAAGTTCTTTCAATGGACGACGCTTTGGGATAAAAACGAATAAAGAGCTCGCAATTGCGAGTTCTTTTCTTTTTGTAAAACACATATTTTCATTATATTTTTCTAAATCTACTATAATTTATATTTGACTTTTTCTCAGATTAGCTATAAAATAAAAGCGTTTCCGTTTGGTTTCTCCAAACACTTCCTTCTCAGAAGCACCTTAGAGAAATGACACTCTATCACTGTCTAACTGCTAGTTTACAAATAACAGGTCAACTAGTATGACAATAAAATAAAAGAGTATAAGGAAGAAAGATGAATAAGAAAAGTTTTAAGCTAATTGGATTAGTAGCTCTCGTAGCAAGTACAGTCCTACTCGTAGCCTGCCAATCCGAGACAAAAACCGAAAACTCAAAGTCCAAGGACGTTCAATGGGGTTATACTGGCTCTACTGGTCCAGACCATTGGGGTGACCTTTCGAAAGATTATGAACTCAGCAAAAATGGTAAAGAACAATCTCCGATCAATATCACCGGAGCTGAGGACGTTGATGTTCCTGAACTAAACCTTAATAATCAAGAATCAGAAGCTCAAGTTGAAAATAATGGGCATACTATTGAAGTCAGCTTCAAAAATCCAAAGAATACCCTAACAATTGGTAACGAAGTTTACAAGTTGCAACAGTTCCATTTTCACGCACCAGCTGAGAATGAAATTGATGGTCAGACTTATCCTCTAGAGGGGCACTTCGTCTATAAAACAGATAATGGGAAAATCACAGTTGTCTCCGTTCTCTATAATTATGGCGATGAAAATCAATCTTTAAAACAAATCTGGGACAAAATGCCTCAGGCGGCCAATACTGAAACTGAGCTTTCTCAGGCCATCTCACTTGATGATTTCTATCCTGAAGACAAGGACTACTACAACTTTGAAGGTTCCCTAACAACACCTCCATGTACTGAAGGTGTTAACTGGATTGTCTTCAAGAATCAAGAAACTGTCAGCAAGGAACAAGTGGAGAAATTCACTCAAACCCTTGGATTTGAAAATAACCGTCCTATCCAAGATACAAACGGTCGAAAGATAAATGAATAAAACAAGATAAAGAGCTTGATGACTACTCCTCTCATCAAGCTTTTTTTCGTTGACGATATACTAGAATCTTTGTTACACTGGTTCTATGATTATCAAACATACAAGAGATACACTTTCAGAGACTTATCTAGATGCTGTGGCTATTCGGAACACCGTTTTCGTTAAAGGGCAAGGAGTTCCTCACTCTATCGAGATTGACGCAAATGAAGCCTACTGTATTCACTTTGTTTTATACGATGATAAAGACAAGGCTGCAGCAACCGTACGCCTACTGCCTAATAAAGATTTGACTCAGCTTACCCTCCAACGTATGGCGGTGCTCGAGGCCTACCAAGGCCAAGGTCTGGGAAGCATTCTCTTGAAAGAAGCTGAAGATTTTGCACAAGAGCAAGGCTTCCAGACTATTTCTCTCCATGCTCAACTCAGGGCACTTAAGTTCTACCTCAATAATGGCTATCAGGAAGTCGGTAAAATCTTTGAAGAGGCTGGTATCCAACACATTACTGTTGAAAAATCATTACTAAGTAAAAAAGCTTAAGCAGTAGGTCAACTGCTTAAGCTTCTTCTTTTGTCGCAGATATAGGATAGCCATGCTCGACAGCAAGAACTGATACATATTCTCTTTTCTTTAATGTCTCTACGATCTTTTTCCAGTATTTCTGCCCTTTAAAAAGAAGGACAAACACTCCCATGCAGACCAAAAAACCAAGAAATTGTTTATATTCAGAAGATGACAGTTTTGATTCTAGTTCTAGGAGCTCAAACAGTCCTCTCAATAGAACTGTAAAGGTAATCATTATAAGGCTAAGTCCACTAAAGTATCCTAAACATATAAGCAAATACCCTATTTGAAGCTTCTTGGAACGCTTCTTGTAGAGTAACTTATAGTCCTGACTGTACTTTTCAAATACAGGAAAGTGAATATCAAATCCTCTCCTCATACGAATGACTTTCAAATCAGGTTGGGCACGATAACTAAGGCAATGAATCAATTTGTATAGTATCTCTCTTATCAAGATATAAGAAGAAGCGATTATAGGGACTACTATACAAGAAAATACAAGAACACCTAAATAGAAGGAATCTTTATCAAATGCCAACAAGTCGACCATCACCCCAAAAAACATACCACAGACAAAGAGACTACTCCCGTTAAGCACACAAAAGAGGAGACTCAAAAACCAAGGGACAAGTTTGCTTTCCTTAGAATGTCTACTCGACCGTTTCACGAATCAGCTCCTTCTTCATTATCTCAATTAAAACATCTCTGTCTTTAATCCATTGAGCTCTCTCATCCTTGTAGTAAGTACGATTACTGAGGAAAATAGCTGCACGTTGAGCTGGGATATTGATAAGCACAAAGGTACCTGTATAACCAGTATGAAGAATCCAATCGCCTTGGAGGTCCCAAGCGACACTACGTTCCTTATTGGATTGGCTGATATTCTGCGTCAGATTTTTAGCAAAATCATCCGTCAAATAATGGTCAACAAAGATTTCCAAGTCCTTTAAGGTTGAAAAGAGACCTGCTGACCCTGTATGGTCTTTGAGCACTCGAGCCTTGGGATCGTGAACAGTTCCTCCCGGAATTCCCTCAACAGTTGGAACAGCAACCTCAACTGGCCCAAACCGTGTTTCAGACATACCAAACGGTTGAAAAATTTCGCTGTCAAAGAGCCTGTTCAGTCTTTGTCCAGATAATTTCTCAAGCATCAAGCCCAGGAGAATAAAGTTAATATCGGTATACAAGAAATGTTTATCAGACTTAACTTTGATGGCATTTATAGCAGCAATCAAGCCAGCTTGGTCTAACTCATCACGGTTTGGAATAAAAGGATCAATGCCGCTACTATGAGAAAGAAGCTGACGAAGGGTTAGCGTCTTATTCACTACTGCAGGATAATAGGTCGATAGTTTCTCGTCCAAGTCCAATTTTCCCGCCTGCAAGTAAAAAAGACAGAGAGTCCCAACTCCCACCACCTTGGAAACACTAGCTAGATCATAGGTCAGTCCTGGAACTACCGGAATATTTCCATCCTGGGTTCCTAGATAATGCTCCTGCCAATCTTGTCCGTCATAAAGTGCAAGGCTGGCACCTGGAAAGATGTCAGCCTTGATGTAGTCTGTAATTGTTGACAATGTTTGTTTAAAATTAGTCATTATTTTGTTAGCCAAACCTCAATATTACTCATATCAGTCAGTGCGAGTAGGCTTTCTTTAGTATCTAGATAACTTGAGAACTGTTCCTTTTCAAGTTTCTCATGCAAGGCAACCAAGTCGTAGTCTTCAGCTACCTTAAATTCTAGAATTTCCAAATCCCAAGTCTGGTCTGGACTCACTTGGAGGTCAGGACCTTCTGCTTTCTCAAAGTGGATAGACAAAGGCAATTCTTCGCCAAAAAGATTGTCGTAAAAGAAAGCTGCTTGAGCTGTATCAACAACGTTCAAGGTCAAAGACTCAACCGTAAAGTCTGACACTCCTTTGAAATCTTCTTCTTCTTCAACATCTGCGTACTCGACTGTCTTGAGAGTAGACAAGTCATCTTCGGCATGCATCAAAATAAGACCATTCTCAGGTGAGATTGTTTCAAAAGCATACCCTTTTTCCCCTTGGAAAATAGCCTTGGCTTGGTGATCATCACGCGCCAAAAGGTACTCAATCTCAAGTGGATCTGAAACCTTGATAACCACTTTATTAATTTTCTTAGGGCCTTCAACCGCACGGCAACGGTAAGCCGGTGACTCCTCAATCACAAAAAGTGAGTTACGGTCTGTCCAATCTGTGAAGACCGCAAGGGCATTTTCCTCAGTCAAAAGCTTAAATCCTAATGTATTTTTGTAAAAATCAATATTTTCTTGTCTGTTATTCACACGAAAGATTGGTGTGTGAAACTTAAAATTCCCTGATTGCGTCATGACAACCTCCATTCTTTTCTATTTTATCCGAAAAGAGCCTGTGTGACAAGGATTTTCCTAAGAAAAAACAGGATTGTAATTTTTTCACATTCTTTCACATAAATTATGAAAATCATTATATTATATTTACCTTAGGACTAGCTATTTCCTCATTTTAGAGTATAATAGAGACTATGAAAACTCTCGTCAATCATTTGGCGTTTAGACATACCTATCAGGGATTCTTTTTACTGCTGATGATAGCTATCCCAAACCTGGCTTTAGGTATGACAACGTCATATAACAATCAGACTGGGTTGACCTTCACTAGCCTTGAAAGCTGGGGAATTATCGCTGTCAATCTCATTATTTTTTATATTACCTATCTTTGGGCTAAAAATGAAGGTTTGATTACTCACTTTAGACTAGACCGAAAGGATACTAAAGCTATTATCTGGGGCTTTGTGCTTATTTTTCTGATGGGAGTTATTGGGAGCAATCTTATGCTACTGACTCACACCAACTACCATGCAGAACTTCAAAGAACCCTTACGACAACGCCTATCCTACCAGTAGCGATTGGTATGATGACTACAGCCTTCTTACAAGAACTGCTCTTTCGTAAGTGGATTTTCACTTGGTTGTCTCCTTATTCGACAGTTGCTGTTTTAGTGAGTACCGGTCTCTTTTGTCTCTTCCACATGCCTACCAATCTTGCCCATCTCCTCCTTTATATCGGAATGGGTTTGGCCCTCTCTATGGTCTACCAAAAAAGAGAGAACTTATCTACAAGTATCACACTTCATGTTTTGTGGAACCTTTACACCTTAGGTGCTACAATTCTGGTTATGACTACTCCTATGTAACTGAGAATGCTTTCTCAGTTTTTTTGTTACGTTCAAAATTTTAAGCATAAAAAAATCTGAAGCATTGGCTTCAGATTTTTTATTATTGATTAAAGATAGAGGGCTTTGAACAAGTATACTCCCAAAAGTCCTGCAAGGATTGGCGCCACAACTGGAACCCATGCATACCACCATTTAGAATCACCTTTGTGCTCACCAAGAACTGATGTTGGCAAGATGTGGTGAAGAAGACGTGGCATCAAGTCACGGGCTGGGTTAAGGGCTGGTCCTGTAGGTCCACCAAATGAAAGAACCAAGGCACAAACCAAGAAACCAACACCGATGTGAGCTGTTTCAAGAGCTCCGTGGAATTGTCCGTCAACCATTTCTTTAGTGTAACCAACAGCAAGAGCTTGTTGAGCAAGCTTGTGACCAAAGTAGTTATTCGTCAAAGCAAGGGCACCAAAGAAGAGAAGGAATGAACCAGCGAACTCGTTAACAAAACCGTTAAGGAGAGCACGGTTACGATTTTCTGGTGTGTCATCATGAGTGTCAACTGCTGAAATCGTTGAGAAGGTACCAAGAATATTGTTTGGATTCTCAGTTTGTACATAGTAAGGTTGGTGAACCCAAACCACGATAGCTTGACCTACAAAGGCACCAAGAAGTTGTGCAATAAGGTATCCAGGAACACCTACCCATGAGAACAAGCCAGATGCAGCAAGTCCAAGTGTGAAGGCAGGGTTGATGTGGTTACCAGAAACATCACCAAACATAAGGGCTGGCATCATAACACCAAAACCATAACCAAAGGCGATTACAATCCAACCAGATTTGTTACCTTTTGTTCCCTTAAGCTCAACGTTGGCAACGGCACCATTACCAAGGGCTACAAGAAAAGCAGTCGCGATAAACTCAGTGAGGTATTTCAAAACCCATTCACTGGTGAACGCTTCTTTTAGAAAATCATTCATTTGTCTCTTTATTTCCTTTCGATTTTACAATAATTTAGACATCTATCATTTTATCAAGTATAATGTCTGATGTAAAGATATTTCTGAAATGTTTACGTATTATTTTTGAGGTTTTTGAATATGAAATTTAATCAGTTTAGTTACATCCCAGTTAGTCCTGAAATAGCTTGTCAGGAACTCCGTTCTTTGGGCTTTGAAGTCTCTCTAGATGCTAGTTCCAAGGCCAATTTTGAAGCCTTTGTTCGCAAGTCCTTCCTTTTCTTTGAAGATACTGATTTGGCTTTGAAAAATTGGATTGCTGATTCAGAGACTGACCTCCTAACCTTCTTCCAATCAGATGGTCCTTTGACTGCTGAAGTCTTTGGCTTGGTAGCCCTTCAACTGCTAGGCTTTGTCCCTAATGTGGACTTTACAGACAGTGCTGCTTTCCTAGAGAAAATGGCCTTTCCAATCACTTTTGATGGTAGTCTTAACAACCTGCATCAATTGTTGGCGACACGCACACAGTCTGGCAATACCTTAATTGATCAGTTAGTAGCTCAGGATTTAATCCCTGTAAGTAATGACTACGTCTTCTTTAATGGTAAGAGCTTAGCAACATTTGACACTAATCAGCTTCACCGTGAAGTGGTTTATGTCGAAACACCTGTAGATACTGATAAAGACGGGCAGTTAGACTTGGTCAAGGTGACTATCCTACGTCCTGATGTGGACTTCCCAGTTCCAGCCATGATGACCGCAAGTCCTTATCAACAAGGGACTAATGAGCCTGCTTCAGATAAGCTCACCCACAAGATGGAGGGAGACTTGCTCGTCAAACCAGCAGGTAAAATCTCTCTTAAACAACCTGAAATCAAGGTACCAGAGGCAGACCTTACGCCTATCAATCCTGTCACAAAGACTCAGGAGCGTTTTGCTCACACAGATACCTACACACTTAACGATTACATGTTAGCTCGTGGTGTGGCCTCTATCTATGTATCCGGTGTCGGTACCTTCAACTCAGAAGGTTTCATGACCTCTGGAGACTATCAACAAATTCTGGCCTATAAAGCTGTCATCGACTGGCTCAATGGTCGTGCACGCGCCTTTACTAGCCGTAGCAGACAGCATACAATCACTGCTGATTGGGCTTCTGGTAAGGTGACTACTACTGGACTTTCATACTTAGGTACCATGTCCAACGCCCTTGCTACAACTGGCGTTGAAGGTTTGGAAATGGTTATTGCTGAAGCGGGTATTTCTTCTTGGTACGACTATTACCGTGAAAACGGCCTCCTCGTTAGTCCTGGAGGCTACCCTGGTGAGGATCTCGATACCTTGACTGAATTCACCTACTCTCGTGCCCTATTGGCTGGAGAATACCTACGCCACCAAAAAGACTACGAGGCCTACCTTAAGGAGCTAAGTACGGCTATTGATCGTAAGCATGGAGACTATAACCAGTTTTGGCATGACCGTAACTATGTGCAGTTCGCAGACCGTGTCAAAGCCACTGTTGTCTTTACACATGGTAGCCAGGATTGGAATGTCAAACCGATTAACGTCTATCAAATGTTCAATGCTCTTCCATACTCTCTTGAAAAACACCTCTTCTTCCACAATGGTGCCCACGTTTACATGAATGCCTGGCAGTCTATTGACTTCCGAGAAAGCATGAACGCCTTGATTTGTCAGAAACTCCTTGGTTTGGAGAATGGCTACACACTACCTACTGTTATCTGGCAAAATAACCAGTCTGAGCAGACCTGGGAGGTTCTCGATAACTTTGGTCATGAGAATGCTAAACACATTCAGCTTGGTCAGGCTGAAGCTAGCATCGCTAACCATTACGAAGAGGAAACCTTCACCAAATACGGTAAAGCTTACCAAAGCTTCAAGGATTACCTCTTTGCAGACAAAGCCAATGCCATTACCTTGGACTTTGAACTGGACCAAGATATCCAGATTAATGGTCGTGTCCACCTAGAGCTCAAGGTTAAGTCTAATACAAACCGTGGTCTCATTTCGGCCCAAGTTCTAGAAATGGGTGACAAGAAGTATCTCGCACCTATTCCCGCACTCAAACGCATGAATCTAGATAACGGCCGTCTCTTCAAGGAAGAAGCCTTACGTGAATTGCCATTCAAGCAGGCAAAATACCGTATCATTACCAAAGGACACCTTAACCTGCAAAATCGCAAGAACCTCCTTAGCATTGAGAATGTCACTCCAAATGAATGGATGACTATCGGTTTGGATTTGCAACCAACCATCTACAAACTCAACAAGGGCGACAAACTCCGACTTGTTCTCTATACCACAGACTTTGAGCACACTATTCGTGACAATAGCGACTATGAATTGACCGTGGACCTAAGCCAAAGTCAGATGACATTGCCTTATTAGCTTTTTATCACAAAAAAATCCCATAGGATGAGAACTCCCATGGGATTTTTTTATTGTGTGGAAATAAACAAGATTTAATCTTCAATTTTTACGATTCATTTTAATGTTATTTAAACAAATGATGTAGCCAAGACAGTGAAATAAGACAAATTCTCAATGAACAACTCAACCTTAAAACCAAGAAATCCTCCCTAATGACATCAATAGCCATAACGAATCGCTAGCAATTTTCGCAAATCTGCCATTCGCTCCTCGATAAAGGGAGACAAGGTTAGCTGGTCTTTTCTGACCACTTCGGATATTTCCAGTGACATCCTGCTTAAGATATAGGGAGTGGCTGAACGAGAGTCTGCAAGTTCCGTTCGGTAGGAGTGCAGGACCTGCTTCAAATCAGCATAATCTGGCTTATCTCCAATAGTTTCAATTACTTCATCGATGATAGCTACTGCTTGTTCTCGTCTCTCTTTGCCTCCTGCAAACCATTTAAGTCCTGTCATTAAGAAAACCTCCTTATTTCTTTTAACTAATTTTTCAATCACATCTTTAGTATAGCACCCTGATAGTCATTTAAAAGCCAGCGTCCCAAAAAATAGCTATAGGTCCTAAATGGTAGCCAAATCCAGATTGGATGCTGACTAGATAGAGGATTTAAAGCTATATTCCCAATGACTACTCCTAAGATTGCTGATACGACACGTAAAGAACGTAACACAGCAGAACTAATTTTTTGTAATATCACCATGGTAATTCCTTTTCTACTAGAGTCATTTACATAAACTACTAGAGCGTTATCTAAAGAATGATTGGCTATTATTCTGAATCTAGCATGGCTAAAGACACGAATCTGTCACTTTCCATGCTGCTTAAAACAAATACATCACTTCTCATTTCTAAAAATCAGCTGACTAAGATCATCAGAGAACGATAAAGAAACATAAAGTGACAAGATATAAAATAAAAATGTTCTTTCTTGATGCCAGAAAAATGTTATCACACATTGAATACAGACAGCCAAGATAACTTGTAGGATAAATATTATGTATTTTCTAGAAAAAACAGATTGTTCCAATAGTAATCCTCCTTTCATGACATTTTTGAAAACCCAGACACTGTAAGTTTTGTCTATACGATAGAAGAACTTCTTTCAAGCCATAGAAATTCTACTCTAATTTTCACATTTTTCATTAATCACTTTCTTATTATAGCGCTTTTATGCACTTTATGCAACGTAAATTGAATAATGTCACAAATGGTTACTATATTTTCTATCTTTTAAAATATTTTTTGACTTGCAAGTAAGCTAGAAAATCACAGAGAATTAACAAAAGCATTAATACGACTAGTACTATGCGGTCTGTGGTATCACTGAATGTTAGTAAGGTGTAAAACTCTACACAAAGCACTAGAAATGAGATGACCAGAAAGACAATGAAGGACTGCCATATTATTAACGGATTTACTGAATCGGAACGCTTCTTAAGCATACAGTAGAGCAGCCCATTTACAAAAATGACTACTAAAGCTAGTGCTCCGACTGCTAACCAAATCTCTGGAGAAGTCTTGCTTTTGTAGAGAGAAATACTGGTACTTATAAGGAAAACTGCCAATATAGCAGTAGCGACCCTAAAAAATCGCAATACTCTCGGACTAATATTCTTTAACTTCATGATAAAACAATTAAGCTATGAATAACCTCAGTCAGTCTTGTAGACTGAATAAGCTATTACATTTAACGCTATTCCTTTCTGTATTTTATTCTACTGTTGTAAGATCTCAAGTAAGTCCTTAGCGATTAAATTCTACTGGAGATGTAATACAGTAGTGTCATTAGTACAGATACTTTAAATAAGCGAATATACATATCTTTGTCTTTTCTATTACAAAGAAAAACAATCAAATATAATACAATCTCCGCTATCATTAGCAAGAATAATTTTACTTCGGGAACATCAAAAATAAGCATTTACAAGGACCTCACGTTCAAAGGGGCCAAAAGTTACTTTTTAAACTGTACCCATTTTTTAAAAAGAAGACTATAAAGAAGCAAGGTTAGGCCTAGCAAATTAATGGTATGATGGACTGCATCCAAACTTCTAAATAGATTAGCGAGGCCCATTCCTATGAGAATGGTAGCCAGTAAATACGGTTTTGAGTTTTTGAACATACTTTTCTCCTTAAAGTGTTTTTAGCTTTCTGTGCAAAGCTATTCACAGACTAGCAATTGACAAGGTATCTCAATTAGAATTTCTTTTTAGCGGAATTGGTAACTTTGTGTTTTTCAAGAAATGACATAATAGGCTTATCTAAAAAACTCATCACAGCCATGAAAGCCATCCCTAAAATATAACTTTTCAAATCAAACATAATCCATCACCACCTTCAACGTTTGCAAGTGCCTCGAGATCGAGTGTTTCAAAAGTGTTATTTGTTTGCCTTATCATTCTAACAACCTCCTAAACTATTTTTAGCTCTTTCTTTCAAGCTATGATTTTATTATAGGGTGATAGGCCACAAAAAAGTAGTGACATAAATGTCACTACTTTTTTCCGATTTCTTTTAGCTGATGTCAGAAAAACAATATCCATAAATATAATTTTTCAGTTGACACAACTTACCAATTCCTAGATGATTACTGACAGGAATCCACCTATTTTTTGAGTCGCTCCCATTTACTAAAAATCAAACTATAAGTGATTAATGCCAACCCTACCAAATTAATGATATGATGTACAAAATCTAAATTTCTAAAAAGGTTAGCAATGCCAAATCCTAAAAGGAAAATGGCTAATAAATACATTTTTTTATCTTTAAGCATAGGGTCACCTAAATATTAGCAGAATGTGGCATAACCAACTAAAGCTCCTCCCCAGTAACCTACTGGGCCTCCAGCTGATCCTACTAGAGCAGATCCGATTGTGCCGGCATAACACTTAACCCATCCGCCACCTTCAACGTTTGCAAGTGCCTCGAGATCGAGTGTTTCAAAATTGTTCATTGTTTGTGTTGTCATTCTAACAACCTCCTAAAATATTATTTTTTAGCTTTTTCTCTCAAGCTATGGTTTTATTATAAGTTGTAGGCCAACAAAAAAGTAGTGACATAAATGTCACTACTCGATTTTGATTTTTAAGAAATCTTTTCGAATATAAAATCTATGGTCTAGATTAGCTTACGCTCCTTCCATTGCACCTGCTTGTAGGCTGTACATCTTATGATAGGTACCACCAAGGGCTAGGAGTTCCTCGTGGCTACCGTGTTCGATGATGCGGCCCTTGTCTAAGACATAGATGCAGTTGGCATCTTGGATAGTCGATAGGCGGTGGGCAATGGCAATGGTTGTACGTCCTTGACGCATTTTTGCTAGAGAGTTTTGGACAATAGCCTCTGTCTCCGAATCAATATTGGCTGTCGCTTCATCCAAAATCAAGATTTTAGGCTGACTAGCAACGGTCCTAGCAAAGGCTAGAAGCTGACGTTGACCGGTTGAAAAACTTGAACCTCGTTCGGAAACTGGAGCTTCATAACCTTCTGGAAGTTTGTCGATAAAGTGGTTGGCATCCACAAACTCAGCAGCGGCTTTGATTTCTTCATCAGTTAAATCTTGATACATGGCAATATTGGATTTGATTGTACCATGATAGAGAAAGGGTTCCTGAAGGACAAGACCAATGTTCTTACGTAGCTCTGCCTGACTATAATCGCGAATATCCACACCGTCAAGAAGAACTCGTCCTGATTGGAACTCATAGAAACGCATAAAGACATTGATAATAGAGGATTTTCCGGAACCTGTAGAACCGACAAAGGCGATGGTTTCTCCTTTATTGACAGAGAAGGAAATACTATCTAAAATCTGGTGCTTGCCATCATAGGAGAAGGAGACATTTTCAAAGCGAATATTCCCCTCAGTAACCTTGGCATCTGTGCCTCTCTGCTCAGGTTCATAGGTGCGCTCGTCGATCAAGGCGAAGACCCGACCTGCTGAGACCATCGAGGTTTGCAAGGTTGAGAAGTTTTGTGTCACTTCAATCAAGGGATCAAAGAGGCGGTTAATGTACTGGATAAAGGCATACATGGTCCCCGCTGTGATGCCCAAATAGATACCTCGGTAGCCAAAGTAGGCCATGAGAACAGCATAGCCCAGGAGCTTCAGTAAACTCATGGCTGGGCGTAGAAAGAGAGAATCCAGTGACATGGAACGGCTGGCGTAAATCAGGTGTTCCTCATTAATGGCATCAAACTCTTTTTTGAGGCGTTTCTCTTGGTTAAAGGCCTGAATGATGCGAATCCCTTCGATACTCTCTGACAGTTTGGCATTTATATCTGAAAGCAAGGCTCTGGTCTTTTCAATGATGACCACTGATTTTTTGCGGTAGAGATTAACCAAAAGAACAATCAGAGGAAGAAAGAGCACAATAAGCCCGGTCAGACGAATGTCCAAGATCATCATGGTGTAAAGGGTGGTAACAAATATAAAGATAGCCGAAATAAAGCTAGACAGAATCCCTGAGAACATCTCACTAATAGTCTCTGTATCATTGGTCAAGCGGGAAACGATAGAGCCTGCTGGAGTTTTGTCAAAGTAAGACATGCCTAGTTTCTCCATATTGGCAAAGGCATCTCGGCGAATATCCCTGACAATGCTGTAGGACACACGCGCAAAAAAGAGATTTCCCAAATACTGAACTAGTGTCTGCAAAAGATAAAGACCATAGTAACCAATCAGAATTAAACTTGCCGCCTGATTCATATCATGAAGATAGTGGTCAATAAAATAAGAGGCCACAAGGGGAATAATACTCTTGATAACCGTTGTGGACAAGAGGAAGGCTAAAGCTAGAAAGGTCAAGAATTTGTAAGGCTTGAGATAGGTCAAGAGACGCTTAAACACAGACCATTGGTTTTGATTAGGCATCATCTTCTTCTCCTCCTTCCATTTCTAACTGTTGAGACTCATAGGTCTTGGCATACCAACCACCCTGAGCTAGCAAATCCTCATGACGGCCACGTTCAATGATACGACCATCCTGCATGACTAAGATAAGGTCAGCGTGCACCACCGCACTCAGACGATGGGCGGTAATGATAGTTGTCTTGTCCTTGCGGGTATGTTTGAGATTGTCAATAATAGCATATTCTGTCTTGGCATCAACCGCAGATAGGGAGTCGTCCAAAATCAAAATATCTGGATCCAAAATCATGGCCCGACTCATGGCCAGACGTTGTTTTTGACCGCCTGATAGGCTGACACCCTTTTCACCAATGATTGTTTCAAAGCCTTCAGGCATATCCTTGATGTCATCATAAACTTGAGCTAACTTAGTCGCTTCTTCTACCTTGTCAAAGGAGAGATCCGGATTACCAAAGCAGATATTGTCTAAAATGGAGCTGGCAAAGAGAAACTGGTCTTGAGGAACATAGCCCATCAAGCTACGCAAGTCTGATAGGCGATAATCTCGGATGTTATGACCATTCAAATAGATGGCTCCTTGATTAACATCGTGCTCCCGCAAGAGCAACTTGACAAGGGCCGTCTTTCCTGAGCCAGTCTGTCCAACCAAACCAAGGGTTTGCCCCTTGTCCAAGGTGAAATGAATATCTCTCAAAGTATCCTCATCCTCAAAGGCAAAGCGGTCAATCGCATATTCTAAGCGACCATTTTCAATACTTGGGAGAGGGTGCGCAGGATCTTGAACATCTGATTCCTGCTCCAGAAGATTTTCAATACGTTGGTAGGACACATTTCCTCTCTGTGTGATATTAAAGAGGAAGCCAATGGCCATTAGAGGCCAAACCAGCATGTCCAAATAGGTAATGAAGGTTACCAAATTTCCGACCGTTATCTGACCAGCCTGAATCATAAAGGCACCGACAAGAAGGGTCAAAACATAGGATGAGCCAACAAAGAGTAAGACCAAAGGATCAAAAAGGCTATCATACTTCATGGTATGCATATTCTTTTTAAAGGTCATCTTATTGGTCTCTTGGAAGGACTGAAGCTCAGCCTCCTGATAGCCAAAAGACTTGGTTACCTTGATACCTGATACCGACTCTTGGACCTTATTATTAAGTTCTGAAAAGGCTGCCTGGGATTCTCCAAAAGCTTTATGGGTCTTGCGTCCTAAACGACTAGTCGCAAAAGCCATGAAGGGGAGGGGTAAGACAGCCACCAGTGTCATCTGCCAGGAAATGCTGAAAAACATGGTGATTAGGGTTACCAAGGCTGTGATAGAGGCATCCACGGCTGACATGACGCCCCCGCCAGCCAAGCGGGTTAAAGAGTTGATATCATTGGTTGCATGGGCCATGAGGTCCCCAGTTCGGTACTTTTGATAAAAAGAAGGCGACATCTTAGTAAAATGCTCAAAAAGGCGTGAACGCATAATCTGGCCTAAGCGATAAGAAGTCGCCAAGATATACATGCGCCAAACATAGCGCAAATAGTACATCCCCAGAGCTGCCAAAAGCAAATATACGAGATTCAGAAGCAAGATCTGATTGGTCAATTTTCCCGATGTAATAGCATCAATGACCCGCCCCATAACCATAGGAGGAATCAGATTGAGTACCGAAACCAGACTCAGTGCCAAAATCCCGACAATATACCGGCGTTTTTCTAACTTGAAAAACCACCAAAGTTTTGCAATGATTGATTCTTTAAAAAACAAGTGATTCCCCCTATCCTTACAAACGAGTGATTATAATTCTAACAAAAGGTTATTTCCAATAGCGATAAATTGTACCATCTTCTAACTGAAAGTAACCAATATAAGTCAATTTCCCAAAATCAGTAGACTCTGGCAATTGATAAGCAAAGGAGTCAAAATTATAGACCTTGTGCCCATCGTCAATAGAGTAGCTATCCTTATCGTGGATAACTGATTCGTCCTTCTTGGGGTTCCAAATGCGTCTGATTTCATCAGATGTCTTATACTCTCTGACAAAATTGAACAATTCAAAGTTAGTTGCCTCACTGAGATAGCGACCATCGGTGTTGTAGTTGGCTAATTGAGGCTCTATCTTAGACTCAGAATAATTCCAAACCTGTCCTCTTTCTCGCATGATATCGGCATCACGGCCACTTTGATAAGCATCTGCTTTAACCATTGGCATTGTTGCTCCTAGTGTCAATACGGTGACTACTGTCATCATTAAGTGTTTCATTGTTTCTCCAAAAGTGTTTATTCATTTTTCCCTCTTTTGAATGTGTTGTATTTGTATGATAGAAAATAAGTGAAACCTGAGACGCGTAAGCTCCCAGGTTTTTTACTCTTTAAAATGCGTTTGAATCAGTTTTACAAGGAGGCGGTAGACACCTAGTGCCACCAAACCTCCCAAAGTATTGGTCCATAAATCATCTAACTCAAAGACACGATTAGCATCAATGAGAAGGTCTAGAATGACTTGTCCAAGCTCAATCGTCAAAGACATGATAAACGTGGCTAAAAGGACCTTTTGCCAAGACCTGAATCTGGGGTACAAGGCTAAAAGTCCTAAAATCAGCGGACTCAGCAAGAAAATGTTGGTCACATTTTGCCCAAGCACAAAGACAATCTCTTTAAGACTATCCAACTGATAAAAGTTAGTCAAACTATTGAATGGGGTCAATAGGACCACTACACGACCAAAATGTTGAATACCAGGGGTTTCAACACCTTCAACTAGCCCGTACTGGGGTGTCCAACATAGGAGCACTAAACAAAGGAGATAAGCACAGACCAAAACTTGGCTTAGCTTTCTTCCTTTTGGTGTTAATTCTCCGTCCTTATCTACCCAAGTCTTAAGCTGAAACATCTTACTTACCTTCTGATTTACCAGAAGCTTCTGCTACAGCCTTTTGACGGTCACGTTTCATGGTGTTTGAACGCAATTGTCCACAAGCAGCATCGATATCTGTACCGTGTTCTTGACGAACGACACAGTTAACCCCGTTTTTCTTGAGCACATCGTAGAAGGCCGCCACACGTTCCTTGGTTGAACGACTATATTGGTCGTGCTCTGATACTGGGTTATATGGAATCAAGTTGATGTATGACAACTTACGGATTTTCTTAGTCAAATCAGCCAACTCTTGAGCGTTTTCAGGGTGGTCATTGACCTCATTAAGCATGATGTACTCAAAAGTTACACGACGGTTGGTTGTCTGGATGTAATACTCGATCGCTTCAAAGAGTTTTTCAAGTGGGAATGAGCGGTTAATACGCATGATGCTTGAACGAAGGTCATTGTTAGGCGCGTGAAGTGATACGGCAAGGTTAACTTGAACACCTTCGTTAGCAAATTCCTTAATTTTTGGTGCCAAACCAGATGTTGACACTGTAATGTGACGCGCTCCAATAGCAAGACCATTGTCATTGTTAATAGTACGCAAGAAACGAAGCACATTGTCATAGTTATCAAATGGCTCACCGATACCCATAACAACCACGTGGCTGACACGTTCACCATCGCCACGGTCATCAAAATATTTTTGTACCAACATGATTTGTGCCACAATCTCACCAGCAGTCAAGTCACGTTGTTTCTTAATCAAACCACTGGCACAGAAAGTACAACCGATGTTACATCCAACCTGAGTTGTCACACAGACAGACAAACCGTAGTGTTGACGCATCAAAACAGTCTCAATCAACATACCATCTGGCAATTCAAAAAGATACTTAACTGTACCATCTTTAGATTCTTGAACGATACGTTGTTTCAATGGGTTTACGCAGAAATTCTCATTCAACTTGGCAATGAAATCTTTAGAAATGTTGGTCATTTCTTCGAAAGACTGCACACGCTTCTTGTAGAGCCAATCCCAAATTTGAGTCGCACGGAATTTCTTTTCACCGTGTTCCATAGCCCAGTCGATCAACTCATCACGAGTAAGACCATAAATAGAAGGTTTGTAGCCTTCCATATCCTCTAACTTCTGACGTTTACGGCGTTCTGGTTTTGCTTGTGTTGTTACTTCTGACATAGTTTAATTTCCTTTTTTTCTGATTGTAAAATGCTGACCATCTGACTTGGTCTGGCTTTGTTTCTTCGATGGGGTGTTTTGACCTTTAGATTTTGGAGCTTGCTTCTGACTCTTCTTGAAGTTAGACTTACGCTCACGGCCACCGTCCTCGGATCTAGATTTAAACTTAGGACGACGCTTGATTTTCTCAAAGTTTGGGCCCTCTTGATCCCTATCTCTTCGTTTGGACTTGTCTGGCTTTTGCTTAGCAGAAGCTTTTTGCCCCTTATTCTTTTGAGAAGCATTGTGCTCTCTATCTCTAGATTCCTGAGAAGAATGACGACGATTATTAGAACGACGGCGCTTGCGACGAGGCTCAGTCTCCTCTTCAAAGACGATTAACTGTGGCTCTTCATTTTTCAAAATAAAGTAGGCACAACCAAAGGCACAGTATTCACGTAAATACTCTGACAATCGGCTAATGCGGTCTGTCTTACGCGTATTAGGGCGCTCGTCCTCGTAAAATCCCTTAAGGCGAAGCTGGTCATTAGACCAGTCCCCAACAATATAATCATACTTGAGCATGATTTCAGAAAAACGTTGCCCAAAGCGGGTAGCATCTAAAGCATCCTTGTGATTTTCAAGAACCGTAAACTGACAGGCATCTGATTTCAGAAGGTCAGCCACATACACAAAGTCTGGCCCTGGATATTTATTATAATTAAACATTTCTGGCAAGATTTCTTTACGCATGTGCCATCCTTTCTGCTCTCTCTTATTTTCTACCCTGATGCTGTAATAATGTCTCTATATCTTATCCCAATTGGCACCATTTTTTCCTAAATACTTGGCCACAAGTTCCCTTAACAAATCCGGAAAAAGAAGAGTGACCTCCTTTTCCTTGATTGTAGGGAAGTAAGAAGCAAAGTAGTACTGGTCCACAAGGACTAAACTAAACTTCTCATTGGAATCTACAACCCTTCTATTATACAACAAATTACCGTTTTTGTAAGCAAAATTCCCCGTGATTACTTCACCAAATGTCTTCCCTCTAAATCCCATACCTTTAATAGCTTGGTTTTTAAGGAGTTCAGCCTTGGTAAAAACTTCACGACAGATTTCCTTGAGTTCTTGTCCTGTCACGACTAGACGTGCCATCCGCATCTGATGGGGAAGGGCTTCTTGAAGGTCTGCCATGGTCACTTGTGGACCCAGCGTTTTCATGATAAGACCTGTATTTAAAAGCGTTAACTGGCTATCGGTCTCCTGACAAACAGCTTGTAAAACCAATTGACAGGTCTCATCAAAATCTAGTTCTCGACCTAGATTAGCTACTTTTTTCTGAGCTAAACGACGATGGCCTTCCTCACGCATTGCCTTGATAAAGGTTTCGTCCTCCTTGTCTAAATCCAAGATATAGGAATTGGTGGGGATAGCCTCAATCTGACACTCTATCAATTGTTCATTTTCCACAGTAAGATCAATACAGCCGATATAATAACCATACCTATCTGCAGCCGCCAAATAGGTTTCATTGACTAATTTTCCCTCTTCAAAAAGGTGATGCGTGTGGCTCCCGATGACAAGGTTTACCTTCGGATAATTCTCTGCAATCTGCTCATCATAACGAACACCTAGATGACTAAGAACGACGACTATGTCTGCATCCTTTACCTCAGGGCGAGCCAAATCCTCTTCCAACCGAGCCATAGGCTCTAACACCTGCCAACCGTTAGGAGCATAGGTGATGTAATATGGGAAGGTATAGGCCAAGAAAGCCATGTTTGTACCTGCTTTAGTTTTATGGATAAGATAGGGCTTGGCCCATTCAGGCTGTCGCCCCTTATCCTTGAGATTTCCTATAATTGGCTGAAACTTGGCTTGCTCATAAAGATAGTCTAGCTCATCCTTAGCCAGACCAATCCCCTCGTTATTTCCAATAGTCGCATAGTCTATCCCCAGCTCATTCATCAGGGCTACATTAAAACGCCCAGCTGTCGCATCAGATAGGGGATGGGACTTATCCACATTATCCCCAAGATCTACCTTAATCAACTCCCTATCCGTCTGACTCAAATCATCCACAGCTCGCTTGAGTTGTGGATACTGTTCAAAATGAGAGTGTAAATCATTAATATGAAGAATTCGAATCGTGTCTTTCATGACTCCTATTGTAGCACTTTTGCTATAAAAAAACTTGACAATCAATCTGCCAAGCCTTTAACTATTTTTCAAACAGGAAGGTATTCCTAGTTAACTTTCTTTTTAACATATTCTTCTGCCAGATGATAGACGTCATCTGCTAGGGATATACTGACATAGATGCACACAATTGAGAAAATTTCTCCTCTAAAGTGTTGCCAAGCAAAGAATATAAGCCCATAAATTAGGAGGGCAAGTACTATTTGGCCAAAAAATTGACCCAGTAATCGCCTAATAACGACAAGTAAGGCCATAAGTAATCCCACCTTTAATACCATAACCAATACCCTTTAAGGCTGCACCTTGCCAAGTACCTGTTTGAATACCACCTTTAACGGCTCCTCCAACAGCCCCGACACCTACGGCAGCTGTAGCTCCCCAAAAACTACATGCTCCCCCCTTAACAGTAGAAAGATCTTCGGAATTAAGTGAGTTAAAATTGTTAATGATTTGTGTTGTCATTAAAACAACCTCCTTTAAAATATTTTGTTCTACCCTTTTCTCAAAAGGTATGATTTTATTATAGGTAGAAAGCCAACAAAAAAGTAGTGACATTTATGTCACTACTGGATTTTTGAGAGTTGATTCAACTAGTTACCTCAAACTTACAAATTATTTTACTTTAAACGGAAAGCTTCTTAAAAATAGCTGTGATAAAACTATTTAAAATCTGTCATAGTTTCAGTTTTTAAGAAATACTTATTTATTTTTCCAGCATATACTGAGACTTTCCAAAAAGTTTGATAATAATCAAAAAAGCTGAAACACTTTGGTTTCAACCTCTTGAATTTTTAAATTAAAATTTGCTTTCACCTAGAATCCAATGTTTAGAAACTCTGCTTCTTAGCTTTACGTTCAGCACGTCCCTTAGCACGGTTAGCTGTACGACGCTCACGTTTGCGTTTTTCGTCAACTTTCCACTGAATTTTCTTCTTGTAGCCAGGCTTGATTTTTTTCTTTTTCTTCTTAACCAAACCAATCATTTCCGTATCAAGTTTTTGATAGGCTTTTTCACGATTGGCACGACGGTCGCGGTCATAGGTATCTTGAAACTCGCCGTCCTTATAGACTTTAGGTTCAAAGGTAATCCCCATCTTTTCAAGCTCACGAATATCTGAGTCGTCGCTTGGTTGATAGAGGGTGATGGCTGTTCCTGACAAGCCATTACGTCCAGTACGTCCTACACGGTGAACAAAGAAGGACAAGTCTTGAGGGATGGCATCATTGATTACATGGCTAACCCCTTCAATGTCAATCCCACGCGCCGCAAGGTCCGTCGCTACAATGTACTCAAAATCAAGCTTCTTGACTTGATTCATGATACGCTTACGTTCACGTGGCGGAATACCGCCGTGAATTTTGGCAACCTTAAGACCATTTGACACTAGGTAGCTATGCAAATCGTCAGCACGTTCCTTGGTATTGACGAAAATCATTGCCAAATATGGCTGCATGCCCTTAAGCATCTCAAGAATCTGCTCATTCTTGTTGCGACCCTTGGTAGATACCAACCAGTTATCAATGGTATCCGCAATAACTGTTGAAGTTTTGATTTGTTCCATGACTGGATTGGTCAAATACTTCTTCAAGAATGGTTGCAATTTTTGAGGAATGGTTGCTGAAAAGACCAAAATTTGAACTTCCTTAGGCAGACTTGCCGCAATCTTGTCTACAGTATCTAAGAATCCCATATCCATGGTCATATCAGCTTCGTCAACAACAAAGGTATGGGCCTTGTGAATAGCCAGGTCACCAGACTTAACCAGGTCATAAATACGCCCTGGTGTCCCGATAACAATATGAGGTTGTGCTACCTTTAGTTTCTCAATCTGACGTTGCTTGTCTGTACCACCCACATAGTTGACCACACGAATTTCAGTCTCAGAGTGTTTGGCAATTTGTTTTGTCGCTTGGTAAATTTGTGTCGCCAATTCACGTGATGGTGCTGTAATAACAACCTGAACATCGCCACTCTTTGGATTCAGTTTCTCAAAAATTGGCAAGAGGAAGGTATGTGTTTTCCCTGAACCCGTCTTTGATTCACCCACTAAATCACGACCTGAACGAACCACTGGAATCAACTTCTGTTGAACAGGTGTTGGCTCCTTAAACTTAATCTCGTCAAGAGCCTCCTGAATAAATGTTTTAAAATTAAAATCTTTAAATGACATGTTTATTTACTTCTTTTCTATCTAGTCTATCCCTATCATTATAACAAAAAAAGAGCATTTCTGCTCCTTTCATTTATTTCATAACGTTTCCAAGAACCATCCAAAGGGTAATGGCACTTGCAAGCGCTCCAACTGCCCAAAGGAAAGCATCAACCTTCCACTCTGACCATTTGTCTCCCTTACCTGAAAGACCACCCAATTCAAGGTGATGGTGGAATGGTGTCATACGGAAAATACGACGACCTTCTCCATACTTACGCTTAGTGTATTTGAAATAGCTGACCTGTAGCATGACAGAAGCTGTCTCAAAGACATAAACCACACCAATCAAGAGTAGGGTCCACTCTACACGTAAGGCAATAGAGATAACTGCAAGCATAGCTCCGAGTGACAAGGAACCAACATCTCCCATAAAGACCTTGGCTGGCTTGTGGTTAAAGACGAAGAAGCCAAGAAGAGCACCAATCATAGTGATAATGATGGTCAAGATAGCGAACTCACCCTTGACAAAAGCGATAATTCCATAGGCAATCAAGCTGATAACCACAGAGATAGAAGCTAAACCATCAATACCGTCTGTCAAGTTCACAGCATTTGAGAAACCAACAATCCAGAATAGGACAAAGAGAACATAAAAGACACCGAGGTGAATGGTTAATCCACCAATAGCTAGGCTATCTGTCCCACTAGGAAGTACGTGGATAAAGTAGAAAAGCAAACCCGCAATAATTTGCAAGGCCATCTTTTGCCAAGGTTTTAGTCCCTCATTGATTTGACGGAAAATCTTAAGGAAATCATCAAGGAAGCCGATGATTCCATAAATCAAAATCACAAAGAGAATCCCTACTGTAGCACCATAGGCTTGGTGGCCCTCGCTAAAGACGTGGAAGTTAAAAATCAAGCTAACCAAGATGGCAACCACTAGGAAGACTGTCCCTCCCATAGTTGGTGTTCCAGCCTTAGCCAAATGCTGCTTCACATCTTCATGCATTTGTTGGCCACCGATTTTCTTGATTTTGTAGTAAGTAATAAAGTGAGGCATGGCGAGCACCGTCAACACAAAGGCGGCCACACCTGCTATCAGACTCATAGTCATCTTAGTCTCCTAAAGTAATGGTAATCTTCTTGGTTTTAGACAGGGCTTTTCCTGCCGCAACACTTTGTTTGGTAACAGTCCCTGACTTGCCACCCTTATAAGTAACTTTAATGCCTTTCCATTTGGCAAAGGTTTCAACGTTCTTCTTGGTCCAACCATACATGTCTGGAAGTTCTGTGAAATCATTGGTCATGATAAGAATCTGTTCATTAGCCTTGATATTGGCTTTGGCATCTACAGAAACCTTCTCAATCTTATCACCAACACCCAGAACAATCGGATGAATCAAGTTTTGACGAAGGGTGTTAGCTGTCTCGCCCGGACTCTTACCGATAATATCGCCGGTTTGATAGCTCGTTTCATCGGTCTTTCCACCACCTTCAGAAACAGAGGTATCAAGCGTATCACCCATGGACATAGCTTCTTCTAGGACAGGGTTAACCACCGTCGCATAAAAATTATTATCCCAGGTCTTAGGTTCCTGAACTGTTACATACATAACATATTGTGGATCATCAGAAGGAACCATAGCTACAACTGAGTTGAGCGTTTCGTTGGTCCCAACTTTATAGGTTCCTGTTTTTTCATCGGCCACTTGGGCTGTTCCTGACTTAACCGCAACATCATAGTTACCAACCTTAATGATTGGCGAACCTTCAGACTTGTTGTACAGGGTACCAAACTCTGGGTCTGTACCAACAGAAATCATATAATTACGGGTCTCAGAAGCAGCCTGCTTGGAAACTGGCTTACCAATAACTTCTTTCTTAGCCGTACGAACAGTGCCTTGGTTAACATCTGCAACTTGTTTGATAAATTGAGGTTCCAACATAACACCATTGTTAGAGATAGCTGAAAAAGCACGAAGCATCTGAACCTGAGTCACTGAAATCCCTTGTCCAAAGGATGATTGCGCAATATTCACAGAGTTTCTTGAGACAACCCCTGAAGATTCACCTACCATCCCAAAACGGGTTGGAAGTCCAAACTTATAGAGTGATAGGTAGTTTGACCAAACCTTGTCTCCCATCTCTTGTTCCAACATGGTCATCAAAACGTTACTTGAATAAGAGAAGCCTTGAGCAAATGACATGGTTCGGCCTGACGAGATACCTTCATTAATAGACCAGTCATTGATTTCAACATCATCAACCTTGATACCGTTGGCATTGCTATAGGTCGCATTAGGATTGAAACTTCCGTTATTGATAGCCGATGACAAGAGCATCACCTTCATGGTTGACCCTGGTTCATATTGGGCCTCATAAAGTCGGTTAACCCAGTCATAACTTTTCTTGGCTTGTCCTTCGAGGGTATCAGAGTTATAGGTAGGACGTTGTGTCGTCGCAAGAATTTCACCTGTTTTTGCATTGACAACTGTCGCTGAAGCATTGACACCTTGCGTCTGCTCCATAAAGGTATCCATCTGCGTTTCTAAGAAGGTTTGGAGAGGCGCTGACAAGGTTGTATAGATGTTCTTACCATCGATAGCTTCCTTGGTAATGGTTTCCGTACCTAGAAGCGTATTACCGTTTTTATCCTTTTCATAGATGGCCTCTCCATCTGTTCCAGTCAAGAGGCTATTGAGCGAGCGCTCCAAACCAGTTTGACCAATTAAAGAATATGAGCCGTCTTTTTTATTTTCAACAGCTTCGGCACGACCAAGAAACTCTGACGCGAAGGTTCCATTAGGGTACATTCGTGACGTTGTTGCTTCAAAGGCCATCCCCTTAATTCCCGCATCTTTAAAGGCTTTTTCTAGTTCTTCTTTAACAGAGTAGGTAATTCCCTTCCCCTTTAGCCCAAAGGAAACCTGGTAGGCACCCTTAGTACGCAATTGGGCCAAGGAATCACTCTTTTCAATTCCTAGCTTATCCTTTAAAATATCAGCAACCTTGTCAAACTGACTATCTTGGACATAGAGTTTTTCTTGAGTCGCTGACACATAACTGGTCGACACGATAGCGTAAATGGCATAACTGGTTGAATCCTCAGCCAAAACATTTCCATTTCGGTCGTAAATCGTCCCACGCTTGGCAGCCACCGTGGTCTTAGTGTTATAAGATTTAGCAGCCTGGGTAGACAAATCGACACCAAACTTACTGTCTGTCCCGATAATCACCACAAAGTTGATAATAAAGACGAAAAAGATAAAGATGCTGAGAACCATAAGGTTCTGACCAACGTGCTGTCGATTCTGGGCTGGCTTTCGCCTATCCCTAACGACATAGTTTAGAAATAAATGTTTAAGTTTTCTTAATCTGTTCATTGGTTACTTCACACTCTTAATACTATCGTTATTAATAGACAGGCCTGCCTTATTAGCAATCTCTTTAATACGGTCAGAGTTAGTCAACTCATTAACCGCCTGCTTAGCATTGTTAAGCTCTGTTTTTTCATCACTAATCTTGCTATTAAGGTCTGTGATTTGTTGCTTGATAGCCTGATTACGCCCTTGTAAAAATACAACTGCGATACTCATCACAATAGCTGTCAAAACAATTGCCGAATAGAAAGCCTTTTCCATACGCGTCATAAAACGAATATGGTTTCTAATGGCTCTATTGACAATCTGATGTTCCTTATTTTCCATAATTATTTCCTGATTTTTTTAGCCACACGCAATTTAGCAGAATGCGAGCGGTTATTAGCTTCTAATTCTTCCTGACTAGGTAGGATTGGCTTGCGATTAACTAAGGCTACCTTAGGTTGGAGGTCTTCAGGAATAAAGGGCAGACCTTTAGGCACATCTACCGTACTGGCTTCTTTGAAAAGCTGTTTAGTCAATCGATCCTCCAAAGAATGGAAGGTAATGACCGAAATACGACCATCTACAGCAAGTAAATCCAAGGCCTCTTGAATAGACTCATCTGCAGCACCAAGCTCATCGTTCACTTCGATGCGAATGGCTTGGAAAATTTGCTTGGCTGGGTGACCTTTTTTCTTCAGTTCCTTAGCAGGCTTAGCTGATTTAATGATTTCCGCCAGTTCCGTCGTGGTCTCAATTGGTTTAACCTGACGGGCCTGTTCAATCTTACGTGCAATTTGTTTAGAGAACTTGTCCTCACCATACTTGAAGAAAATGCGCACCAAATCGTTGTAAGGATAAGTATTGACCACATCATAAGCGGTCAGACTCGCCTCCTCATTCATACGCATATCTAGCTTGGCATCCTGTTTATAGGAGAAACCACGCTCACGCTCATCCAACTGTGGGCTAGAGACACCCAAGTCATAGAGAATGCCATCAATTTCAGACACCCCCAAGGCTTCAAGGTTGGACTTGAGATTACGGAAATTATCCTTGATGAAAGTCACCATACCCTTATCAATATAGTCCTTGAGACGCACTTGAGCATTATCAATAGCCTTTTGGTCCTGATCAAAGCAGTACAAATGACCCTTTTCAGATAATTGCGACAAAAGATAAGACGAATGTCCTGCGCCACCCAAGGTCGCATCAACATAGATGCCATCGGTCTTGATATCAAGCATATCAACAGTTTCGTGTAAAAGAACGGTTACATGGTGAAATTCATTAGTCATAACTTTTATTATAGCACAAGAATAGAGAAATTGTCTCGTTCTGTAAGTTGACAGGATAGTAAAAGAGCCAGATCCAAGGCCTGACTCTTTAGTTTCTATATCATTTGATAAGATCAATCCACTCGATAAAAATAACTTTCCACAGATGGCATCCCATTCGTCGCTATAATACGGTCCTTACTGTTATCTCCCGCATCACTTGCATCACTAACTCCCTTAGGACAAAGCTGAATTGGGGTATTACCTGTTGGATTGGAATCAACATAAGTTAGGTTGAACCCACCTGAGTCAGATTGTTTTGCACTCACTGAATCAATTGGGTAGGTATATCCCCAGAGTTCCAATTGTCCGTCCGAAGTAATGGTGATGGTCTTTCCATTTGAAGACTTCCATGTCCCTACAGCTGATTTGTAATTGCCATTTTTGAGTTCATCAGCCTTAAGGGCTGTCGAACTGGTTTGAGTTTGTGACACTGTGCTAGAACTACTATTACTTGAAGCACTGTCCAAGTCCTTCCAATCCCAACTAGAAAGATCTGCTTTTTCAGCACCCGAATCACTGTCCTCTTTTACAAGAGACTGACCATCACTACTAAAGCGGTAGCCTGCACCTCCACCAGCCATAGCACCAGCACTACCATAGTAGCTAAAGGTGTTATCCATGAGGTAGGCCAATGTCATACGCTCACCCAACATGCCCAGTTGTGGCCCCTCTGTCAGACGAACAACCTGACCACTATCCTTAGATATAGTGTAAATATCCGTAATCACATGTTCTTTAAAGAGTTTACCTGGCTTAAAAGCAAGAATCAACTCATCAACACCATTACCATCCAAATCATGGTAAGTATAGACCGTTGAGGCAGGACTTGTTTGAGAATTAGCATAGGTCACAATGAGAGAATTAAGTGAGGCATCCGTTTGGTTGTTGGCCACAGCCGTTTGGTACTTACTAATGATGCTATCATAGGCAGAGGTATCTACCTTTTTCTCTTGACTAGAGCTTGAACTTGTACTTATGCTAGAGCTTTCACTACTACTTGATTGTGACTGCTCTACTGATGAAGATGAAGTCGTCGAAGTCAACCCATTTTGCTGGTTTGAACAAGCTGCTAATAGGACTAAACTAGATAATCCTGTTACTAATGCTAAAACTTTATTTTTCATCTCTAAACCTAAATTCCTTTTCTTTAATCCTTATTCTGCTGTCCCAGAGCTGACATCTGCACTGTAGGCAGGAGCTGTGTAACTTGGAGCATCACTATGTGACTCTGTATAAGCTGTTGGTGGTACATAGTTATACTGGGGCGCTTGATAAGCCTCTTGTGCTGAAGAAGGCGTTGGTGCCGATGCTACCGCAGGAGTTGAGCTTGCTTCTGTCTGACTAGCTGCTTCTACCGTTGAGCTTGATGACTCACTTGAAGTTGAAGAAGATGACGACGAACTTGAGCTCGATGACTTGGATGAAGCCTTGGGTTTGCTTGATGATGACTGCTTAGTCCCCACCTTAACTTGGACCTTAGCATGATTCTGCGCAGGCTGCAAAAAGACAATAGCCAATGCCAAAAGAATAGCCGGTAGGGTAAATGCCAAAATAAGGTAACGTTTTTCTTTTAAATGACGAAGTAGTTTCATAGAATATTCACATTTCTTAAATATATTTTAGTATTGATTAGTCTCAGATAAGATTATATCAGAAATATTAAAATGTGCAACATTAACATAAAACTTTTTTTGACATTAGAAAAACCAACTCAAAGAGTTGGTTGATTGTCATTATTGCTGTGGGTTATCGACGTTGTTCAATGGCACTTCTACTTTTGTTGGTTGACATAATAGAAAAATGAAGATAAAAATACCGACAAATGGGATTAAAGGAATAAAAATATACGGCCAATTATAGCCAGCATCACGTAAACGACGAACCGTTAGAGCAATACCAGGTAAAACCGCAGCAACACCATAGGCAAAAAAGATAAGTAGTAAAATAACACCAATAGTAAATAAATCGCTTGATCCTGTTTCAGCTACCATTCTTTCAAACACTGCTAGGAGCAAATACCAAGTAAAGAAAATCAATAGATGTGCCGAACATGCAAACCAGTAATCTGAAGGTGTTGAACGGCCCTTAAAATCAACATAGCCCTTCCAAAATTTTTTGTAGGCTTCAATCATAATAAAATCCCCCTTTTTTATGATACTTCCAGTATAACAAGTGACAAATCAACTAAAAAACAGCCTAGCGAGGCTGTTAAGTCATTATTATTGCTGAGGATTATTGAAGTTGTTAAATGGATAATCAACTTTAGTTGGTTTACACAACAACACAATGAAGATAATAGGACCTACAAATGGGATTAAAGAAATAAAAATATACGGCCAATTGTAGCCAGCATCACGCAAACGGCGAACTGTTACAGCAATACCAGGTAAGATAGCAGCAATACCAAAGGCAAAAAAGATAAATAGGATGATAAATGAAATAACAGCCAAAAAGCTTGATTCTGTCGCACTTGCAATGCCTCCAAAGATTGCGAGCAACACATAAAAAGCAATAACTGTTAACATATTTGCCAAATATGCAAACCAGTAATCTGAACGTGTTGAACGGCCCTCAAAATCTACATAGCCCTTCCAAAACTTCTTATAAGCTTCGATCATAATAAAATCTCCTCATTTTTTGATACTTATAGTATAGCAATAAAAAAAGAATTTGACAAATTGACGAAAAAGCAGCCATACTAGGCTACTAAATACTTATCATTGTTGTGGATTATTCAAATTATTGAATGGTAATTCTACCTTTGTTGGTTGCAAGGTTAAGATAAAAATAATAAAACTACCAAGGTAGGGAATCAACGCTAAAAATATCAAAGCCCAATGGTAGCCACTATCTCTTAGACGACGTACCATGATTGCAATGGAAGGTATCAGTAAGGCTAACATATATATTCCAAAAGCTGACAATACAATATAAATCAAAATCATTTGAAAACTATATGCGTCAGAAGTATACGTTGCCGGATCTCCCCCTAAAATCATGATTAATATAAGTAAGAAACCGAAAAGTAAAAAAACCAAACATTGCGCAAGCACATTAAGCCAATAATCTGAACGTGTTGAACGGCCCTTGAAATCGACATAGCCCTTCCAAAATTTTTTGTAGGCTTCAATCATAATAAAATCCCCCTTTTTTATGATACTCCCAGTGTAGCAAGAGAAGGGAAGATTGACAAATCAACTAAAAAACAGCCTAGCAAGGCTGTTAAGTCATTATTATTGTTGTGAATTATTGAACTGTTTGAAAGGAAATTCTACTTTTGTGGGTTGACAAAACAAAACCAAAAGTACGATATCACCTATAACAGGCGCATAGCGTAAGAAAATCAATGCCCAGTGAAAACCGGCATCACGTAAGCGACGCACCTGAAGGGCAATAGATGGAATATAGTTAGCAAAACAATATAGCATTGCAAACCCATACAGTAATTTGAAAATAACATGATAATGACTATTCGGACTATCAAAAACAATTACAACTATAACTATGCTAAATAAAATGATAGTTACTATAGTATTTGCTAGAACTGCCAACCAATAATCTGAGCGGCTTGAACGTCCCGTAAAATCGAAATAGCCCATCCAATACTTCTTATAAGCTTTAAACGTGGCAAAATCTCCTCATTCTTGATACCACCAGTATATCAGAAGGCCTGTCGTCTAGCAAACCAACTTAAAAAAGCTCCTTCATGGAGCTTGATGATTTATTCTCTAACTTGTCCTTGTCCGTTAATATAGAACTTGGTTGAGGTTAAGGCCTCAAGTCCCATTGGACCACGAGCGTGCATTTTCTGAGTTGAAATTCCGATTTCAGCACCTAGTCCAAAGACGAATCCATCTGTGAAGCGGGTTGAAGCATTAACATAGACAGCTGCAGCGTCAACATCGTCTTGGAATTGCTCAGCACGACTAATATCCTGAGTCACGATAGCCTCTGAATGCGATGTCGTGTAAGTATTAATCCAACCAATAGCCTCGTCAAGGCTGTCTACCACTTTAACTGACATGATATAATCAAGAAACTCTGTCGCAAAATCTTCAGGTGAAGCGGGTACAGCTTTTTCCATAAGTTTCAAAGCCCTTTCATCCGCACGGAACTCAACAGACTGAATTTTTGAAATAGCTTTTTCCAAGTTAGGCAGGAACTCTTCTACAATATCAGCATGAACGACGAGAGATTCTGCCGCATTACACACACTTGGTCGTTGAGTCTTGGCATTGATGACAATCTGTGTCGCCATATCTAAGTTAGCATATTTATCCACATAAATATGACAGTTACCAACACCCGTTTCAATGACTGGAACCTTGGCTTTTTCTTTAACCGTTTGGATGAGACGAGCTCCACCACGAGGGATGAGCAAGTCTACATACTTAGTCGCCGCCATGAGTTCTTCTGCTACCTCATGAGAGGTATCTTCAACCAGCTGAACGGCATCTGCTGTGATACCCGCATTTTCCAAAGCCTTACGAGCTACTGTAACCAAGGCCTTGTTGGAATTGATGGCATCACGTCCTCCACGAAGAATAATGGCATTATTGGTTTTAAAGGCAAGGCTAAAGGCATCGATTGAGACATTGGGACGGCTCTCAAAAATCATAGCGATAACACCCATAGGAACACGCTTTTGAATGATTTTGAGACCATCCAGATTCGTATAGCCACGAACTACTTGACCGATTGGGTCCTGAAGATCTGCCACCTGACGGACACCCTCAGCAATCCCTGCGATACGGTCTTCCGTTAAGAGCAAGCGATCTTGCATAATCTCTGAAATACCATTTTCCTTGGCATTGGCCATATCCTTAGCATTTTCAGCGATAATATAGGCACTCTCAGCTACTAGAGCTTTAGCTACCTGATTTAGAAGGTCATTTTTAGCTGCTGTTGATAATTTAGCAATCTGACGACCCGCCACTTTGGCCTGCTGGCCCAATGTATCAATATGTGTCATATTAGTCCTCCTGTTTAAAGAGTGTACCGATTTTGGCTCCTTCTAGGACACGAAGAATGTCACGCGGATTTTCACCATTCATTAAAACCATTTGGCTTTGATTTTCAAAAACCATCTGGGCTGACTTAATCTTACTCATCATACCACCCGTACCAAATTTACTACCAGCACCACCAGCTGAGGCTAGAATTTCCTCTGTAATCTCTGGTACATAGCTACGAAGGGTTGCATCTTCATAGACATTTGGGTTCTTATCGAAGAGCCCATCAATATCTGACAACATAATGAGTAGGTCAGCACCAACAATCTTAGCTACGATAGCTGACAAGCGGTCGTTGTCCCCAAACTTAGTCGCATGGTCCATTTCATCTACGCTGACAGCATCATTTTCATTAACAACTGGAACAACTCCAAGCTCAAAGAGGCTTTCAAAGGCATTGATGGCATTGGCCAAACTCTCAGGATACTCGACCACATCACGGGTCAAAAGAAGCTGAGATACCTTGGTTTGGTAATGTGAAAAGACCTGAGAATAAAGGCTCATCATGGCCACCTGCCCTACACTTGAGACAGCCTGTTGCTTACCAACCTCTGCTGGGCGCTTCTCAAGATCTAGGACATTAAGACCAAATCCCATAGCCCCAGAGGATACGAGGACAACCTCAATTCCTTTATTATGTAAGCTAGAAATCACAAAAGCTAGCTGATCGATTTTTTCAAGATTAATTTTCCCTGAAGGCAAAACCAGGGAGCTAGTCCCGATTTTGATAACTAGGCGTTTTACTGAGTCAAAATTTCGTTTCATGTTTATGATTATACACTAAATTCAGGTATTTTAACATATATAATGCATAAGTTTACATATTAAAGATTTTCAGTAAAAAAGAATCCCTCCAATCGGAGAGACTCTTTAAACAGTTTGTTCTAGGCAAAAAATATGGCTCTAATACGTTTCCAACGTCTGCGGTCAACAAAGAGATAAACGATTAGGGCAATTAAAGCTATAAGCCCAGATACTATAGCGTTGACTACTAGGGCAATCCAGAACTTACTTGCAAAGAAGACAATACCTCCTAGCAAGGCAGCGATGAAAATTGTAAGAATAAAGATACCCATATAGAGCCACTGTCCGCCACCCCGATTGAAGAGCTGAGTGACTTCCTGCCAATTCACTTCCAATAATTTAAGGTCACGTTCAAAGAAATAGCCACCTACAAGATAGGTTGTTACGAGAAAACCAAGAGCGAAACTTGCCACCAAAATAGGATGGAGATGTGCAAGGAATATTAAACCAAGTCCTCCTAGTAAGAGGGATACACCGACTTGCAAGCCATAGAAAATCCAAAACTTTTGACGAAGATAGTCACCCGTATTGATTGGCAGGCTACGGATAAAGTCAAAGTTTGTTCCCTCTAAGGAAGTTGCCACCCCAAGAAAACTTGTTGGTTGCGCTGAAAAGAAACCAAAGGCAATTCCGACTAAAAGCATGAGCCCGAAATAGTCTGGACCTAAATCTTTCAAAAAGAACGCACCTCCGCCCAGCATGATCATATATAATACTGGTACCACATAGGTATTGATAATGAGGGTTGAGTTTCCCAAAGTAGATAAATGATGGCGAACCAAGACCTGTCTTTGACTTCGAGTAACAACTTTTACCTGAGTCTTTCTAGCCTTTTTGTTATAAATGGCTTCGTGGAAATAACGAGGCATTCTGACTTTATAAAACCAAAGACCCAAGATAAGCACTGAGATAAGAGGAAGATAAAAATTTAGTAGAGCCTCCGGAGATAGAGGAGCAGCTACCACATCATAGTAACCTCTTAGATAAGGCAACAAAGGAAAATCGATATGTCCAGCACCCTTAACATAACCATTAAGAAAACCAACCATCATGATAGGGAACATAATCAATAGGGTTGACAGGGTCATCAAAATAGTCGAATAGAGCTTTTGACGAGAACTGCGAACAATCAGCGTTCCAACACTATTAGACAGAATCACTGAAAAAACGAGATTGATAAAGAGAGAAACGATAAAGGATAGAAACCCCACGACTATCCCCAGCGGGCCAATAAATTGCCAGTAAGCTAGAATGAGAAGACTAAGGATAGGTACCATGAAGGTCATCCCAACCATAGAACCTGACAAGGTCTTGGCCAAAAAGACTTCTGATGGCTTTAAGGGAAGAGGCAGATAAGCCTTGCTATCCTTACTATCGTAAAAGGTACTATAGAGAGCCGTAAAAGTCTGGAGAAGCCCCATGACTGAAAATGTCAAAAGATATAGGGTTAAGACTCCAGGATTGGCCTTATAATCGACACCTACAAAAAGATAGCTATATACAACCGTAAAAACAATTAAAATCAAGAGTTGTTGTCTAAGCATGGCATTAACGATGGAGAAATTAGCCTTTTTCTTTTTCTCCTGACGTTTCTGTAGGTTAGTTACTGCTTGAGGATTTGCATAGAGGAGATTAATTTTAAAAAGCTCCCAAACATGGTTCCAGTTCATGACTACACCTCCTCGATCTTACGTCCAGCCATTTCCAGATAAATAGTTTCCAAATCCTTGTCAGGGTACTGAGACTTAAGTTCCGCTAGAGACCCTTGGAAGATGAGTTTTCCTTTCTTCAAAATAGCAATACGATCACAGAGCTGCTCAGCTACACTTAGAACGTGGGTTGAAAAGAGCACACTATTACCCTCCTTAGCGTGGTTACGCATGGCTTCTTTCAAATCATAAGATGCCTGTGGATCCAGACCAGTCAAAGGCTCATCCAAAACCCAAATCTGCGGATTTACCAGAAGAGCACCGATAACGACAACCTTCTGACGCATACCGTGAGAGAAGGAAGAAATGAGGTTATAGCGACTTTCCGTCAAGTCAAAGGTAGCCATAAGATTAGTCAAACGTTCCTCAACCTGACTAGCTTCCAAATCATAGATACGTGTCAAAAAGTACCAATAGTCATTAGCAGTTAAATTTAAGAATAAGTCTGGTGAATCTGGCACATAAGCGATTTTTTTCTTGATAGCATCACGATGTTGGCTGAGGGCCATATCATCGACGTAAACTTCACCGTAGCTAGCTTCAATGATAGACGTCAAAATGGAAATAGTCGTGGTCTTACCAGCCCCATTGTGACCAATCAGACCAAAAATCTCACCATCTCGAATCTCGAGGTTAAGATCTGAGAGAGCATCCTTATCTTCATAACGTTTCGTTACGTGTTCAAAACGAATCATCTTTTATCCTTTCTTGAGAATCTATTTAACAATAGTCTCATTTTACACTTTATATTAGATTATAAATTAGAGTTGTTACCTTGTTTTTTATGAACAATACTCTAAGAACACTGGCAATAGATTTAGATAAGGCTATTTCCTTACCTTCTCATTTATTGTATCATTTCAAAGATACAATTTCAAGAAAACGTTTGTAAAAACGAGACAATTTTGCATTCGATCTTTGATAATGCTAAACTTATAGTATTTAGAATAAATAGGAGGAAAATCACTGATGCCAACTGGAATTATCATCAACTCGCTATCTATTATCTTAGGAGGAATCGCTGGAGGGCTCTTCGGGGACTATCTCAGAGACGATTTCAAGGAAAATCTTAACCTTATCTTTGGTCTAGCCTCTATGGTAATGGGGATTAGCGCTATTATGAATATGGTTAATATGCCTGCGGTTATCTTTGCAGTAGTTATCGGTACCATCCTTGGGCTGGCCCTAAAATTTGGAAACCTCATCAACAAGGGAGCTGGGCTTATGGAAAAAGGCTTGTCCAAGATTACACCAAGCAAACAAACAGGGTTAGCTCACGATGAGTTTTATGCGCAGCTCTTAACGGTTATCGTCCTTTTCTGTGCGAGTGGTACAGGAATTTACGGGAGCCTTGAGTCTGGGATGACAGGCGATGCTTCCATCTTGATTTCCAAATCTATCCTAGATTTCTTTACGGCCATGATTTTCTCTTGTAGTCTAGGTTACATCGTCTCCATGATTGCCATTCCACAATTTATCGTTTTCTTCCTCCTCTTTGTGAGTGCTGGTTTCATTCTCCCTCTAACAACAAAAGCCATGATTGGAGACTTTAAGGCTTGCGGGGGCTTCCTCATGATTGCGACAGGTTTTCGTATTATGAAACTGCGTCAATTCCCAACAGCAGATATGATTCCAGCCATGATTCTGGTTATGCCTATTTCCTGGGCCTGGGTCAATTGGGTGGTGCCTTTGATTAGTTGACATTAGGATTAAACTAAACAAATACCGTCAGTCTAATGCTGGCGTTTTTTGTCTGTTTTTTAGCTGTTATAGACTTGGATTATTAAAAACTAGTAATGTTCGTGGTGTTGAATTCTAATTTTTCTAACCTTGTTTAGACTGAGATGAGTTTGTTATAATAACCCTTGTAGGACTAAGCAACCTACAAGATACTTTTTTTCATAACTATTTCCATCCTCTAATATTTTAACGAACTTACAATACTGATGGAAATCTATCAGAAAAGACTGGTGTGTGCACACTGGTCTTTTTTGGTGGGATTGAGACACAAAAAAACCACTCTTTCACTATGAAAGAATGGTTATGCTATAGCTTATACTTCTACAACTTCCAAGTTTTTTCCACCTAGGAGAATAAGGTATTTATCAATCTTATCTATTTGATAGGCTTGGCTGAGTGCTTTAGCATAGAGGCTCATTTGCCCTTTGTAGCGGTCCTTAAGCTCACCAGGTTGAGTGAAGCGGTCTGTCTTATAGTCAAAGAGGACAATACGGTCTTCAAGAAGAAGGTAGCCATCGATGATACCACGGACGACAAAGTCTTCCTTACTAGCCGGGTCTTCTGCCAACATGGCAAATGGCGCTTCGCGACGCAACTTATCACGGTTAGCTAGAATGAGCTTCCCAAGTTCGGTGTCAAAGAAGCCTAGTAGCTTTTCTAACTGCACACGCGCCTTGACTTGATCATCTGCCGATACTCGACTCAAGGCCTGTGTCAAATCTTGGAGGGTCACCTTGTCAGAAAGAATCAAGCGTTGCATGAGTTCATGGGTGGCTGAACCAACTGCAGCTCCAGTGACCTTGGTTTTTTGCCCAAAATCTGGAAGCTCAAAGCTAGTGGTAGTCTCAAGAGGTTGCACCTCCTCTTTCTTGTCCATAATATCCACCCCTTCGGTATCCATGACAGGTTCGTAGAAGGCTTTGAGCTGGCTCGGCGTACGCACAGATGGAAGTTCAATCGCTGGTGCATAAAGTTGATTGAGTTTTTCAACACTTTCTAAGACAGTTAGGGCACGCTTAATGTCTTCCGTCTGGCGATTGTTAGAGAGATCATCAGCATCTACTGCCGCTTGAACTTCAACCTGACCAATAGCCTCTGGGGTCAAGTCCTCAGCCTCAACAAAGCGAACAGTAAACTTGAGATCCTTTCTCATAAAGGCAGTATCCAAAGCCATAACCCAATCCTGATAAGTAGAAATTTGGTCACGTAGAGCTACTGGTAGGCGATTATTTTCAACATCTGTGCCAAATTGCTGGGTCAATTTTTCCTTACTGCCCTTACCAACTAGGTAGAGTTTTTTCTCTGCACGGGTCATTGCAACATAGAGCAGACGCATCTCTTCTGAGATACTTGCTCGACGCTCTTCCCTACGATTTTCCTGGAAGGTTAAGGTCTCGAGAACAACATTTAACTTAGGCAAATTGGTGTTTACCTGGTCTTTGAGGTCAGCTAGATACTTAATGCCTAGTCCTTTTTCACGGTTAATGATGTACTTACCACTCAGTCCGTCCTTGCTGTGACCAATGAACTTGCGATTCATCTGCAAGACAAAGACATACTTGAACTCTAGTCCCTTGGACTTGTGAATGGTCATAAGGCTAACGGCATTTTTGGGAACCAAGTCTGTCACTTCCTCTAGGTCGTTACCGCTAGAAATGATTTTATCAATCATACCAATAAAACGAGAAAGTCCCTTAAAGCCAGTCTTTTCATAGGCATTGGCACGCAAGGCAAGGGCGTAGAGATTGGCCTGGCGTTGCTCAGCTCGTGGAAGACTGCCAACATAATCATAATAGAAACGATCGTCGTAAATCTTCCAGATGAGGTCATAGAGCGAGTGCCACTTACTGTAATCACGCCAATCTGACAGAGTCTCAATGAAGAGAGTCAACTTGGCCTCCAGTCCTTGCGTCACGACTTCTGGATGAAGTCCTGATTTAGTATGAGCTGCAAAAAGCTTATCATAGAATTGTCCTTTGTCAGCCTGAACAGCAATCCGAGCCAAATCGTCCTCGTTGAAGTTAAACATCGGTGAACGAAGGAGGGCAACCAAGGCGTAGTCATTGAGAGGATTATTGATGGCACGAAGGGTGTCCAACATAATCATAACTTCTAGTGACTCTAGGTAGCTTGACTTGTACTCGTCAGGAACCAAGGGAATTCCGTGCTCCTCAAAGCTTGCCATCAAGTCCAGATAGGTATTACGGGTTGGTGCTAGGAGGGTAATGTCCTCAAAACGTACACCCTGCTCGTGAAGTTTGATGATTTCTTTGATAACCAAGGAAATCTCTCCGCTACTAATAGGTTGATCAGGACCTTCTTCGTCAGGAGTCATACTTCCTTCATCACTATTGAAAATCAGAACCTCTGTCTCATTTTCAAGATGGGGTTCTTTTTGCTTCTGGCTACCCGCTACCAGCATGTGAGTCTTGTCATAGAGGATGTCCCCGATTTCCTGGTCCATGAGGTGACTGAAAACACCATTGGTCGCATCAAGAACTTCAGATTGACTACGGAAGTTCTCTTTAAGGAGAATCAACTTACCTGCATCTGGATTTTCAAGGAAGAGCTGAAACTTGCCGTTAAAAATCTGAGGATCTGCCTGACGGAAACGATAGATGGATTGTTTGATATCTCCCACCATGAATCGGTTGTGGCCATTAGAGAGGAGTTCCAACATGCGTTCTTGGGTATGGCTATTGTCCTGATACTCGTCTACCATCACTTCATGGTAACGGTCACGGTAGCTAGCTGCCACCTCTGGATTTTCCTCCAAAATACGGATGGCAAAATGGGCAATATCCGAGAATTCAAAAGCATTTTCCTGAATCTTTGCCTGTAAATACTGATCCGAAAAATCAAGTACAAAGGCCTGAAGCAACTCCAACAGAGGTAGGATGTCATCATTATGCTTGGTCAAAACCTCGAGGACCGTTAGTTGGGTATCAATCTCTCGCAACTGGGCCACAAACTCATTTTTGGTCTTGTTGTAAGCTTCCTTGTAGGCCTTAAGTTCCTCGTCTTTAGGACGGGTCATATTGGTCAAACCAGTCCCTCCTGACAAAGTCAAAAGTTGTTTGAGCAGGTCCTCCATATCCGTTTGGTCATTAGCCAAGGCTCCTTCAAGAAGGCTAATGGCATCTGACACATTATTTAGATATTTGGCCTTGGCAAATTCACGCTGAGCTAGACCTAGATGGTCTCTTAAGAAGTCTAAGAAATCAGCCAACAAGCCATCTTTGAGACCCTCTAAAAGCTCAGCTTTAGCCTTTTCTGGATTGGCCTCTGCCTGCCCTTTTAAAAGATTTTGACGTAGCCATTTTTCAGGACCTGCAGTAGCCTGAGAAAAGTTATAGACATCGTAAACTAAATCACGAAAAGCCTTACTAGTCTTGCCATTTCCTGCGAAGTTGCGGACCAATTTTTGGAAAAGTTGGGCATCCTTTCCTTGCATATAATCGTTAAAGAGATCAGCATAAACCTCATTTTTCATGAGTGTCTGCTCGGCAGGGTCTGTCATAATGCGGAAAATAGGTGACACACCCAGGAGATAGCCATACTGATTGACCAATTTCTGGGTAAAGGCATCCATAGTTCCAATATCAGCCGTTCCAATCTTGGCAATCTGATCTGAAAGAAAGGCACGCTCTTCATCCGTCTCAACTTGTCCAAGTTGCTCTGTCAGACGCTTTTCCAGACGCTCTTTTAACTCACCCGCGGCCTTTACCGTAAAGGTTGAGATAAAGAGTTGATCAATGCCAACGCCACGTCCAATCATATCAAGGATACGCTCAACCATAACAAAGGTTTTTCCTGATCCAGCCGAAGCTGACACAAGAATATTGCTACCATTACTGTAAATGGCCTCAATCTGCTCAGGTGTTAACTTGCGTTCCTTGTCAGAAGCTGCTTCTTGGGCAATGCGTTCCTTAATCTCTGTTGGACTTAAAAAAGCTTTAGTCAACATGGTTGTCCTCCTGGTCTTTTTTGTCTGCTGTCACAGCTTGATCAGTGACTGGAAAGGGGATGATTTTTTCAGCAACTTGCATCTGATTCTTGTCCTCATCTTTTGCCATCAGCTCCAAATAGGCTTCCTTCTTGCCCCTACTTGGTAAACGCAGGAGCTTTCGAGCCTGTCCCATGTGGCGGTCGGCCTCAAAATGAGTAATAGCCTTGATTTGATCCCCTTGAACAGACTTGCCATCCTCGGTATAAGGATTGACTGCAAAATTCCCGCTTCGAATAACTTCAGCAGCACCTGTAAAGAGCTTAATGTTGTATTCTAGCAAGGTCTCTAGGTCCTCCTTGTCGTAGGTGACAGTCTTTTGTAAATCATAGTTTCCACCAGCCAGATGCCCCGTCTCTGAAGCCACAAAGAGTCCCTTATAGGTCAATTCCTTATGAGCCTGAGCCGCTAGCTTGTCCAAGCCAAACTGAGCCAGATTAAGTTGTGGGTCCTTCATATGTAAATACATGGCACCAAAAAGCTGATCAGCATCAACCTTATAGGTCTGGCGAAGGGCTTCTAGATAGGTTACTAACTGCGGACTAAGGCCATTGTAGAATTTTTGAATGTCAAAGACATTTTTACCTGACTTGTAGTCAACGACACCCAGAGCCCCATCCGATAAACGGTCCACCCTGTCAATAATCCCTGTAATCTTGATGCTATTAGCTAAAAGCAAGTCAAACTTGGCTTCCTCTCGCTCAACCTTAACGGCTGCATTATCACGTAAAACACTAGCTGTAGAACGAGCGATATCTTCCAAAATCTGACGGGACAAACGACTCTCCTGGTCCTCCGTATAGAGGAGTTCAAAGGGTTGCTCCTGATTGGTCTGAGCAATTGCCTTTTCCAGTTTATCATCGAAGTTTTCTGACGAAGAATCCCCCATGACACGCTCAAAGACACGGTGCAAGTAAGTCCCGTGGTGTCGAGCATCCGGATGGATAGATTCCAACTCCTGAAGCCCCAAGACATAGCGCAAGAAATAAAGATACTGGTTGTTATAGAAGGTTGTCAGAGCCGAAGCTGATAATTTCAGTGGTTCTTCCCCCGGAAAGACCAACTGCATGACCTGATCATCCACCTTGGTCGTCGTCACATCGTCAATCACATTTGGAATCAAGACTTGGTCCTTATCAAGTCGCTTACGGAGATAACGCACAGCAACTGACCAGAAAGTCTGCGTTTCCTTATCCAAATCAGCATCTAAATGGCTACTGTTAAGGGCAATGACAGTTGATAGAAGGTCCTTGTAGTTCCCAATCTGGTCACCCTTAGCCTCGAAACGATTACGTCCCTTTTCAACCAAAGGAAGACCAAGGTCAAGCAGCTCCTTCAAATAAACCGACATGTCATCTTGAGTCTCATTGAGAATTTGTGGCTGACTAAGCACCAATTGTTCACTAGCCGCATTAAAAAGTGACATAGCCACAAAATGCCTCCGCTGACTATTGCTCTGCGTAACAATATCCAAACTCCTATGCTCATCTGTGGCCTCATTGATACGACTACGTTCCTCGTCAGACAGGAGACTCTTATTTTGCCCTACCTTTGGAAAATGCGACTGGGTCATTCCCAAGGCAAAAACATAAGGAGCTGAATGTGGCTGAATCAAATCGTATTTCTTCACATTAACCACATCGACAGTGGCTGGGACCGTACGGTAATCACAGGCCAACATTCCTGAACGCAAAATGGACAAAAAGTCGTCCACTGACAGAGTTTCTTCCCCAAAAATAGTCTCAACCTGCTCCAAGAGTTGTGTGAAAGCCTTCCAGACCTGTTCATTCTGCTCTTTTTCGGCCTCACTGGCCTTGCCAGTCAAAGCAGCCATCTTACTTGGCACTTGCACAGCCTCTAAAAAGACCACAAGTTTTTTGAGCAGACTAGACCCCTTCTGTTTGCGACTGTTAAGCAACTTGTCCAAAGGCTCTACCAGTTGTGACCTCAAGGCATTGAGCTGGTCCAAATCATACTTATCACGACTATTAGCCGTGAAATCAGAAAGGAACTTGTGACGCCCCTTGATATCTGCAAAATTGACATAATACTCAAAAAGGTCTAAATCCTCTTGAGCAAAACCACCATAGAGACCGGATTTTATGAGATTAAGTAAATCCTCAGCACGGTAATTGTAGCGTTTGATCCGCTCCAAGGAATCCACAAACTGCACCAAAGGATGGCTAGACATGGTTTCTTCCTTACCGAAATAATAGGGAATATCAAATTTTCGAAAAATCTGACCCACCTGAAGCTTATAACTCTCCTCATCACCTAGCAAGACCAAGATATCCTTATAGCGCTTGCCATCTGCTAGCAACTGACGAATACTCTTGGCAACCTGAGCCACCTCTTCCTTTTGGTTGACCACTTCCCATACCTGCAAGGCTTGCTTGTCCTGAGCAGTTAGCTGCTCATCTACCGTACTAAAATCATGACGGCTCTCCAAAAGACGGCTAATGCGAGCAAAAGAAGGATTGCCCTCTTTGTCTGTCGTTACATAGTCGGGTGTCACCTTATAGGTCTGAGCCAAAGTTCTCAAAAAATCGACTGAGGCCTGATAAACATTGCCATAGACAAAGTTAGCCTTATAAGCCTTTTGACTGGCATAAGTCCCAATGACAATCTGGTGGCACTTATCATTCAAGAGGGCAACTAGGGCCTCCTCCTCAGCAGAAAAACGCGTGAAGCCATCAATGACCAAAACCGTGTTATCCAGGGCCTTATCCAGATGGCCTGAGGTAATTTCCTTGAAGAAGGCACTAAGTTTTGATTGATTATCAAAATCTCCTGCCAACAAGAGATCCTGAGCCGCACTGAAAATCCTGAGCAAATCCTCTTGCTTTTCAACCTGATCCAGATGCTGCAAATCCAGAACCGTCATATTAGCCTGCTGCAACTCTTTGTAAAGGTCTACCAATTGATTAATAAAGTTACTATCCTTGCGCAAGCGGCCGTAAACCTTAAGCTCATCATCGCCCATATGCGACAACACCTTATAAAAAATCATGGCCAGACCAGTATCATCCAGCTGAGTTTTGGGGTTGCTCGTATTGAGAATGAAATATCTCGCCATCTGAGTAAAACGAGTCACCGTAATCTCAAAGGATGCTGACTGAGGCAGGTATTCCAAGACCTTACGCTCCTTCTCAAATGACAGGGCATTAGGGGCAATATAAAAGACCCTCTTTCCCTTTTGAGCATAGCTGGTTGCCTGCTCCGTCAGAATTTCTGTTAAATCCTGAGACATATCCGTATAAAGTAATTTCATAAGACGTCCCTTTCTTGTCTCTAAACCAGTTGTTAGGCTAAGCAATAATTGCCATTCATTTAGTGCTAACAACCACTAATCCTTGCTATTATAACACAGAATGAAGCAACAATCAGACTCCTCCCTCGCCCCTTTCTCCTCCGATGTCCTAAGTTGTAGACATAAGCACAAGCACCACAGCAAAGAGCCCTCCTTTATGGACTTGTACCTAAAAAAAGAGCCAAATCCTCTGATTTAGCTCTACATCTTTATTTAAAAATCAATTCCTGTTTGAAGAGGTAATCACCACTGCTTGTAATCAAATTGGCATCACTATACTTCCTAAGAATATCCTTGGCTGAGTGGAGGTTAAGACCTGAGGTCTTCTTCTGGTTTTCTTCCTGCATAATGGCATCAAGGTCAACTTTTTCTTCTCGCGTCCTATTTTCCATGACGAAATGGTAGCTTCCATCCTTATCATGTCGATGAAAACTAAACTTGATTTGACTGGCAGGGACCTGCTTACTCTCATCAATCGCATTACTAAAGAAAATGGACACCAGCAAGGTCAAGTCAACCACGTTCATGGTAAACCCTGAAATCTCCTCAGGAATATCACAAGTCACTGGGATATTACTACGTTTAGCCTCCATCATACGAGCCGAAAGAAGGCTACGTAAGGGTAAGGACTGAATATTTTCCAGCTTAGGATTATCAATGACACGGAAACGTTCAAACTCCTTGGCGCTCTCCCTAAGAACATTCTGATACACCTGTTCAGCGAGAGCCTCCTCCTGGTCACGCACTTCCTCTGAAAATTGCTCCACAACCGTCTGATAAGACTGTCTGTATTGTAACAACTCATTGTAGAGAAGATCAATCTTTTGGTTGGCCTTGGTCAAACTATTCAAATGCCTCTTTTCCTCCATGGCCAAACTCTCTTCCAAATACTGCCGAGACAGTTGATTAAGATGGGCAATTAGAAAAATGAAAGCCACTGCGGACAAGAGAACCCAAAGCATCCGAAGTCTCAACTCCACCTCTGAAGAGTAGCCAGGGAACCAACTGTCTAAATTCACACTGAGATAGATTCCCAATAAATAAATGGCCATTGCTATAGCAACTCTTCTAGAAATCTGGAGGTTCTGGAAAGAGTCATCGCTATAGACCTTCCAACGCTTCAAATCCAAGCCCAAGAAACGGTCAAATACAAAATAAAGTGGCAAAATCAAACCGTAAGATAAGAGATAGAAAAGAGCATTGGACCCTACCTCAGCGACGGGGAGATTTAAGAGAAGGGGAATAAAGAAGAGTCCCAATAAGCGATAAAGTAAATCTGACGTCACCACTGGAAACAAAGTATGAAAAGCATACTGGGTCACCGACCAGGTCTTCCCTTTAGCAAGAAAGGCCAAAATCATCAGGATAAAGACATCAAAAACCATAATCATGTTAGTAATATTATACTGAATGACTACATCTAACAGGGCTAAGGTCAAAAAGACCGTCCAGGAGATACGAATGTCTGTCATTCGTTTGAAAATGGCACAATTTATCGTCAGAGTTAAAATAAGCTGAATGGCTAGAAAGGCATCTGTATCATAGAGATTTAAAAAATTTATTCCCAAAAACGATTCAAACATCGAATCTCCTTTCTATATATTTTTTTACAAGTCTTTAGTATTCAAATTGCTGTCTATAGATGAACTTATCATTCTTAAAGCTAAGTTTAGACTGAGGGTAACGCTCCATAATATCTTCGAGCTGCTCATTGATTGATAAGTGACTCTCATACGCCTCGTGGGGCGCCTCGGCACTATCTTGCGAAAGGGTTGTCTCTACAGAGAGGACCTGGACCTCACCTCTTTGGTAATAAGACATACGAACTAAACTATTTTCTTGACCATGAGCTCTCAACAAGGCATTATCCAAGAAGGTCGTTAGAACAGCTGATAAATCCACCACATCGATATGAACTGGGGATATAGGGTCTGGAACCTCCATGATAAAATCAACGCCAACAGCATGAAACTCCATATACTTACTCTCAATGACGGAACGTAACAATTGAGAAAGCAAGTTGGAAATATCTGGCATAACCTTGCTGAAGGGAACTTCTTCCTCAGATAGGTTTTGACTGTCTCCCTCTTGACTAGTAGCCAGAACAGTCTTAGCCTTCTTAGGTACAACTACCTTAGGCACTCCATCACGGTATAACTCCTGATAAAGATGGAGGATATGCCTACTAGACTCCTGTAAGCTCTGGAAATGACGTTCCTGCTCCTCTTTCAACTCCAGAAAAAGTTCATCCTTTATCCACTGATTGGCATAGGAAACAACGATAAAGAAGGCGCCTGTTGCCAATAGAACGACCAACTTAGCATAATTGTTAACCACTTCCACAGGCCAGATACTAGCAAAGTAAGGCATGAATTCATTTAAAAGCCCATATGAAAGAAAGGCAAAGCTAACCCCAATAACAATAGGGGTGAAGTGTATGCGCAAGCGCTCCTTTTCCTCGACCTGCAAATATTCATAACCAATAAAACGGTGAACCAAGAGGTAAATAGGATAGGTAACTACCACACAGATAAACTCCGTTAGAGATTCTGGAATACGGCTAGTCAAGTCGGCTCCCAAAAGTAAAGGAAAGACGATTAATGACAAGCCCCGTATAATGATATTAGTTGTTCCCCAGGCATAAAAGCTATTAAATACCGGCTCTATCCATGGCAAGTCTGGACGTTTGTAATAACTAAAACAAAATAATATGAGAGGATTAAGTAAAAATTTGAATCCCATAGGAAGAAGGGGAGTCAAAACAACTGACAAAAGACCACCTAATAAAAGTAGCCTCCAAGAAATCTTGACCCTACCAGCTGCATGAAACATCAGATAATTGACAAAGAAAATCAAGAGTGTATCTATAGATACTAGCCAATGAAAATCTTTAAAAACAGCAAATAGCGATTCAATAATAGAAGTCATTCTTTTCCCCCTCTCCCTTTAATCTGATTTAAGAAACTTCCTCAAAAATCCCCTAGGAAGCCCTTTTTACAACACTACTCATTATATAGCTTTTTGTAAGTTTTCACAATAATTAATTTTCTAATAAAGTCTATAATACCTCTAAGAATCCATTTATTTATAGAAGATGGACTTACTATTAAATTAAAGTTACAAATGTAACATAAAAAGTTGAGACAATTTTATCTCAACTTTTAGGTTATAACATTACTTTTTAAGACTTTCACCCTTGTCAGGTCTAGTCAGCCTTGTAGTAGAATTGTTTGGCGTCAGATTGTCCACTTCCTGATTGGGTCACTAGGATACGGTCTTTGGTATTATCTGAAGCATCAGGATAGTCTCCTGATACATTCGGTAATGTCGTACCTTTCGGGATGAAAAAGATTATTGCGCCATACATTCCTGTTCTTAGGCTCGCTCTCAGGTAGCCATTTTCAAGACTAGAATTAGCATTTTGAACCTCATAATCTGTTGGTGCAGTTACTTGATCCTTAGAAAATGTCAAACTATTACCATTCCCATTCTTCCAAGTCCCTTCAAGGCTTTGGAAGTTATTATCCTTGATAGCATTAACATCCATGCCTGTTTGATCGGTCTTAGTTTCAGTTTTCGATTCTGTTTTGGCCTCTGATGAGCTTGATGATGACTCTGATGTTTGTGAAGAACTTGAAGATTCTGAGCTATCAGACGTGCTAGCACTAGAGTAATGCTTGAGTAGCTCTTGGTAAGCCTCTTGCATGTCGTCTGGTGCCACCTTATAGGTCTGAACAGCCTTCTTATCATAATTGCCCTTCCAGTAGTTCGTCACATAATAAACAGTACCATTAGATCCGAGAACAATTTGGTAAGAATCCTTATCTTGGTCAACCAAATCCTTATAGAGCTTGTTGTAGCCATTATAATTGCCACCAGTTTTATCATCAGCTGAAAAGTCCTTAAAGAGGGCTTTTTGTTCAGCGGCATCATCTTCATACATAGCATGTTTCTTATCCTTCAAGGTATAAAGACGGAAGGATGATGTTGGGCTATAGTCGGCGGTCTTACCACTATTTTCATTAATTCCTAGAGCAAAGGAATCAACCGTGTTTTTATAGTCCTTGAAATCATAGTTTGAGACTTCCTTACCATTGATGATACCACTCGGAACACCAGTAATATGTTCATAGCCATCCGCATTGATGAGATTAGCAAGTATGGTAATCGTTTGGCTGCTACCTTTTTCCTTAGGTGCCTTAAATGAAAGGAAGGTTGGACTACCATCATTGACCTTAGTGATACTGTCAAAACTGCTTTGAACTAAAACAGCATCCTTGGCATAGTCAGACTGATAGAGCCATTTCCCAAAAGCTTCCGTGATAGACTTAATGTCCTCAGTCGAATAGTCTGCAATATAAGTGGTTTCCTTATCACCATTAACATCCGTCTTAGTCTTGATATCTGCATTTGGCTTATTTGGATCGTTAGAAGACGACTCTGAGCTTGCGTCGCTACCAGAGGATGAACTACTTGATTCCAAAATATCCTTAATAATGCTTTTAACTTGGCTACTTGAAGAACTAGACGAAGCCTCGCTAGACTCAACGACTTCAGAACCTCCCTCAACCTGAGTATAGGTGTTTGAGTCAGTCATTTCAACCTTTGCATCTCCTCCAGGCACCATACTTGGTGTGATACGGATAGTACCATCTGAGCTACCGTCAGTTCCAGCCAACTTAAAGCTCAAAGAACGGTCTTCACCGGCTTGGGCATTGGCCTGATAGGTATCCCCAGTCTCCGTATTTTTAACTTCGTATTTGTCTCCCTTGATTTTTCGGACTTCAAAACGCACCTTGTTCCCGGTATTCTTATCGACAACGGTTGTGGCATAAACTCTTGAAGACGATGTAAAAGCCGTGCTCTGAGTGTATTTTCCAAGTACCATGAAGACCAAAAAGACAATCAAGGCCAAACCGATAAACTTTTTATGTTTAAACTGTTTCATGAGGTCCTCCTAGATAAATAGATAGCCAACAACATAGCCAAAGAGGGCGATACAAATCAAGAGCAAAATTTCCAAAACTAAAAACCAGCTAAACTTGAGATCTCCCAAACCAACCTTAGACAAGACTTGTCTGAATTTAGAATTTTTCTGTCTGCTTAAACCACTAGAAAGAGCAAAACCAGTCTTAGCAGCTTCGGCAACTTCCTTATCACTTGGCTTGCGACCATACTGCACTTGGAAGTCAATCAGCCATTCATCATATTGTTGCATTTATTTCTCCTTCTTCTGAAGTGTGACGAAAAAGAGTAGGGCATAAACTAGGCAATGAAGTACCAAAGCCCACCATTGGCCCCAGAATTCACCTGTAGACCCTTGAAAGGCCTCCAACTGGCTCTTAGGAACAGGGACCCTGTACTTAGCCAAACTAGATGGCAAGTCTGACAGGTCACTAGAAATCCCAAAAAGCTTGTGCCCATAACCTAGATAGATAAATTTTTGTACCCAATCAATCGCTTTTGGCAAAGATAGGATAGTTCCTGACAATGAAAATTGCATGATCCCCACAACAACTGCTAGGATAACAGAGGTAATCTCAGATTTGCCAACCAAGGCTGAGATAAAAAGGGCAATGAAATGCGAAGCCAAGAAAACCAGAAGCACTGTAATCCCAACTTCCCAACGGTAGGAACCAAAAATATGACCAGCGTCTGGAAATTCTTTGTCAAAGAACTTACTAAAAACAGAGTAAGATAGGATAAAGACAATGGTTTCCAAAACAGCAAAGAAGGCGTGAATCCCCATACTAGCCAAGGCAAAGGCCGAACGACTCAAACCTGAGAAAAAGTCACGGTTGAGGACCGAGCGTTCCTTAGAAATATAAATACTGTTTTGAACCACAATCAAGAGACTGGTTGAAAAAAGCAAGAGAAAGAGGGTCATTCGAGTTGTTTCGAAATCTTTCAAAAATCCCTTGTCCTGAATATAGAGGATTAAGCCTTCGAAAGCGACAATGCCCAGAAGAACCTTAACAAAATCCATGTAGTGGTGTTTAAATTTATACCAACTTAATCGTAATGCTGCGTTCATAAGTCTCCCTAAATCTTGTAAATACGTGTTGAAGCATTGAGCTCTTGGTAGACATCTGCGATATTCATATCCATATATTTACGAATCATATAAGGATCGCTAGTCTTGTATTCCAAAAGCAACTCTTCATAAGTTCCTGCAAATGTCGGACGTCCCTTAGACAAGAAGATAATCTTGTCAAAAATAGCCAAATTTTCTGTGTTGTGGGTAATAACCACAATAGACTTGTTAGCTGATTTAGCCAAGATTTTCAAGGTACGTAAGAGATTACGGTCACTAAGAGCATCCAAACCTGAAGACGGCTCATCAAGAATAAAGTAGGGACTAGGGCTAAGAAGTTCAATACCAATTGAGACACGGCGTTTTTGCCCACCAGAAAGCTCCGAAATTTTCTTATTGGCAAATTCCGTCAAGCCTAAATCATCCATAATTCCTGCAATGCGATGCTTTTTAGTCAGCTTACCACTCCCTTTCAGATGATGGTCCGCATAAAAATCAAAGGTCTCAGATACCTTGAGGTACTCACGTAGGAGATTTTGTTGGGGTACATAGGACCAAGAGCGTGAACCAGCAGTCACAGGTTTGCCATTTTCTAAAATACGAAATTGTTGGCAGGTTGGTTTAAGCTGGCCAAGGAGAATCTCTGTTAAGGTTGTTTTCCCTGAACCAGAAGCACCCAAGATACCGACAACTTGGCCAGTCTCCATAGTAACATCCAAATCTGTAAAGAGCTGGTTATCATTTCCCTTATATTTGAAACAGATATGTTCAAATGTTAATTGATTGGTTTCCATTAATATCTCCTAAGACATAAGTAACATCAAAGCCACAATTAGAATGGCTCCGATAATAAGAACGATGACATTGATATTGAAGAAGAGAATCAAGCTTAGTAGAATCACAAAGGCGAAGGCCGCAAAGAGATAACTTTTAAGATATGACTCTTTAGTTTGAGTCACCGCAACAGGTTCAAAAGGGATTTCCTTTTTACCTGATACATTGCTAGTATCAGCGGCCGTCCCCTTCTCAACTTCCCAAGCCTTTCTCTGAGCCTGTCTAAGTTTTCGGTCATATTGTAACTTCTCATGGTCTGAGAAAAAGATTGAGCGAATCGTGTAGAGCTCACTGCGCAAACGCTCGCCTTCTTTATCCAAGGTACCGTTAGTCCAAAGTTCCTCCAGTTCCTCACGTAAAAAGGAAAGTGCCACGAAACAATCTTGAGCCGACATCTCTGGAGAGATACGGTTACTGACCTCTCTTAAATAAGATACTTCCTGTCCTGTCTCTGTATCAATTGCTTTGTAGTAGTCTATCATGAGATGAATTTAGCAAAAATAGCTTGAAGTTCTGACAAGTCTTCCTTAACCACTTCTTGGGTTTGGTTGACTTGTGCGTTGACTGAAAAGCGTGCCACAACAGTATTGCTTCGAGGATCAGACACTGTTACGGTAACAATTTGTTCTGAATCGAAGGCATAGGTGACTTGTGCCAAAAGCTCGCCTTTCTGACGAGGTTGTGGCACTTGTCCTTCCACTTGTCCCAAAATCTTCACAGCAAATGGATTTTCATAATTTCCTTCTGTGATACGAAGCTTGAACTTACTCTGTCCATCCACGACCGCAAAGAGGTCCTTGGTCACTGCCAAAGGCAAGACCGAGTTACGTGGAACCACGACACTATTATAGTAGTCACCCACAAAGCTGTAGTTCTTGTTTGGATTTTTCTTGAAGAGCAGACCTATTCCCTGAGAGGTCACATCCTTGACAACTACTCTGTCTGTCTCAGTTGTCTTACCATCCTGGTGCTCAGAGAAGCTAACCTCGTTATTGACGATAAGGTCCGCCAAAATAGATGCCCCCTGTGCCACGATAGTGTCTGGATTAAGGTCAAACTTAGGTTCCAAACCACTCATCAAACGAATCATTTGACGAATCATTGGCATACGTGTTGAACCACCCACAAGCAGGATATGGTCAATCTCTTCCCATTTCAAGCCAGACGCTTGAAGGGTAGATTGTACCTTGATTTCAGTATCTTTGAGGAGGTCCAAGGTAATTTCATTGAAAATTGCTTGAGTAATCAAGACACCGTAACCTTGACCATTGACATAATGCTCATAGAGAGCTTGGTCATTCACAGATAGACTAGTCTTAATTTGCTCAGCCTTATATTGAAGTTGAATTTTTTCCTTCTCGGAAAGGTTAGTCATATTGACCCCTTGTTTTTCCAACTCCTGCATGATGTAGCCCACAAGACGCTTATCAAAGTCAATCCCACCAAGGCGTGAATTCCCGTCAGTCGCTAAAATATCATAGGCATGATCAGCCACGCGCATGATGGTAACATCAAAAGTTCCTCCACCAAGGTCAAAGACCAAGACATTTCCTTGGGCACTTTTAGTGTGGGCATAGGCAATGGCCGCAGCTGTAGGCTCATTGATAATACGCAAGACGTTAAATCCTGCGATACGACCAGCATTCTTCGTTGCCGCACGTTGATCTGACGTAAAGTAGGCAGGCACGGTGATGACAGCATCCTTGATACCGTCTGCTTGTCCCATCTCCTGACCAACGACATAGGCGCGTTTACGGAATTCGTTCAAAACCAAGGCCGAAAGAATAATAGAATTGACACGTGTGTGGTCTGGTGTATCACTAGCAATCGGACGCCCGATGTCACGTTTGAAGTCAAATTTAAAGTTTTCTGTACTTCCGATTTCTGTCCCACGCTCGATGGCTTCTTTACCAAAAGATACATGGTTTTGGCCACTAATATTTGAGAAGTAAACCGCTGAACGTAAGACCTGATCGTCATTCGTCCCCATCGGAATAATCTCTGGCACATCTTCACGAACAACAGCCATAACGGAATTCGTTGTCCCTAAATCAATACCAATCGCTTTTTTTCTCATAACAATTTCCCTTCTAGCCTCATTCCTCATTTTGAGTTTTCTTGACTATAGCTCCAAGCAGGCATCCGCTTAGATTGTCTCTATTCATCGCTGTCACATAAAACTCCAAAAGAGTAAAGTTATTCCAGTCTAGTTTTTTTCACTATACTATATTATCACAAATAAAGAGACTATAAAATAGGAAAAAAGGGAGTAGGACCGAACAACTTTTTAAAAATTGTTCCTTGTCCCACTCCCTTGAGTCTCAATCAATCTGATAGACTGGATGAACTTAGAAATACAGGAGTATTATCCACTTAAAGTGTCATGCTTTATAGCAACTAAGATACTCCTACTTTCTAAAAAAAGCTGAGAGTCTTATCTCAGCTTTCTTTGTTATAGTCAAAGCGAATGACTTGCTTCTTTGCATCTACATGGGCGTGGACTCCAAAGGGAACAATCGCTCTTGGAGTTGCGTGTCCGACATTCAGATTATAGACAATTGGGATATTGCTATCAATGATATCCAATAGTGCCTCTTTATAGTCGTCATAGAAGGTTTCATCCATAGGTTTCCCGACCAAGAGTCCACTGACGACCTCAAATATCCCAGTTTCTTTTAAAGTTTGCAACATTTTTTTGAAATCATCAGGTTCAGGCTTTTCTTCACTTGTTTCTAGCAATAGAATCTTTCCTTCCCAGTCGGATAAGTCAGGGAAAAGTTTGTATTTTTGGCAGAGGTCTGTGCTATCTGCGTGTAGAGAGTTGTCAAAAATATCGTAGAGGGATTCGAGGCAACCGCCGAGGATTTCCCCCTCGAACTTAGCATTGCCTTGTAACAAGTCAAAACCTGTATTTGCATGGCTGACACGAGGAGTTCCCAAGGCTTTGGGACTGAAGTCAGTTCTTTCCTCATACCAAACGTCACTAGGGCGAATTTCCGAGATTCTTCCCGTCTCAATCAATTCCTTGAAGTAGTGGAGGCTATATGGCAACATTTCTTTGTCTAACTCACAAATGTCTGCTAAAAATGATTGGCCGTAAAAAGTCTTGACCCCTAGCTTATGCAACATGAGGTGGTTCATGGTTGTATCCGAGAAACCGAGAAAAATCTTTGGTTTGATAACCTTTTGTAGTTGGTCATTTTCAAAGAGGTAGGGTAGCAAGCGATAGGTATCGTCTCCACCAATGGCACATAGAATCATGTCGATGCTATCATCAGAAAAGGCATGAATCAAATCCTCTGCACGAGCTTCAGGATGTTCTTTGATAAAATCTAAGCCTTTTAGTGAATGGGGCAAAAAGATAGGATTGAGTCCCAGGTCCTTGAGACGTTGAATACCCAAGTCCACTTCGTGCTTGACAAAGTCTTCACCGATAATTCCACTAGATAAGCTCACAATACCAATAGTAGAAACCATGTCTTGACCCTCCTGAAAATAGATTGAGCCTATCTTATCACAGGAGATGAGATAAAACAACAAGAATTAGAGTCAGAAGAAGACTTTTAGATCGAGAAAATAGTAAAAAAGCAACCGCTCGATGTGGTTGCTTTTTATAGTAGTTGTATTCTTATAGAGCAGTAAGGAAAGTCAGTCCGCCAAGGATAACCCCGGCTGAGTTTGGAATGATTAGAATCCAGTCTTTCTTAGGCTCTTGTGTCCATCCATAAATGACCCAGATTAAGCAAGAGACAGCTGCTGATAAAGGTTGGAATGGTTGAGCTTTGTTCCCTTGTAAATTGGCAAAAATTTGAGGGATGTAGGCTATAAATACAATAATCCCGATAAAGGCACCAATTGAACCAACAACTTGATTAATTCTCTGTTTAGTCATATATATTTCTCCTTATTACTTTATTAGTATAACAGAAAAACAACTTGGATTCAAGGACAAAACCTCGGGATTCTAAGGAAAGACTTTACATTAGAACGTTTTTAGAAAATGTAGCAACATTTCTTTGTCTAACTCACAAATGTCTGCTAGAAATGATTGGCCGTAGAAAGTATTGACCCCTAGCTTATGCAACATGAGGTGGTTCATGGTTGTATCCGAGAAACCGAGAAAAATCTTTGGTTTGATAACCTTTTGTAGTTGGTCATTTTCAAAGAGGTAGGGTAGCAAGCGATAGGTATCGTCTCCACCAATGGCACATAGAATCATGTCGATGCTATCATCAGAAAAGGCATGAATCAAATCCTCTGCACGAGCTTCAGGATGTTCTTTGATAAAATCTAAGCCTTTTAGCGAATGAGGTAAAAAGATAGGATTGAGTCCGAGGTCCTTGAGACGTTGAATACCCAAGTCCACTTCGTGCTTGACAAAGTCTTCACCGATAATCCCACTAGATAAACTTATAATACCAATAGTAGAAACCATGTCTTGTCCCTCCTGAAAATAGATTGAGCCTATCTTATCACAGGAGATGAGATAAAACAATAGGTATTATATTAATCAGATGTTCCCTCCACTAACTTAATCAATCGCATTCTCACCAACATAAATAACTTCTAAATTACCCAAGGAAACATCACCTTTGATGTAGAAGTCCTTGTTAGTTAAGTTGCTAGGATTTTCCTCATGCTGTACAGCTGAAAGAGAGTTATCCACATTCACATGCACCCGCCAATCACTGGGCACATAGAGGCTAAGACTTCCAAGAGAAACGTCCACATCAAACTGAGCAGATGGCCCCTCAATACGGCAATTATCAAAATAAACGGAAGCCTGTCCTAAACTAACATCCGCACTCCCATGCGTAAATTGCTGGTCATTGAGATATTTGGTCACTGTTGAAAAAGTGACATCAATATCATTTCCACCATTATTAGCGTCTGAACCAGTAACCCCTAATCCAAAGCGATTCTTTGTTTTACTAGAAGGATTGAAGAGAATGTTCAAGCCAATAACTGCAAGAATCGAAGAAAAGATAAGGACCGAATTAGATACTGGAAGAAAATGGAACTGTCCATTAAGTGAAAATAGAGCCACAATGCCATAGGCGAAACCAAGACCAAAATGTCGCTTCAAAAGACTAGAAAGGGACAAAATTGCCAATAAGACTACCCAGGCCAACATCCAAATACTAATTTCCCATTTTATAAAATAGTCTTGTACAATTACCAAAGCTGCCAAAAGGATCAAGAGGATCCCAATTAATTTCTTTCTCATTATCTTACCTCATTTCGTTTAGTCGTTCTTTTAAAACTTGATAGTAGCGTCTTGATACATGGACCTGCTTGTGGGTCTGATAGAAATTCACCGTACTAGTCCCCGAAAAAGACTTCTCTAAAGAATAAATCTGCTTAGCATTAACAATCGTCGATTTGGAAATCCGACAAAAGGTAATCGGGAGCAACTCTTCTAATTCGTAGAGCTTTTGCTTCACCTCATAGGCCTCATCCTTGGTATGTCCAAAAATCTTTTCCCCGTCTGTTTCAAAAAAGAGAATATTTGCCAAATCCAGAAAATATTCGCTTCGATTCTTGTAAAAGGCTAAAGGAACTAACTTTTTCTTTAGAATAGATTCTTGGAGCTGGGCCAATTCCTGTGTTAACCGAGGAGCTCGAATCAAGATTTCAGGCTCATCCATGGATGGGTCCAATTCGATTCTAACTTTCATAATACTCCTTTCCTGTCTTTTTGATGCTTCCATTATAACAACTGCTTTACACAAAACAAGGCCTTTTGGGTAAGTGGCACAGTTTAGCCCCTAAGAGGTAAAAACAGACAAACAAAAGAACCTGGCAATTGCCAAGTTCTTCATTTTTTAGTCTGGAGGACTAACCTCCTATTTGTAATCCGTTCAACAATGACTGCATCTATGAGAAAGCAACTACTATTTCACAGTATTTTCACGACTCACATTTTGTGATTCGCCAGCCTTGCCATTGATACGGTAGTCGCTGTAGTTAGAACCGCTACTACTAGAATCACTATTGTCACCAACATATTCCACATTACATGACCATGAGATTTTATCTTTAATATCTCCTGATGACTTGAACTTAGAATCATAGCCATAATAGAAATCATAGACTGCCGTGAAGGTTACCTTGAAGGTCTTCTCACCAGTCTGAATAACCTCTGTTACGTCTACGTCTGAGAAGGTAATACTATCGGCAGCTCGGTTTTTGGCACCCGTAGTATTTTTATCAATATCAGCCGTTACATCCTTATACATGGTATCATCAGTACCATTAAGGAAAATGTCGGATACACCATCTGGTGTCGTGTTGTGATTAGAAGCGTAGCTACCAAATTTACCGTAAGCAGCGGTCATTAGACGATCTGCCGTATCACGGTCAAGAACACCATCAGCATCTAGAGTAACCGTTTGACCTTCAGAGATTTTCTTAATAGACAATGTCTCTGTTTTAATAGAGCTACCATCTTCGAAATTCTTCTTAACATAAACAGCTGATGAACCTGCTACTGCTACCTTGTTAACATCTAGTTTCCCTGAGTTAAGGGTTCCAACTTTCGTACCACCAACGTAGAGGTCTCCGTCCTTAAGATTAGACTTAACGGTAAAGCTAAGATACTCTACAGAAAGGTTGACTTCTGTTTTAGAGGTCACATTTTCCTCAGATGAGACCGTGATATCTTGGTCATTGACCTTACCAGAAGCCACAAAATTGTAAGTTCCTGGATAGAGATGGTTCAATTTAGCCGTGTAGTTATTGCCATCTGTAGTCGCATAAGAAACCCCGTTAATAGTCACATTCAAATCAGCTGTATTAACGGTTAAATCAACCGTTCCAGGATCTACCACGACTCTCCACTTAGGAAAAATAAGGAACTGACGTCCAACCTTTTGCATACGTTCGCCAGACAGGAGTTGGCTCTTGCTATAGGCTTGTGTACTTTTAGTGTCTGTGTACTTGACTTCGGATGTTTTAATTTCCTTTTTAGTATCAGACCATACTTGGTATTCCAAGCTATCTTTAAAACTCTTCTTAGCTGCTGCTTCATAACGCTCTGCTACTTGACCACGTGAGTAGTAATAAGAACCAAAGCCGTAACCAGCTAGCGCTAAGACTGCTGCAACAACACCAGCAATAATCAGGATTTTCTTTCCTTTAGCCATGGCTGGCTTGGCTGGTTTCGCTGCCTTACCATCTGAGATAAACTGATGGATGGTTGACACATCATAACCTGAAGACTTACCAAGTAGGAATTCCTCAGGAAGAGGCTGACGTCCAACATAGGTTTTAAAAGCCTTCATCCAGATGGCTTGTGCTTCTTTAGAAGCGGCCTCTGAATTCTCTTCAGTTTGACCTTGATCTGCTTGAGATACTGGTGAAAGCTCCTCAATTTCTAAAGGAGTCGTTTCCTCTTCATCACCAAGCGGTACATCTTCAAACACTTCCTCGGCAACGTCATACTCATCAACTTCTTCTGTTGGTTCAGAAGGAGTGGCCTCTTGGTCCAAGCCCATTGCCGCAATGCCTTTAATAGCCTTTAAGTCAAAGTCTGCTTTCTGGCCTTCTTCAATCTCCAAAGCATGGGGCGGACGACCAACTGCCTTTTCAAATAAATCGATCCACTTTTCTTTTGTTGCCATAAAGACTCCTATAAACTTGCTTTTTCAAAAATCGTCAGAGGTTTACTTAGAATAGAAGACCTACTAAAAATGATGACATGATAGCAAATACGATTGCAAACAAGATTGACAAAATCACACCATTCAAAAGTGCTGCCAAAATCATTTGATAGAACTTATCAGCCTTCCACGCTGTTGTTACAGGAACAATTGTAAATAGATTAGCAATTGCAAATAAGAAGTAAACAACATAGAACAAGAATCCTGGGAAGGCAACAAGTCCAATAGCTCCCAACAAGATTGTTACTAGCAAGATTGGCAATGCCAATGATGTCAAGCGACCAAAACGGTCAAAGCTATTCAAGAAAGTAGTCTCAGGATCACGGAAGATGGCCTTACGTGTTACAAATCCTGCCAAGATAAAGGCAAAGATAAAGAGGAAGGCAGCTAGGATGCTTGCAAAGAAGGCTCCAAAACCAATGCTAGATGTATGACTTGAAACTGGAGATGAGTAAGCATCTGTTCCATAAGAACCAAACATACTAGACAGTACATTTGTGGTTGACACAATTGAGTTAACCACTTTACGTGCCATAGCGCTCAAAATTGCAAAGGATGCAAGTCCAGTGAAGAGTGACAAGAAGATATAGTTAAGCCAACCATTGTGTTTACCATAATCTGTCATGTCAGCTGGACGACGCCATGCATTAAGCAACCATGTCCAGTAGTTTTTGAAAGTTGTCGCAAATGCTGATGGTTGTGCTGGAACAACTACGGCTTGGCCATTGATAAATTGAACGTTTTGACCTGGTTGAAGAGGTTGACCGTTAGCAAAAGCTGTTTGTTGACCAGCTTGAGCATTCGCAAAACCAGCTTGTGGTTGCACTGCTTGATTTGGCACTCCTTGGACTGGAGCTGTTTGAGCCCCTGCAAAGGTTGGTTGTGCTTGAGCAGCCTGAGCATTTGCAAAAGGAGCTTGCGGTTGTGCTTCTTGTGCACCAGCGAAAGTCGGTTGTTGTTGCGCCTCTTGTGCACCAGCGAAAGTTGGTTGTGGCTGCGCCTCTTGTGCACCAGCGAAAGTTGGTTGTGGCTGCGCCTCTTGTGCTGGTGTTTCTTTGGCACTAGCGAAAGCTGGTTGCGCTGGCGCTTCTTGTACTGGTGTTTCTTGAACATCAGCAAATGCTGGTTGTGCTGGTGCGTCATCTTGAAACTCACCAGCTGCTAGTGCTGCTGCAATTTCTTCTTCAGTCGCTGAACGACCATTGATGGCTTCAAAAAAATCTAACCAATCTGCTTTAGTCATAATAATCTCCTTAAAAATACATAGAATGACTTTATTTTATCACAAATAAAGCCATTAATAAATGTCATTTTTATTAGAAAAAGGTTCGGAACAGACTGTCCAAACCTTTTTATCTTCTTATTTATTTCTTTGGATAGATTTCTGAATCTGACGATCCAACTCTCGTTTTATATGAGGTTCTGGCGCAAAGCGCTCTTCCCAGTCACTCGGTTTAAGGATTTTATGAGTCACTGGATCAAAGTGAGCCTTGCCATCTGGGAAAATTTTACCCATATTAGCCTCATGAACGGTATCAAAGAAAGGCTTAGGATCCACCCCCATAAGAACAAATGAACCATAGGTCAAATAAAGCAAATCTGTCAAAGCATCCACTTGGCCAACCATAGTTGACTCTGGGTGCTCCTTAGAACTAACCTTGAGCGCAGCCTTATCAAGAGCGGCATGTAGATCCAAAACAGCTTGTCCAAAGACACGCTTGTCCCCACCTGATGAAGCATAAAGGAATTCGACGATTTCTTCCAACTTGAAGTCCGAACGATGACTAGCTTCTTCTATACTATAGACACGAGGCATATCATTGGTAGAGCCATCCATCAAATGGTGGAAATCCTTAACCTTGTTAAAGTTGTCATCATCACTGGTGAATGAATTCTCTGTTTCAAAGTGAATCAAACCATAATGGGACAAGGCTTTTGCAATCCCGTTTTGGTTATTGGTATCAGTGACATGGGTAGCTTGGTCTTTCAGTTCGTCTTCACCATTTCCCATGGCAACACCAATACCAACACCAGATAGCATTTCTAGGTCATTTTCCGAATCTCCGAAGGCCATAACCTCGCTGAGTTCGAAACCAAAAACCTCACCTAGATGGGCAATTCCTTTAAGTTTAGACTGTCCAGCTGAAATGATATCAGCTGAATAAGGGCTCGAACGTGTAATCTTCACGTGTGGAAATTTTTCCTCGATAGCCTGGGTTTCACCCACTGTCGCTACCATAACCACCTGATAAACTGGCTCGCGCATGATAGTTTTAAGGGTCTCCATGCTTTGTGGCTTGAAACGACGAATTAAGGATTTGAAACTACGTTCCACCATCTTAGCCCAAGACTTTGGTACAATACGGCTTACCATTTGCCCAAACTTGCTAGTCCCCATACTGATGATATTGGAACCAACCAGTCCTGTGCTAGTCCCCAGAGAAATCTCTCTACGGTGCTTGGTAGCATAGCGGATCAAGTTGTAGATAGTTGATTTAGGGAGCTGGTTTTGATAGAGAACCTTGTCGTGGGTCAAGATATACTGACCATTATAAGTCACTGCAAAATCCAGACCCAGATTGTCCATGAAAGGCTGAACAAATCCTGGACCACGACCAGTTGCCAAACCAACTAAGATACCATCTTCCTTCATTTGACTGATGGCTTTTTTGGTTGAACTAGACACGCGTTTTCGGTCATTTAGAAAAGTCCCATCAATATCAAAAAAGACTGCTTTAATGGCCACCGAGCTCCCCTCCTTCTAACATTTTATGCTAAAATAAATTATAACATAAATATGATAGTGAGTAGTATAAATGACAAAAAAAATCCTAGTCCTTCACACTGGAGGGACCATTTCCATGTCAGCGGATAATGATGGCAGGGTCAGCCAAAACGCTGATAATCCCATGAACCATGTGGGACTTGATTTAGATAATTTAGAACTAACCATTCTCGATTTTCTTAATATCCCTAGCCCACATATCACACCCTACCACATGCTGGATATTTACAAAAAAATCAAGGAAACAGCTGGTCAATATGATGGTGTGGTCATCACTCATGGGACAGATACCTTGGAAGAAACAGCCTACTTCCTAGATACCATGGCCGTCCCTGAGATTCCAATCGTTCTAACTGGTGCCATGCGTTCGTCAAACGAGCTAGGAAGCGACGGTGTCTATAACTATCTATCAGCCCTACGCGTTGCTAGCGACGACAAGGCCGCTGACAAAGGAATCCTGATCGTGATGAATGATGAAATCCATGCAGCCAAGTATGTGACTAAGACCCATACCACAAACGTGGCAACCTTCCACACGCCAACCCATGGTCCACTAGGCATCATCATGAAGCATGATATCCTCTGGTTCAAAACTGCTGAGCCTCGTGTTCGCTTTGACTTGGAACAAATTACAGGAACAGTACCAATCATAAAAGCCTATGCAGGGATGGGGATTGGAGATGGTATCATCAGTCTCCTGGACCCTGAAAAGATTGATGGGGTAGTTATCGAGGCACTAGGTGCTGGAAACCTCCCACCACTAGCAGCAGGAGAAATCACAAAGCTTATGGACAAAGGAGTCCCTGTTGTGCTCGTTTCCCGCTGTTTCAACGGTATCGCCGAACCTGTCTACGCCTATGAAGGGGGTGGGGTCAAACTCCAAGAAGCTGGTGTTATGTTTGTTAAAGAACTCAATGCACCAAAAGCTCGCCTCAAACTCCTCATCGCACTCAGTGCCGGACTCAAAGGTCAAGAATTGAAAGACTATATCGAGGGATAGAACATGAAACTTAGTATTGAAGCAACCGATAAATTGGAAAATAAAGATTTCCACTATGAGCTAACAGTCTCAAAAACACATATCGCCATGGTCTGTGGTACCGTGCTAGCCAGTCTAGCCCTGATTACATGGCTGAAGAAAAAATAAAAAAAGCTTGAAGCATCATCACTAGAAAGGTGACTGAACTGCTTCAGGCTTTTAGTTTTCTTCGTCAGGTCTATATTCAAGAATATCTCCTGGTTGGCAATCTAATTCCTTACAAATGGCGTCCAGTGTTGTAAAACGGATTGCCTTGGCCTTGCCTGTCTTAAGAACCGAGAGATTGGCTGGGGTAATGCCAATCCGTTCTGCCAGCTCACCCGAGCGCATCTTCTTCTTGGCAAGTTCAACGTCCAAATTGACAATAATCATAAGCCCCTCCTAAATCGTATACTCATTTTCCTCAGCAATGGCATTAGCCTTGGTCAAAATCATAGCGACAGCATAGAGGACAAAGCTAACTAGCAAATAACTGATGTTAAAGAAACTATAACTATGGTTGCCCGTTCCAAACGTAAAAATACCATTATTGATAAAGGTCCCAAGAACTAGCAAATGCGCTGACCAACGAACCAACTTAGCATTTTTAGTGATGAAAATATCAGAACGATAAAGGTTAATTAGAAAGGCACGTAGGCACAACAAGAAACCTATGTTGACTACCATACGAAGGAAATCAATGGTTGCTGCAAAAAGCGTCAGACTAGGACCCTTGCTTTTCACGGTAACTCCCGACCCAAAAAGCATACGCAAACCTTGTTGTAAGAGTCCTTCATGACCGCTCAAGATAAAGGCGTCATTAAGAATGGTAATAACAAGACTTAACAAGCCCGCAAAAAGGAGGACATTAACGAACAGGAGAACACTACGAAGTCGTTTTTGTTCTTGCGTCTCCTGACGATTTTTAGCACTTTTAGCCGATTTCCAACCATAATAACTAGAGCCAGCCAAGGCTAGGACGATTAAAAAATAGAATAAGATAGTTGTCATGTGTTACCTCGATTGTAAATACATTTTGATTTTTTGGGAGTATAGACTAGAAAAAGCCAAGATGCCTCTAGGAGCCCTTGACCTTATACTAAATCAGCAGCTAACTATTAACAGTATCAATTATATCGAATATCAATATAAAATACTAGTTTATAGATAAGATTTTACTACTTTTCAACTAAGATAAATTCAATTATTTGACAGCTGTTTGTCCCTTACGAAGACGGATAGCATCACAAGCTAGAGAGACCAAGAAGAGCCAAACTGATGTGCTGAAGTCCATTACTAGGTGATCTGTCGTTCCCAACTGCAAGAAGATATTCAAGGCTGATGGCACAAAGGTTAGAAGGGCAGCCTTTTTCAAGAAAAGAGAGAAATCTTCTGTCCAAAGTGCCTTCCAAGTAAAGTCTTTAAGCTCTTTATGAAGGAGCCAAATCAAGGCAAGATAGAATGCAAATTGTAGCTCTGCGACCAGCCAGTAACCCCAACCAGAAAGGTATTGAACCTCTGCACCTGGGAAAAGATTGGCCACATTCACAAAAGGAAGGATAAGTAAAGCAAGCATTGCAAGACCGTAGATTGCCATAAGAAGAATAAGAAGAGCGTTGATGATTAGTTTAAGTGTTTTCATGATAGGTTTTTCCTTTGTTAAATAGTTTTAGTAAATAATTTCTCTTTTTCGCGAATAAGATTGTCTTTATCGAAAATTTATTATCGTTTTTCGATAATTATATATTACACTCTTTATTTCTCCTTGTCAACACACTTTTATCGTTTTTCGATATTTTTATCTAAAAATCAAAAAAATAAAAACCAGTCAAGAAAATCTCAACTGGTTAGCTTACTTATGTTAATCGCCTAGACTGGTCAAGCTTCCGTCTAGACTTTTTATGAGTTTAAGAAGAGGGATTCTACGTTATGAAAAAAAGGAAAAAGGGATTTTGGAAAATGAGGGATGAAAGTTGTAGAATATGGGTAAATTTAGCCTCTTCCTAGCATCAATACTAGTTTTGATAAACCTTAAAGTCTTGAGGATGCTTCTGGAAATTTCGGTTGTAGGTTACTTTAATTTTTACTGTCATTGTTTTGTCCTCCTTTTTAGGAATGGTTTGGCCTAGCCAAAACGTTTTATTATCAAAACCTATCTCGTTTTGATGGTTTTATTATAGGTTGCCTAACTTAAAGAAAGCTTGTAATAAGCTTGAAGGGAACTTAAAACTCTCAGTGAGTTTACTGAGAGTTTTTCTGTCTAAAGCATGGATAAAATAAGACCCAAGACCAGAGCCACCCAAACGGCATAGCGAATTGTCGCATGATAGCGGTAACTTTCAATAACCTTGGGTAGCTTTGTAAAGAGATAGGCAATGTAAGCAACTATGGAAAGAAAATACCCTTTAAAATTCCAGGACGAGCCTAAGATACTAAAATCTTCGAATAGGGGCACAAGCATCAGTACAGCCGTAAGCATACACCAGACCGGCAAAAGCGTTCTTTCCTTTTGATGCTGTATATGGATAATCAGTTGAGCTATAAAACCCGCGACGTACATAATCAGTAATATCGAACAAACTAGCGAGATAAGAAGTGAATAAAAATATAGGGTATGAAAGTCTGTCTTTCCTTCTATCAGCTTTGCCAATTCGGTAATAAACCAAATCAAGATGAAGGCGAAAAAATAAAACAGGAGACCTAACATCATAAGAAATAAAGGATGCAAGATAGCAAAAAAATCGATTTTTAACCGTTTCTTTTTCATGGGTTTCCTCCTCAATCAAACTCACCTTGGCTTCTCAAATGTGCTCCTAGCACCTGCCATTCAGGATTCTCTCGCCAGTTAGGGTCAGATACAATTTGGCTAGCCACCCGTCTGGCTTCCTCTAAGATATTGTAGTCTTCCACAATATCGGCCACCTGAAATTCAGGAATACCTGACTGACGTGTCCCAAAGATTTCACCTGAGCCACGCATTTTAAGATCCTCCTCAGCTAGAACAAAGCCATCCGTGGTCTCACACATGGCCTGCATGCGTTTTTTACCAGTATCATTTTTAGGATTAGCCACCAAAACACAGTAGGACTGCTTATCGCCACGACCTACACGCCCTCGAAGCTGGTGAAGCTGGCTAAGTCCAAAACGATCCGCATCCATAATGACCATAACTGTAGCATTTGGCACGTTAACACCTACTTCAATAACTGTAGTTGATACTAAAATCTGAGATTTTCTGTCCTTGAAATCTTGCATAATTTGGTCTTTTTCATCATTTTTCATACGACCGTGCATCAGAGCTACTGTAGCTGAATCCCCAAAGAACTCTGTGAGTTCCTGATGAAGGGCCACCGCATTTTTCAAATCAAGAGCCTCAGACTCTTCAATCAGAGGAGAAATAAAATAGACCTGAGCATCTTTTTCCAACTCCCCCTTAATCCAAGTCAATACAGTATCTAACTGCTCATGTTTGACCCAACGGGTAATGATGGGCTTACGTCCAGCTGGCATCTGGTCAATGATAGATACATCCATCTCCCCAAAGGCAGTGATTGCCAAAGTCCTAGGAATGGGTGTTGCCGTCATCATGAGGACATCAGGGTTGTCACCTTTCTCACGGAAAATACGACGTTGATTAACCCCAAATCGGTGCTGTTCATCAGTAATGACTAGCCCAAGACTATGATAAGTCACTGCATCTTGAATCAACGAGTGGGTTCCCACAATCATCTGAGCCTTCCCAGACTCGATTTTGGAAAGGGCTACTTTCTTGTCCGCCGCCTTCATTCCAGAAGTTAGGAGCACTACCTCTAACTCAGGAAAAAGCCACTGTAAACTCTGATAATGCTGCTCTGCTAAGATTTCCGTCGGTACCATGAGGGCAGACTGAAATCCCGCCGTATAGGCCCCATACATAGCCAAGCTAGCGATAACTGTTTTCCCTGAGCCCACATCTCCTTGCAAGAGACGGTTCATATGAGCCCCAGATTTCATATCAGCTAGGATTTCCGATAAACTACGCTGTTGGGCCTCTGTTAAGGGGAATGGTAATGCTGCAATTTTGGCTTTGATTTTGGCTTCATCGTAAGCAATTGCTAGACCATTGGTTTCGGACTTATTTTCAGCCTTCAGCACCTGTAAATTCATCTGGAAATAAAAGAGCTCCTCAAACTTGGTCCTACGTAGAGCCTGCTCATATTCAGCCAAATCTTTCGGAAAATGCATGGCACGCACAGCCTCTTGACGTCCCATGAGACGGTACTTGTCCAGCAGCACCTGAGGGAGATTTTCCTCCAACAAATTAAGGGCCCCACTATCAAAAGCTGCCTTTATGGCCTTTATCAGTTGGGCCTGACTAACACCCTGGGCCACATGGTAGACTGGCTGCATATCGTCCTCAACTTGAGCCAGGACTTTCATACCAGTCACAGCAGACTTCTTCTGGTCCCATTTGCCAAAAATAGCCACTTCTGCCCCCATCTCAATCTTGTCCACAAGATAAGGTTGGTTGAAGAAACTAATGGCAATCACAGCCTCTCCTTGCTTGATTTTAAAACTCAGACGATTCCGTTTAAAGCCATAATACTGCACATTGGCAGGCGTCACCACTGTTCCCGTAATAACAGCCTTTTCGCCATCCATCAGTTCAAAGATAGACTTACTCTTAAAATCCTCATATCGGAAAGGAAAATAAAGCAAGAGGTCCCCAACCGTGTATAAATCTAATTTGGTAAATTTTTCAGCGGACTTAGGCCCAAAGCCTTTCAAATCCGCAATTGGTGAATCTAGTTGAATCATATCCTCTATCATTTCTATCGTGTTCTTCTTCCCGTGAAAAAGGAAGCCTTATCAGCTATTATAACACATGAAAATACTCTTCACTAAAACCAAAAAATCCAGCATCAAACTGGATTTCTCTTTTTATTGATATTAGTCATAGCTACGAGGTACACGGTCACTAAGTAAACAAAGAACTTCGTAGTTGATAGTGCCACGTTTTTCAGCCACCTCTGTCGCAGTGATGCTTGCTCCCCCATTTTCACCCATAAGAGTGACAGGAGTTCCTAGGGGATAAACCTTAGGAAGACGAACTGTAATCTGGTCCATAGACACACGCCCAACAATAGGACAAAGCTGTCCATCCACAATAACATGGAAACCTTGTAAATTTCTGGTCCAACCATCCGCATAGCCAATCGGAATGGTTCCAATAACTTCATCAGCTGTCGTCGTATAGGTTGCACCATAACCCACATCTTGACCTACTGGCAGGGTCTTAACATGAACAAGTGCAGTCTCCAAACTTAAGGCAGGACGAATGCTATATGGAAGGTCTAAAGCACTGCCACTAGGATTGAGACCATAGATGACGACACCCAGACGCACCGCATTAAAGACTGTTTCTGCATGCCAGATGCTTGTCGCAGAGTTGCTAGCGTGTACCAAGCGAGGACGGTCCACCAAGTTATTAACCAAATCCGTGAAGAAGGCCAATTGACGCTTGAATTTACTATCATCTGCCTCATCAGCCGTTGCAAAATGAGTAAAAATACCTTCGACATCCGCACCAAGTGATTTCAGACCAGCAATCAAGTTATCTGCGTCCTCTAGGCTACGCACCCCAATACGGCCCATACCTGAATCAACCTTAATATGACAGGTTAAACCAGTCAAATCAAGCCCTTGATTCTTAGTCATTTCCAACCACTCAAGGGAAGCTATCGTCAGCGTGATGTTTTCTTGAATAGCCAAAGGAACCTCGTCTGGCAAGACTACTCCTAAAATAAGTATCGGTTGTTCCAAGCCAGCTTGACGAAGTTCAAGCGCCTCGTCTAGGTTGGAAACACAAAAACCATCCACCTGCTTAGATACATGCTTGGCCACTTCGACAGTGCCATGACCATAAGCATTGGCCTTAACAACTGCAAAAGTCTTTACCTGTTTAGGGATGTGACTAACCACTTGTTCAATATTTTCTGAAATTGCTGATAGATCAACCTTTGCCAAGGTTGGTCGATGTAAACTTGAAATCATAAGCTATCCTCTTCCAACATCTATCTCTTAGTTTTTTTCTAAAATGACACTTGCCTGAACAAAATCACCGCTATGGGAAATCGAGATAAAAACCTTGCCTTCAAAAGGTGATTGGGTCACCACTGGAGCTCCCTTGTCATTGGTCAATATTTCAATATCCTTAAAGCCGACTGCTCCAATACCAGTACCCCAAGCCTTTGAAAATGCTTCCTTACCGGCCCAGCGCCCTGCTAAATAGGACATCTGACGATTACCAGAAAGGGATTCAAAACGCTCCCACTCTTTTGGTGTCAATACCTTTTTTGCAAAGCGTGGATTACGGTCATAAGCCTTTTTTACAGCTGAAATTTCCTGCAAGTCTATACCATGTCCAAAAATCATAATTATAACGAAAGTCGATTGTGGATTTCACGAATAAGGCTATCTGTCTTATCCCAACCAAGACATGGATCTGTAATTGATTTCCCATAAACTTCAGGTGTGTCTTGACGACCATCCTCAAGGTAAGACTCAATCATAAAGCCACGCACGGTATCCGCGATACGCTCATCCCACTCACGGTTAAGAAGGACTTCACGCACAATACGAACTTGCTCCATGAAGTTTTTACCTGAGTTGTCATGGTTAGTATCAACAAGGATAAATGGATTTTCCAGATTAAGTGCACTATACTTGTCCAAAGCCTTAACCAAGTCCTCGTAATGGTAGTTGACAATGTTCTGCCCATTTTCATTGTTGGCACCACGCAAGATAGCGTGAGCGAGTGGGTTACCATCTGTTTTAACTTCAGCACCATTGTAAAGGAAATGCTGTTGGTTCTGCGCAGCATAGATACCATTAAACATGACATTCAAATTCCCTGACGTTGGGTTCTTCAAGCCAATTGGCACATCAATACCTGAAGCTACAAAGCGGTGTTCTTGGTCCTCGACAGAACGTGCTCCAATAGCGTGATAGCTAAGCAGATCATCAAAGAAGGAAAGATTTGACGGATAAAGCATCTCATCAGCGATTGGAAGGCCTGTTTCAGTAATAATACGTGACTGAAGGTGGCGAACCGCCTTAACCCCAGCAAGAAGGTCTACATCACCCTCTGCATCTGGCTGGTGGATAAGCCCCTTATAACCGTCCCCATTAGTACGTGGTTTAGCTGTATAAACACGCATAACAATAAAGATTTTGTCCTTCACTTCTTCCTGAAGTTTGGCCAAACGGTGAGCATAGTCAAGAACGGCTTCTTCATTATCAGATGAACATGGACCAATAACCAAGAGAATACGTTTGTCCTCACCCTTGATAATTTTTGCCAAGGCCTCATCATTAGCCTGTTTAGTTACTAGTGCGTCTCCCGTAAGAGCATGCAATTTCCTTACTTCCGCTACATCAATCAGCGGACTATTTTGATGAATTCCCATCTATTTCCCTCTCTTTGTGAAAAGAGAGCGAACCGCTTGGTCATCCAAACGGTTCACTCCCCATATATGGTTTCTGTTACCTTATTATTTTGACAAAGTATCGTGGATTTCACGAATCAATTCTTCTGTCTTATCCCAACCAAGACATGGGTCAGTGATTGATTTACCATAGACATCTGGCGCATCTTGACGGCCATCTTCAAGGTAAGATTCAATCATGAAACCACGTGCCACTTTGTTGATTTTTTCATTCCAATCACGGTTAATCAAGGTTTGACGAACGATACGGATTTGTTCCAAGTAACGTTTACCTGAGTTATCATGGTTTGTATCAATAACGATGAATGGATTTTCAAGGCCCATTTGTTCATAGTGTTCGATTGTTTCAAGCACATCATCATAGTAGAAGTTAGGCACGTTTTTACCATATTCATTCGTTGAACCACGAAGAATAACGTGTGCCAATGGGTTCCCTGGAGTTTCAACTTCTTCACCGTTAAAGAGGAAGTTTTGTTTGTTTTGTGCGGCGTAGATACCGTTAAACATCACGTTAAGGTTCCCTGATGTTGGATTCTTCATACCAGTTGGAACATCAATACCTGACGCAACAAAACGGTGTTGTTGGTCTTCTACAGAACGTGCACCAACGGCAATGTATGACACAAGGTCATCTACCAAAGGAAGATTTTCTGGGTAAAGCATTTCATCAGCAGTTGTGATACCAGTTTCAGTGATAACACGGTAGTGAAGGTTACGCACAGCCTTGATACCGTTAATTAGGTTTGGTTTCCCTTCAGCATCAGGTTGGTGTACAAGTCCTTTATAGCCATCACCATTTGTACGAGGTTTAGCTGTATAGACACGCATAACCATAAAAACTTTATCTTTAACTTCTTCTTGAAGTTTAGCCAAACGGTGAGCATAATCAAGAACAGCTTCTTCATTATCAGATGAACATGGACCAATAACCAAAAGCGTACGGTCATCTTCACCCTTGATGATTGCTTCAAGCTCTTTATCACGAGCTTGTTTCTTGGCAAGGGCTTCACCTGTTAATGTAGTTGATTCTTTAACTGCATCAAAATCAATTTTTTCACTTACTGCTTTAAAAACCATAATAATTACCTATTTTTTCCTAAAATTGTTTACGACCGTGACAATTTTTAAATTTCTTACCAGAACCACATGGACAGAAGTCATTACGACCAACCTTACTAAAGTCAATTTCTTGACCATTAGCATCTGCTTGGTGAGCCTGGATATTGCCTGTTGCTGTTGTTGAAACACGTTCATTCACATTTTCACGAGATTGTTCATGAATTTGTGCTTTCATCATTGTACGTGTCACATCATATTCAATTGCCCCAATCATATCTTGGAACATCTTGAACCCTTCAGATTGATACTCAACGATTGGGTTGTTTTGGGCATAACCACGCAAACCAACGGCATTACGTAATTGATCAAGGGCATCGATGTGATCCGTCCACTTGTTGTCAACAACCATCAAAATCAAGACTTTTTGGAATTCACGGATAGCTTCCTCTGAACGCAATTTCTTGATTTGACGATCATAAACATCAGCTGCTAACTCATTCAAGTAAACTTTAATAGCGTCATAATTAACACTACGTTTCGTTACCTCTCCCACTTCTCGTAAATCTTCAAGTGAGATGGCATTCTCAGGAACCAAGGCCTGACGAGCAAAGTTCAAAATACCTTTAAGAGCTTCCTCTTGATCATTGCGGCTGTGACCATCTACTGTACGGTTAATCGTACGCTTAATCATAGCCTTAATCTCAGGTTCAAGGTCACGTTCCGCTGTGATAACATCATAACGCTCAGCGTAGATGATTTCACGTTGTTCACGCATAACATCATCGTACTGAAGGACTTGTTTACGAGTATCGTAGTTATTTCCTTCGACACGTTTTTGAGCCGCTTCCACTTGACGAGTCAACATGCGTGATTTGATAACGATATCTTCATCATCAGCGTTCAAACGTTCCAAGACTTGCTTGATACGATCAGAACCGAAACGACGCATCAATTCGTCTTCAAGTGAAAGGTAGAATTGAGATTCCCCTGGGTCCCCTTGACGTCCCGCACGACCACGCAACTGGTTATCGATACGACGGCTTTCGTGACGCTCTGTACCAATGACACAGAGTCCACCAAGGTCAAGAACACCTTCACCAAGTTTGATGTCGGTACCACGACCGGCCATGTTGGTCGCAATCGTAACGGCACCACGTTGACCCGCATTCATGATAATATGCGCTTCTTTTTCGTGGTTCTTGGCATTAAGCACTTCATGAGGAATACCTGCTTCAACCAACATCTTAGAAATCAAGTCAGATGTTTCAACGGCAACCGTACCAACAAGGACTGGCTGTCCCTTTTCATAACGACGTTTAACATCTTGTACCACAGCGCGGAATTTAGCATCCAAGGTAGGGTAAAGAAGGTCATCGTGGTCAATACGTTGAATTGGACGGTTAGTTGGAATCGGAATGATTCGCATGTTGTAAATTTCACGGAATTCATCTTCCTCAGTTTTACCAGTACCAGTCATCCCTGACAATTTCTTGTACATACGGAACATATTTTGGTAAGTGATTGAGGCAGATGTCTTCGTTTCTTCTTGAACTGGCACACCTTCTTTTGCCTCAATGGCTTGGTGGAGCCCATCTGAGAAACGACGTCCTTCCATGGTACGACCTGTAAATTGGTCAACGATAAGAATTTCTTGCTCAGGACTGACCACATAGTCAATATCATGCAACATGATGTAGTTGGCACGAAGGGCGTTGTCAATATAGTGAGTCAAGGCAACATTATCAATATCGTACAAGTTGTCCAAGTTGAAGAATTCTTCAGCCTTGTCAATACCTGAGTCATTCAAACCAATCGTTTTCGTTGGAATATCAATGGCATAATCATCTTCTGTTAAGGTCTTAACAAAGGCATCCGCACGGTGATATAACTGATTAGTTTCTGAACTTACAGGACCTGATACAATCAATGGTGTACGAGCTTCATCGATAAGAACCGAGTCAACCTCATCGACCAAGGCATAGTTCAATGGACGTTGTACCATGTTTTCCTTACGAACAACCATGTTATCACGAAGATAGTCGAAACCTACCTCTGAGTTGGTTGAGTAAGTGATGTCACAGTTATAAGCTTCACGTTTTTCAGCTGGTGATTTGGCTGAAAGGTTAATCCCTACTGACAAACCAAGCCAACTATAAAGCTCACCCATTTCAGTCGCATCACGCTCTGAGAGGTATTCGTTAACGGTGATAACGTGCACACCTTCACCTGAAATAGCATTTAGGTAAACAGGCATTGTCGCAGTCAGGGTTTTCCCTTCCCCTGTACGCATCTCTGGTACATCACCATGGTGAAGAACAATACCACCCATGATTTGCACACGATATGGGAAAAGTCCAAGGACACGTTTTGCCCCTTCACGAACAACTGCAAATGCCTCTGGCAAGAGTTGGTCTAGGCTTTCTCCGTTTTGATATCGTTTTTTAAATTCTTCTGTTTTTGCCTGAAGTTCTTCATCTGAAAGAGCTGCCATTGCATCAGCATAGCTCTCGACTTTCTTGGCAGTTTTTTCTAGTTTCTTAATTTCGCCTTTATCATTTTCAATGATTTTGCGTAATATATTTGCCATCTTTTTTCCTTTCGACAGTCTTTATCTCCATATTTTACCACAAAAGCCCCCTTTAAACAAGAAATCACTCAAGGATTGACAAAGAAAAAAGCCCTAGTTTAAGGGCTTTCACAATGGATTTGCAAATAAACGAAAACTTTTTTATTAGATTCACTGAAAATATCGACAATAATGCTTTAAAACTACTTCTTAGAGTTCTCTTGGCTCTCTAGGATATCCTCAAAATCATGCAAGAGATTTTCAAAAGCCTGTTCAAAGAAGGCATGGTCGGTGCCGCTATAGGCCTTCATTATCATAGGGCTAGCTTCAAAATCAACGTAGAATTGATAGTCCAAGACACCATTTTTCCAGTAAAATTTGATGCTAGGGGAGGCCGTTTTTTCACCGCACATCCCAGGAATGGCCCGTTGTAAGCCATAAATGTGATCTCCATAGTCTTTTAGACGATAGTAAGCTCCCTCAAAATAATAGGATTTGCCGATCTCAATACGCTCAAATAGTGCAGCTAAAACTTTTTCATTACTCATACTTAAGCCTCGTTAGGGTGACTGACAATCATCTCCAATTGTCCATCAATTTCCCAATCTGTCACATCATTTGGAAGAATGAAGTGATCACCTTTTTTTAGACAATAAATGCGTGAATCGATAGTCATAGTCCCATTGCCAGAAAGTACCGAACAAAGCAAATAAGGAGCTGATTGTTTGAAGTCAACCAAGCCACTGAGTTTCCATTTATATACGGTGAAGAAGGAGTTTGATGTCAAACAAGTCGACTCTAATTGCAAGGTCTTAACAGTTGTTGGAACGCTATTTTCTGGGTCCCCTAGATTCAAGACATCAAGAGACTGTTGAATATGAAGCTCACGTTTATTGCCCTGATCATCCTTACGATCAAAATCATAGACACGGTAAGTGGTGTCGCTAGATTGTTGAGTCTCTAAGATCAGGATACCTGGACCAATAGCATGCATGGTACCACTTGGTACAAAGAAAAAGTCACCTTTTTTAACAGGAGTTTTCGACAAAAGTCCGTCCCAATCACCTGCTTCAATTAAGGACGCTAATTCTTCCTTTGTCTTAGCCTTGTGACCATAAATAATCTCTGCACCCTCTTCAGCATCAATAATATACCAACATTCTGTCTTTCCTAGCTCACCTTCATGCTCTAGTCCATAAGCATCATCAGGGTGTACTTGTACTGAGAGCCAGTCATTAGCGTCCAAAATCTTTGTCAACAAAGGAAAAACACTAGTCTTGGGATTTCCAAAAAGTTCTGGTTTATCCTTGTAAAGTTCTGCCAGATGAAAACCAGCATACTTCCCGTTTTTGACATAGGATACACCATTAGGATGGGCAGAAATTGCCCAGTATTCACCAGTGTGTTCACTGGGAATATCGTAACCAAACTCTGTCTTAAGTCGATTACCTCCCCAGATTTTTTCATGCATTGGCGAATCTAAAAATAAAGGTTCCATTACATCCTCCTGTATAGAGCAAAACGCCTTAAGATCATGTCTTAAAGCGATTTTACATATTTTGCTTATTTGCGTGAGTGTTTGTCAGCTACATCTTTGGCAAGTGCAAAGTTACCAAGCGTCGCAGAGCCATTACCTGAAACAGCAGGTGTCACAATATACTCAGTCACGTCTGGCACTGGAAGGTAACCATTCAAAAGAGCTGTGAATTTTTCACGGACACGACGAAGCATGTGTTCTTGTCCCATAACACCACCCCCAAAGACGATAACTTCTGGACGGTAGAGCACAGTTGCCTGGACAGCAGCTTGAGCAATGTAGTAAGCTTGAACATCCCAAACCTCAGAATTTTGCTCAATCAATTCGCCACGAATACCTGTACGGGCTTCAAGTGATGGACCAGCAGCCAAACCTTCCAAACATCCGCGGTGGAATGGACAAGTTCCGTTAAATTCATTGGAAACATCATTTGGGTGAAGAGGTACATATACGTGACCAGCTTCAGTGTGACCCATACCACCAATGAACTCACCATTTTGAATAGCACCGGCTCCAATACCAGTTCCGATAGTGTAGTAAACAAGACTCTTAACACCTTTACGAACAAGTGTCTCACCATAAGCAGATGAGTTAACATCAGTCGTAAAGTAGAAAGGAATATTAAACTCTTTAGCAATCAAACCAAGAAGGTCGACATTTGACCAATGTGGTTTTGGTGTTGAAGTCACAAAACCATATGTTTCAGAGTTTGGATCAACATCAATTGGTCCAAATGAACCAATTGCAATTCCAGCCAATTGATCTTCATAACGTTTGAAAAATTCAATAGTACGGTCAATTGTTTCGTAAGGTGTAGTTGTTGGGAATTGAGTTTTTTCAACGACTTGGAATTTCTCATCGCCAACAGCACAAACAAATTTTGTACCACCAGCTTCCAAGCTTCCGTAAAGTTTAGCCATAGGTAAAGCTATCTCCTTTTATGATCAATAATAACTATTTATACTATTATAAATAAAAGCTAGGCAAAAGACAATCTAAATGAGACCTTGTTTAAGGAGGTACAGACTACTCTGCTTCATACTTTTCTTTATGAGCCATTTAACTAAAAAAGCCGAATTGGCTTCGACTTTTCTAGCTTATTATTTAACTGCGATGAAGTCTGCACCTTCAGCAACTGAACCAGTCGCTACTGATGAAACATCTTCGAAGTCTGCAGTGTTTGTAACGATAACCATAGTTGTATCGTCAAGACCTGCTTCAGTGATTACTGAGTTATCGAAGGTAGCCAAGACATCACCTTTTTTAATACGTTGATTTGCTTGAACTTTAGCATCAAATCCTTTACCGTCAAGTGAGACAGTGTCGATACCGATGTGGATAAGCACTTCAGCACCTTTATCAGATTTAAGACCGTAAGCGTGACCTGTTGGGAAGGCGATTTGCACTTCACCATCAAATGGTGCGACTACTTGGTTTCCTGAAGGTTTAATAGCGGCACCTTTACCCATAGCTCCTGATGAGAAGACTGGGTCATTAACATTTTCCAAAGCTACAACTTCACCTTTAAGTGGTGCAGCGATTGTTTCGGCTTGCAATGCAACTGGAGCTGATTCTGCAGATGCAATATCTTCAGCAACAACTTCTTTTTGAGCTTCAACTTCTTCCTCTTTGTAACCGAAGATCCAAGTAAGAGCAAAACCAAGAGCAAGTGTTACAAGTACCATGATCACATACTTAAGCACTTGACCGTTAAGGTAAAGAAGAGTACCAGGAACGATTGTTACACCAAATCCTGTACCAGCGAGGTTAAGGATTGAGGCCAACCAACCACCAGCAGCACCAGCGATAAGACCCATGATAAATGGTTTACCGAAACGAAGGTTAACCCCGAAGATAGCTGGTTCAGTGATACCAAGTACCGCTGAAAGAGTTGCAGGGAAAGCAAGTGCTTTCAATTTAGCATCTTTAGTTTTAACACCCACTGCAAGTGTCGCACCAGCTTGGGCAGTCATAGCAGCTGTGATGATAGCGTTAAGTGGGTCTTTACCAGTATTAGCAATGAGGTTAGCTTCAAGCAAGTTAAAGACGTGGTGAACCCCTGTAACGACGATAACTTGGTGAACTCCACCAAGAACAAGACCAGCAAGACCAAATGGCAAGTTAAGAATCCATTCTGTAGCAGCAAGAACATAGCTTTCAACAGTATGGAAGACAGGACCAATGATAAAGAGGGCCAAAGCTGACATTACTGCGAAGACGATAAGTGGACGCAAGAGAAGGTCAAGAACGTCTGGAACCCATTTACGAACCCATTGCTCGAACTTAGCACCAAGCAAACCTACGAAGAAGGCTGGAAGCACTGAGTTTTGGTAACCTACTACTGGAATAAAATCAAAGAAGTAAATTGGTTTAGCAGCACCTGATGCAACATCCCAAGCGTTAGGAAGGGCGTTGTTAACCATCATCAAACCAAGAACCAAACCAAGAAGTGGTGAACCACCAAATACGTTAAAGGCTGACCAACAAATCAAGGCTGGGAAGAAGGCGAAGGCTGTATCTGTCAATACAACTGTGTAAGTATAGAAATCAGTAGCAGCAAAAGCTTTTGATGTTGTACCGAACAAACCAAGAACTGTATCGTTATTGATTGCTCCACGGATACCCATGAAAAGACCAGTCGCTACGATTGCTGGAAGCAATGGAACGAAAACGTCACCGAATGAACGGATAGCACGTTGGAACCAGTTACCTTGTTTAGCAGCTTCTGCTTTTTGTTCGTCTTTAGATGCTGTTGGAAGACCTTGAGCAACGACTTCGTCGTAAATCTTGTTAACAGTACCTGTACCAAAAATCATTTGGTATTGACCTGAGTTAAAGAAAGCACCTTGAACTTTTTCAATGTTCTCAGCCTTTTCTTTATTGATTTTGTTTTCATCTTTGACCATCACACGTAGACGAGTCGCACAGTGAGCAACACTGTTGACGTTTTCACGTCCACCGAGGGCATCGATGACTTCTTTTGCAATTTGTTTGTTATCCATTTGCAAAATTCTCCTTAATAAAATTTGGTATGAAAGCGTTTAGCTTTTCTTTACGATAACTATTTTAGCATCTTTCTGCCATATGTCAACCGTTTAGCATATTTTTTTATTTTTTGTTATAAATCGTTGATTTTTATAGGTAAAACGTTTACTATATTATTAACAAATAGATTAGGAGATTACTAAATATGAATCTACCAACAGAAGTTCGTTACCGTCCATACGCAGATTGGACAGACGAAGAAAAAACAAAGATTAGAGAAAATGTCGCTAAATCACCTTGGCGTGCAAGTTACCATATCGAACCAGAAACAGGGCTTCTTAATGATCCAAACGGTTTTTCTTACTTTAATGGTAAGTTCCAACTTTTCTACCAAAGTTGGCCATTTGGAGCTGCTCATGGTTTGAAACAATGGGTGCATACTGAAACTGAAGATTTGGTTCACTTTACAGAAACTGGTGTCAAACTCTTGCCAGACCATGAAAATGATAGCCACGGTGCCTACTCAGGTTCTGCTTATCAAATCGGTGATAAACTCTTTATCTTCTATACTGGGAACGTTCGTGATGAAAACTGGATTCGTGACCCACGTCAAATCGGCGCTTGGATGGATAAAGACGGCAAAATCGAAAAATTCGACAAGGTTCTTATCAAACAACCTGCTGACGCTACTGGGCACTTCCGTGACCCTCAAATCTTCGATTACAAGGGACAATTCTACGCTATCGTAGGTGCTCAAAACCACGATAAACAAGGTTATATCAAACTTTACAAGGCAGTAGACAATGATGTCGAAAACTGGGTTGAGGTTGGTAATCTTGACTTTGGTGGCACTGGGTCAGAGTACATGATTGAGTGTCCTAACCTTGTCTTTGTAGATGGCAAACCTGTTCTTCTTTATAGCCCACAAGGTCTCGATAAAGCTGAACTTGACTACGGTAACATCTACCCTAACACTTATAAGATTTTCCAAGATTTCGACACAGAAAAACCTGCCCTCGTTGATGGCACACCAATTATCAACTTGGACTACGGATTTGAAGCATATGCAACTCAAGGCTTTAATACTCCAGATGGTCGTGCCCTTATTGTCAGCTGGATCGGTCTTCCAGATGTGGACTATCCAACTGACAAATACGACTACCAAGGGGCTATGAGCTTGGTTAAAGAATTGTCTATTAAAGATGGCAAACTCTACCAATATCCAGTCGAAGCCATTACAAGCTTACGTGCTAGCCAAGAAGATTTCTCTGAAAAAACGGCAACAACTAACACTTACGAGCTTGAACTTAACTTTGAAGCTAACACTCAAACAGAACTTGTCCTCTTCGCAGACCAAGAAGGAAATGGCTTGTCACTTACAGTTGATACTGAAAACGGAAAAGTTATCCTTGACCGTTCTAAAGCTGGTGAACAATATGCTACTGACTTTGGCACAAGCCGTGAATGCGCTCTTGATGCCGGTCAAGCTGCAACAGCAAACATCTTTGTAGACAATTCAATCGTTGAAATTTTCTTCAACAAAGGTGAAAAAGTCTTCACTAGCCGCGTCTTCCCAAGTGCAGAACAAACTGGTATCAAAGTAACGTCAGGAAACGTTTCTGGACACTACTTCGACTTGAAATACTAAGGTGATTTATGGTCGCAAAGCTTACTGACGTTGCCGAACTGGCTGGTGTGAGCCCAACCACAGTTTCTCGCGTCATAAACAAAAAGGGCTACCTCTCACAGAAGACCATTGACAAAGTTCACGCTGCTATGCAAGAACTCAACTATAAACCTAATAATTTAGCTCGAGGTCTTCAAGGAAAGTCGGCCAAACTCGTTGGCTTGATTTTCCCAAATATTTCCAATGTATTTTATGCCGAACTTATTGAACGTCTTGAGGATGAACTCTTTAAGCAAGGTTATAAAACCATTATTTGTAATAGTGAGCATGATCCTAACAAGGAGAGGGACTATTTGGAGATGCTCGCCGCCAACCAATGTGACGGCATCATCTCATCTAGTCACAATCTTGGTATTGAGGATTATGAGAAGGTTGAAGCTCCCATCGTTGCCTTCGACCGTAATCTCGCCCCAAAGATTCCTATTGTTTCGTCTGACAACTTTGAAGGTGGCAAGTTAGCCGCAAGAGCTATGGTCAAGGCTGGCTGTCAACGCATTGTCATGATTACAGGCTATGATAATTCGGATTCTCCAACAGGACTTCGTCAACTAGGTTTTAATTATGAATTGGACAAGGAAGGTATTATTTGTCCTGTTCCAAACGATTTGTCTCTCATGCGACGAGAATTAGAAATCAAATCTATTATCTCTCGTGAAAACCCAGATGGCATCTTTGTTTCGGACGATTTAACAGCTATCTTGGTTATGAAGATAGCTAGACAATTGGGACTTTCTATCCCAGATGACCTAAAAATCATCGGTTATGACGGTACCGCCTTTATCCGTCACTTCTACCCAGAGTTAGCAACTATCCAACAACCTTTGGATGAAATTGCTAAACTTTGTGTCGAAATTCTTCTCAAGAAAATTAAAGGCAAAACAGTTAATCGTGATTATGTACTTCCAGTGAGTCTGATTGCTGGTAGCAGTATATAAATGAAAGTCGCAAGAAATCTCCGCTTGCGACTTTTTTCTTGTTACATTTGTAGAAAAAAAGAAGTTGAAACAAGGCTCAACTTCTTTTGCTTATGCTTCATCTGTCACAAACTGACTAAGTACACCATTAATGAACTTAGCAGATGTTTCATCAGAATATTTTTTAGCGATTTCAATGATTTCGTTAATAGCTACACGTCCTGGTGTTTCTTCAAATGACGTGATTTCATAAAGTCCCAAACGAAGGAGAGTACGATCTGTCACAATCAAACGTGAGAGGCTCCAACTCTCTTTCAACTTTTCTTCAATTTGACTATCAAGTTGGGCCAACTCTTCACGGACACCTGTTACCAGGCTAAGGAGAAAGGCTGGTACATCAACTTCAGTTTCTTCGTCAATTGGCTTGTCATAAGTGTAAGCGAAAAGTGCTTGTTCCAGAGCTTCTCCACCAAATTCAAGGGCAAAAAGCGTTTGAAAAGCACGCTCACGAAGGTCACGACGTGAATCTTTAAAGATATTAGTCATTCAAAAAATCCTCGTTAAACAATTCAGCCAAGTCTGGTTTTTGTGACTTTTCAGTAACAATAGATTCAACGTGAACATTGACTTCTGAAATTGCCACTTCTGCCATATCATAGACAGCTGCTTTAACAGCCTTTTGAATTTCAATTGAAACCGCTGGTACGTTAACCCCATACTGAAGTGAGACGTAGATATCAGCATTTACAGTACCATCTTCTTCTGTTCGGAGGTAAACACCACGTCCCAAGCTTGTTTTGCTGAGACTATCCGTAACATTTTTATTTTGAAGGGCGTAAACACCTTCCACTTTAGTTGCAGCGATACCTGTAATCACTTCGAGCACGCGAGGGGCAATTACAATTTCACCGATATTTTCTGTAGTCATCGCATGTTTCCTTTCCGTTAGTTTGGAAAATAAAGCCTTCAAACCAGTGGTTTGAAAGACTTAGTTGGGCTTAGGCACGTGATACGTAAGTACCTTCAGCTGTGTTGATAACCAATTTTTGACCAGCTTCGATAAAGTCTGGAACGTTAACCACAAGACCAGTTTCAAGTGTTGCAGGTTTACCTGAACCTGTAACTGTTGCACCTTTGATAGATGGTTGTGTTTCAGTAACAGTCAATTCAACAGTTGTTGGAACTTGAACACCAATAACTTCTGTTCCGTAGAATTGGATTTTTACGTCTGAGTTTTCAAGGATAAATTTCAATTCTTCTTGAACGTTGGCTACTGGGATTTCATATTGGTCATATGTTTCAGTGTTCATGAAGTATGCAGTATCATCCATTTGGTACAAGTATTGTGCTGGTACTGTTTCGATGATTGCTTGTTCAAATTTTTCTTCTGGACGATAGCTAGTATCAAAAGTTGAACCTGAGCGAACATCACGCAATTTCATACGCATGATTGTGTTACCTTTACCAGGTTTGTGGTGGCTAGCTTCAAGAACTTTGATCAATTTGCCATCGTTAGTTACGAAAGTCATACCCGCACGGAGTTTACTTGCTTCAATCATTATTAAATACCTCTTTGTAAAAAATTATTATCAGTTTATTTTACCATAAATGATAGCATGGCTCAAATGTTTTATAGATTCAAGCCCAATCCTCAGGCTTTTTTCAAAGAACAAGCTAGTCATCCATTCCTAAGTGAACCTCTGGAACATCATGTTGCAAATAAGAAACGCCTTTTTGTTCCATCAATTCAATCGCAAAGGGATGGGGCCTATAATTGGCCTTGTATGTAATCTTAACAATACCAGCTTGCAAGAGAGCTTTGGTGCAGTTGATACAAGGAAAATGAGTCACATAAATCTCTGTATTTTTGGTAGAAATCCCCTCTTTGGCACATTGAATAAGGGCATTCATCTCTGCGTGTACCGTACGAATACAATGACCATCTTCCATATAGTGGCCTACTTCGTTACAGTTATCAGTCTCAGAAACTCCGCCATTATAACCTGTAGCGATAATACGCTTGTCCTTAACTAAAACAGCTCCAACAAAGGCACGGTCACACGTAGAACGCTTAGAAATCAGCTCTGCATTAGCCATAAAATAATCTTGCCAAGATAAACGGTTTGGCATAAAGTATTCCTCCAAATCTTAGAGAACAATCAATTCCTTAGGCGCAAGGGTAATCAATTCACAACCATTTTCTGTGATAATGATGTCATCTTCGATACGAACACCGTATTTATCAGCCAAATAAACACCTGGCTCGTCCGTCAAGACCATACCAGCTTCGATAGTCTCATCAGAGTTACCAAAGTAAGGAATCTCGTGAATGTCAAGACCGATACCATGTCCAATACCATGTGTAAAGTAGTCACCGTACCCCGCTTCGACAATAACATCACGCGCAACCTTATCATAGTCACGACGTGTCATACCAGCCTTAGCTGCGTCAATCAAGGCCTGGTTAGAACGTAGAACGATATCATAAATTTCACGCTCCTCATCAGTGGTGTCACCAATATGGATAGTACGAGTCATATCGCTAACGTAGTGGTTGTAGTAGCAACCAAAGTCCATCGTTAAGGTTTCACCAGATTGGATAACCTTTTCTGAAGCAACCCCATGAGGCATAGCAGAACGGTAACCTGAAGCAATGATAGACTCAAAGGAAACCCCGGAAGCTCCGTACTCACGCATACGGAAATCTAGGAAGTTTGCCACTTGTAGTTCTGTTGTTTGACCTGGTTTAATAAAATCAAGTACATCTGTAAAGGCACGGTCTGAGATAGAACAAGCCTTACGGATAGTTGCCAATTCTTTTTCATCCTTAATCATACGCAACTCTTCCATGAAGTTGCTTTGTGGTGATAAAGTGTAGCCTTCAAAGATCGCTTGAAGACCTTGATAGTAAGCAAATGATACCTGATTATCAAATCCGATTGTTTCCAGTTTATCAGCCTCGATAATTTTAACAATATCCTTAAGTGGGTCCTTACTTTCGATAATATCAAAGCCATGCACGGATTGTTTGGCAATGAGGGTATAACGTGAATCGGTTAAGAAGAGGCGACGATTCTTAGTGATGAAGACAGTCGCATTTGTCCCCCAGAAATCTGTCAAATAATAAATATTGTTTTGTCCTGTCACCAACAAGGCATCAAGGCCTGATTGGGCAAGTTTGGCATCAAATCGTTCAAGTCTACGTTGCATTATGAATTACTCCTTTGGTATTTTAGGTTAATTATACCAAATTTTCAGATTTTAAAGGATTAAATTGACATTTTAGCTTGTTTTTTTGAGGTCATAAAGAAAAAGCCAGATCAAACTCTGACTTTATTAGCATTACACAAAGGCTCGCTTTTCGTAGATAGTTGGCATAAAAAGGAGCAAAACCAAAGTCCAAACAAACAAAACAAAGGCTTCGCGAAGATTAAAGAACTCTTGACCACTAGTAAAGACTGCTCGCATAAAACTAAATGGTACATAAGTCATCAGCTTAGTCATGGTATCCCCTAAACTAGCCAAATAGAGCGTGAAGAAAGTCATTCCTGTTACTCCAAAATAAGCCGTTACAAAGGCCGTTAAGGTATTCTTCACAAACAAGACAAGCAAAGATGGAATCATATTTGATAAATTCTTTTATTCTCCAACTTAGAAAATAGTCTGTTAGATAAATTTCCCTAAAAGACTTATAAGCAGATCTGTTAGATTCCTAAAAACTTGCTTAATTTGAGACATTAGGCTAGTAACAGACCCTTCAGTATGATTAATTACATCCTTATCACTATCCTTGATAGTATCTTCAGAGGGAGATTCCGGTAAGGGTTTTTCCGCCCTCTCTACTACTTCTGTTCCCTCTGGTGTCTCTGTTTTCTCAGTTTCTTCCTTGAAAACAGCCTGATAAATAGCTTGGGCATCTGGAGCACTGCCAAGATAGCCAGAAACCAATTGACCATTTTTGAGACGAATGACACTTGGAGTCCCTGGAATTCCTAGCTTATCAAATAGTATTTTACGAGACTCACGGTCCAGCTGATCCGAATCTGTATTGTAATAAAGAAGCTGACCATCAATCAGGGTATTGAAATCCTTCAAAACTGGAGAATTTTGACGACAATAGTAGCAGGTTGGCCGCCCAACATAAAGGATATGGTCTCCGCCATCTTCAGTCAACATATTTGTAACATCACTATAAGAGACTGGCTTCAGGTTTTCAAGATTCTTTTCATAAGCTTCAACCGAAACCTCTTCAGACCTCACTTCTGTCTCAGCCACTCCCGTCTGTGATGATTGAGGAAGCGAATTTTCCTTTGTCTCACTAATAGATTCAACTTTCTCAGCTATCTGTTGAGAAGCTGTTTCAGAAGAAACTTCCACATTCTCTACTTCACCACTCTCAACAGAATTATTGGATAATTCGACTGTAGATTCCTTAACATCTAACTCATCCGCTGCTCCACTAAGCACCGCTAACTGGCAAGTACCTAAAACAAAACTCGCCATCAAAATAAATTGTATTTTCTTCATGTATTCTCCTTATTTGTTTACTGTGTTACATCTTACTTTTTACCAATTAACAAAAGCAATGGTACCATGACACTAATTACCATGTTCCTCTCCTTTTCTATTTAAATTAATACTTTAGCCACTAAGTCCAAGCTATGTCTTCATTATAAGAGCTTAACGAAATAAAAAATAGTGACATAAATGTCACCATTCTATAAGATTAAAGACAAAAAGAAAAGGCTAAGCAAATAAACTCAACCTAAGACTATAGTAATCAACATAGAAAATCATTTCTCCTTATCCTTACCCGCTACCCTAAGCGCAAACAAAGAAAAAGCTAGCGAAAGTGTTGACCAGACGAGACAATGGTCAATAAAGGCAACGCCTTCGGTGAAACTTAGCGTAGCAGTTATGATCACAATAAATAGCCAGACAATCACGATAACAATGCTTAAACTTCTAATAAGATTATTCTTCTGTTTATCCATACTCCTCTTTCCCATATCTGGTGCTCATGGTAACTTCTAATCGCCATAAGGAGGTCTTCTTTTCAACCACCATTTATTCCAACCCAATCGTTCAGGTAAGGTTTGAGGTTTAGATACAAAACCACCCCCTGTAACATTTTCTAAGGTTTCAGCATTGAGCTCTTCACCATATGCCTTAGTTCGCATTCTTATTTCTCCTTTCTTTTCAAAAATAAATACAGCAATAACCACTTGGACTATTCAAAGATTTAGTCGTCTTGGAAACCTAGTGCATTTGGGTATAAGGTCATTATAGGTTCTCTCTTTTCAAAAAAATAGTGACATAAATGTCACTATCTCTGAACACAAAAATCCAGCCCTCTATAAGACCTGTTCCAAAACTTGTTTATTTCTACGGTGTTTCAGAATAAGATAAAAAATAACCTCAAAAAGGAGAAAACTAAAATAAATTCCTAAAACGTAAAGCAAAGTTTCCCATTTATCTGTTGCTGATTGAAAATGGCCGTGATGATCCACTGTACGGATGCTAATTAAAAGACAAATATCTAGAAATAAGGCTAGAAGAATACCATTAAAGCCTATAAAAAAACGCTTTTTAACCATAGTCTGACTCCTGTATGTTTTTTCTTAACCATAGAATAGCAAACTCAACTTAAACCAGCCTAAAGCAAAAAAAAGACTCAGAGAGCCCTTTTTCTTTATGTCAATTTTTCTTTCAAATATTGTCCTGTGTAGCTTTCTGGAACAGCTGCTACTTCCTCTGGAGTCCCTGTTGCTACGATGGTACCTCCACCGACACCGCCTTCAGGACCCAAATCGATGATATGGTCTGCGGTCTTGATAACATCCAGATTGTGCTCAATCACGAGAACAGTGTTGCCATCATCCGCAAAACGCTGAAGCACCTTCAAGAGACGTGCAATGTCATCTGTATGGAGACCCGTCGTCGGTTCATCCAGAATGTAGAAGGACTTCCCTGTAGAGCGTTTGTGCAACTCACTAGCCAGTTTCATACGTTGAGCCTCACCACCTGATAAGGTTGTTGCTGGTTGTCCCAAGGTCACATACCCGAGCCCCACGTCCTTGATAGTTTGAACCTTACGAGCAATCTTAGGAATAGCCGCAAAAAAGTCAACTGCGTCATCAACTGTCATATCCAAAATTTCAGCAATATTCTTGCCCTTATAACGAACTTCTAAGGTCTCAGAATTATAGCGTGTGCCATGGCAAACCTCACAAGGGACATAAACATCAGGCAAGAAGTGCATCTCAATCTTAATAATGCCATCACCAGAGCAAGCTTCACAACGGCCACCCTTGACATTGAAAGAGAAACGCCCCTTCTTGTAACCGCGAATCTTGGCCTCATTAGTTTGGGCAAAAAGATCACGAATATCGTCAAAGACACCTGTGTAAGTCGCTGGATTAGAACGAGGTGTACGCCCAATTGGACTTTGGTCAATATCAATCAATCGCTCGATATGCTCAATGCCTGTCACTGATTTGTGTTTACCAGGTTTCTCACTATTTCGATTGAGCTCTTGGGCAATCTTTTTCTTGAGAATTCCATTAACCAAAGTCGATTTTCCCGAACCAGAAACACCAGTGACTGCAATCAACTTTCCAAGCGGAAACTTGACAGATACATTCTTCAGGTTATTCTCGCTAGCACCTTTAACCTCGATAAAACGACCATTACCTACACGACGTTCCGTCGGTACAGGAATTGATTTAGCACCTGACAAATATTGCCCGGTGATTGAATTCTTGTTCTTAGCCACTTCCTCTGGGGTTCCTGAAGCCATGATTTGACCACCAAAGGCACCAGCACCAGGCCCCACATCGATAAGCCAGTCAGCCTCACGCATGGTATCTTCATCATGCTCCACCACAATCAAGGTATTGCCCAAGTCACGCATCTTTTTAAGACTTGAAATCAAGCGATCATTGTCACGCTGATGAAGCCCTATAGAAGGCTCATCCAACACATATAAGACTCCAGAAAGGTTAGAGCCAATCTGTGTTGCCAAACGGATACGCTGACTCTCACCCCCAGAAAGGGTTCCAGCCATACGAGAGAGGGTCAAATAATTAAGGCCTACATTATTTAAGAAAGTCAAGCGATCCTTGATTTCCTTAACAATTGGACGAGCGATCACTCCCTCGTTTTCACCCAATTCAAGGTTATCGATTTCCTGAAGATGATCTGAAATAGACAAATCAGAGATTTGACCAATATTGAGGCCATTCTCACCACCAACACGAACCGAGAGAGCTGCTTCGTTAAGACGATAGCCATGACAAGTTGGACATGACAACTCATTCATATAACCTCGCATGACATTGCGAGTGAAATCACTATTGGTCTCGTGGTAGCGACGATTGATATTAGTCACAATCCCTTCAAAAGGAATGTCAATATCACGCACCCCACCAAAATCATTAACATAATGGAAGTGGAATTCGCGGTCCCCAGATCCATAGAGGATCAAATCCTGTTCTTCTTTTTTCAGATTTTCAAATGGTGTATCCATATCCACACCGAACTGCTCCATGGCCTGCTCAAGCATAGCTGGATAATAGTTGGACGATATAGGATTCCAAGGCGCCAGAGCACCTTCACGCAAGGTTTTACTAGCATCAGGGATAACCAAATCCATATCAACTTCCAGTTTATTACCCAAACCATCACAGGTCGGACAAGAGCCAAACGGTGCATTGAATGAAAAGAGACGCGGCTCCAACTCTGGCACTGTGAAGCCACAAACTGGACAAGAATAATGCTCTGAGTAAAGCAACTCATTATCATCCATAGTATCCACAATCAAGTAGCCATCTGCTAAACGAAGGGCCGCCTCCACCGAATCAAAGAGACGACTACGGATACCCTCCTTATTTACCAAGCGGTCTACAACCACTTCGATATTATGCATCTTAGACTTAGACAACTCTGGCACTTCTGTGACATCGTAAATCTCACCATCTACACGAACACGAACATAACCGTCCTTTTGTACACGCTCAAAAACGGCCTTGTGTTGCCCTTTTCTACGACGAACAATCGGCGCTAAAATCTGCATACGTGTACGCTCTGGAAGGGCTAGAACCTCGTCAACAATCTGTTCCACAGAGGACGACTGAATGGCTCCATGACCATTAGGACAATAGGGAACACCCACACGCGCATAAAGGAGACGAAGATAGTCATTAATCTCCGTTGCTGTCCCTACAGTCGAACGAGGGTTTTTGCTTGTTGTTTTCTGATCAATGGAGATGGCAGGACTCAAACCATCAATCGAGTCCACATCAGGTTTCTCCATATTACCCAAAAACTGACGAGCATAAGCCGAGAGACTTTCAACATAACGACGTTGCCCCTCTGCATAGATGGTATCAAAGGCCAAGGAAGACTTCCCAGAACCTGACAAACCCGTAACCACTACCAGTTTATCACGTGGAATCTCCACATCGATATTTTTTAAATTGTGAGCTCTTGCTCCATGAATCACTAACTTATCTTGCATATTTTAAGAGGCCCTAACCCAGAAGCTACGGCCACTCCTTTCTACAGACGGATGGAAAATCCATCCCGACTTTCTCTCATATTATAACAAAATTTCAATTTATCCAGCCCAAAAATGTTTCAAATGTAGTATAATATTGGAGTGTCTAAAAAAGGCAAGGAACATCGTCCCAAGCCTCATTTGACATCACTAAAAAAAGCTAAGAGCGGTGTTTATTTTACTTAAAAGCGATTGTAAAAATCCTTTTATAATCAAGACGCTAGCGCTTACCTAATGACAAAGGAGGGGTTCCCATTGAAACAAATGTTCTTATCCACCGGAAAAGAATTCAAAGAAATTGAAACATTCGAGCCTGGTGCCTGGATTCATTTGGTAAACCCTTCCCAGGAAGAAGCCATGAAGGTTGCAGAACGTTTTGACATTGATATCCAAGATCTCCGCGCCCCTCTGGACGTGGAAGAAACATCACGTATCGATGTCGAAGATGACTACACCCTAATTTTGGTCGACGTCCCAACCCAAGAAGAACGTAATAACAAAAGTTACTACGTTACCATTCCATTGGGTATCATCGTTACCGAAGAGGTAGTCGTTACTACCTGCCTCGAGGACATCAGCCTTATGGACAACTTCCTCAATCACCGTGTACGTAACTTCTATACCTTCATGAAGACACGCTTTGTCTTCCAAATTCTCTATCGCAATGCTCAACTTTACCTAACCGCCCTACGTTCTATCAATCGTCAGAGCGATAAATTGGAAGCTCAGTTGGAAAATGCGACAAAAAACGAGCAATTGATCGACATGATGGAATTGGAAAAATCCATTGTCTATCTAAAAGCCTCACTTAAGATGAATGAGCGAATTGTCAAAAAGCTAACAGGTAACGCCTCAAGCTTGAAGAAATATATCGAGGACGAGGATCTCTTGGAAGATACCCTGGTCGAAACCCAACAGGCCATTGAGATGGCAGGCATCTATGAAAATGTCTTGAACGCTATGGCTGAAACCTCGGCCTCTATCATCGGTAATAACCAGAACACTATCATGAAAACACTGGCTCTCATGACTATGGCTTTGGACATCCCAACCGTTATCTTCTCCGCTTACGGTATGAACTTTAAAAACAATTCTATGCCCCTAAACGATTTAGATAACGCCTTTTGGGTCATTTTCTTCATCGCGGCTCTCGGGTCATCTTGCGTTGTTATCTACTTTATCAGAAAAAAATGGTTCTAACATAGGGCCTCTTCTTTTCCCTAAACTTCAACACTAAAAATAATATTATTTATCGAAAGGTCATCTCATGGACATCCAAAAACTCACCAAGAAAAACCAAGAATTTATTCACATCGCAACCAACCAACTTATCAAAGATGGTAAGTCAGACCAAGAAATCAAAGATATCCTGGGCGATATTATTCCTGAACTTATCGAAAATCAGAAAAAAGGAATCACTGGCCGAGGACTCCTTGGTGCTCCAACTGTTTGGGCAGCTAGTTTCTCTCCTGAAAAGCACCAACAACCTGAAATTGGAAAACCTAGCAAAGAAATTCCAGAAACAGACAAAACACCTTGGAAAATGTGGCTTGATACCTCACTCTTCCTTCTAGCCATCGTTGCAATCATGAACGCAATCTTTGGTTTCTCAGGTACACAAACTAGTTACGGCCTCACAACCCTTCTTTCAGTGTCATTCATTGGCGGTCTTGCTATGTATACCCCTTACCACTACATCTACCGTCACAATAACAAACCAAAAGAAGAACGTCCAAAATGGTGGTTCAGCATGACCATCATCACTCTCTCTTTTATTGCATGGTTTGCCCTCTTTAGTCTTACAGCCCTTCTTCCAAGCTACCTCAACCCTGGTCTTTCACCAATTGTAATCCTTATCATTGGTGTCATCGCTGGTGTTGCCAAATACTTCTTCAAACGTCACTACAACGTTCAAAGTACTTACGCACCTGCATCTTAATCAATCTCATTCCTAAGCACCCAGAAGGGTGCTTTTTTACGTCAGAAATCTTGACACAGTTGGTTGTTCTATACTAAAATGTTAAAGTTAATAGACAAAAGAAAGAAATCCAATAGATGCGTATCAAATTCCCTCTACTAATCATTGCTTGCTGCCTATTACTTATGGCATGCAGCCACAAGAATACTCAGAAAAACTATCAAGCTTACTATAGTTTCAACAACGTGACGACTCCCACTCAGGAAAAACAGCTAGCCAAAGCCTTAAAAAGCAAAGGCATACCGACCAAAGACTGGGACAATCTAGCCCCTTATATTACTCGTTATAATCAGGAAAATACAAACCTTCAGCCAGTTGTCAAAAAATGGACCAAAAGTAAAATCGGTAAAGATCAAAACCAATTCGTCACCTTTCTTAATGAAAAAACTTTTGAAGAGAATAAATCACACTTTACTGACGACTTAAACTGTCGACGAACATCTTTCCTCCTTCTTCACGACCTTATTACAAGCTCAGAGGACCTCACCAAATTAGAACTCCCCCTTCAAAACGAATTTATAGATCTTAAGTCACACCACAAAGAGTTAACTGCCAAGGATCAAGCTCTCTACAGTCTCCTTTTTGGTGATAATATCAGCTATCAGTCTACAGACGATCTCCTTAAAGCTTGGAAAAAAGCTGGACTCAAGTTTCCAGAGAAGGTTAAACTCCTATCGGTCTTTCAAAATAGCCCTGGTGATGTCAGCAATTTCCACACAGCTATAGCTTACGAAAAAGACGGCAGTATCTATGTCTTTGAAAAACAGGATCCTACACTTCCTTACAGGTGGAGTCGCTTCAACAATTGGGCAGATATCAAAACACACTGGTTATCCAACCGCTTCAAGGTCTTCAAAGATAATGTTGATATCCTCGTTAACGACCAAAAATTTGATGATTTCTTAGAAAACACACTCTATATACCACAAAACAACCAACTAGCTCCTCAAGACGAATGAGAAAGCCAGTTGGTTGTTCTTTTTTCCCTAAAATATAAAACAAAACCCTCCTCTGTCAGTCCTAGAAAGGACAAAAGCCTACATAATCAAGGCAGAAAAAAACACCCTCAGTCGAGGGTATTATTTTTAGTCTTCATTTACGTAAGGCATAAGTGCCATAACGCGAGCACGTTTAATCGCTGTTGTTACTTTACGTTGGTTTTTAGCTGAAGTTCCTGTTACACGACGTGGAAGAATTTTACCACGTTCTGAAACGAAACGGCTAAGAAGCTCAGTATCTTTGTAATCAACATATTCGATTTTGTTAGCTGCGATGTAATCAACTTTTTTACGGCGTTTGAATCCGCCACGACGTTGTTGAGCCATGTTTATTTCTCCTTTATATATTTAATTCGTTTTGTCCATTCTTAGAATGGGAGATCGTCATCTGAAATATCCATTGGATTTGAATTACCAAATGGACTCTCATCACGACCGAAGTTTGGTGTAGATTGCGCAGGTTGTGATCCACCAAATGAACCACCAGTTGAAGCTCCACCACCGAATGAATTTGAATTATCAAATCCTCCAGCGTTGTAAGAACCACCACTGTGACCTTCACGTGCCGCACGGCTTTCCAACATTTGGAAATTATCAGCGACAACTTCAGTTACGTAAACACGTTGACCTTGTTGATTTTCATAGTTACGAGTCTGAATACGACCTGTAATTCCAATCAATGCGCCTTTCTTAGCCCAGTTAGCCAAATTTTCAGCTTGCTGGCGCCAGATAACACAGTTAATAAAGTCTGTTTCACGTTCACCATTAGCACCCTTGAAGTTACGGTTAACCGCAAGGCTGAATGTTGCAACAGCAACGTTACTTGGTGTATAACGAAGTTCCGCATCACGGGTCATGCGACCAACGAGTACGACATTATTAATCATAATTTACCTTCTTACGCGTCAAGTTTAACGATCATGTGACGAAGAATGTCACCGTTGATTTTTGAAAGACGGTCAAACTCGTTAAGAGCAAAATCGTTATCAGATTCAACGTTAACAACGTGGTAAAGTCCTTCACGGAAATCTTGGATTTCGTATGCAAGACGACGTTTTTCCCAATCTTTTGATTCAACAACAGTTGCACCGTTGTCAGTCAAGATAGAATCGAAACGTGCTACCAAAGCGTTTTTAGCTTCTTCTTCAATGTTTGGACGAATGATATAAAGAATTTCGTATTTAGCCATTGATATTTTCCTCCTCTTTTGGTCTAATGACTCATGGTCTTTCGCCACGAGTAAGTGAGGTGCACTCACAAGATATAATTTTACCAAAGTTTGAGGGATAATGCAAGGAAAAAGTAAAGAGTGTATGTGTCTTGTTTTGGGAGAAATTAAAATCACCAAGAGAACATAAAAGAAAGACCGAAAAAGTGTAGCGTTTTCACTCATTTCAGTCTTGACTTTACTGTTATCTTGATGATACAATAATTTTAAACTGATTAAGCAACTACTACTTGTTTAATCGGTAAGGCGGAAAGGTGTTCGCGCACCTTCCGTCTTTTTCTCGTGTTTTATCTATAAGATTATTATATCACAATTAGAGTAAATTGCAAGTGTTTTTGCTAAATAAAGTTTCTTAAAAGCCTATAATATCAAGGGTTCTTTTAATTTTCTATTATCATAATTTCCTAATCATAGGAGTCAAACCATCACGTGCAACTCTTGCTCCAGGGATCAAATGCTCACTTTTATTTTCTCCCCTAACTAGATCAAAATGATCTAGTTTTTTTATTTTTTTGTATTCTTTTCTCCAACTACCAAAAAATATATCCCGTAAATCTCCTGAATAATACAACAAAATTATTTGAGCCATAGCAACAGCACCTTCTTCTGACCAATACATACCACGTTTTTTCATTCGATATGTCATTTTTCTGTGTTGTGACTCCATCACACCAATGGTTAAATCCCCTAGACCTCTATCCTTTGGTGATGCCGTATAGCTAAAGTCATTGATGATACGTTTCTTGAAGGCCTGAAATGACTCTATCTTAGCATCTGTCTCTAATAGCGACTCTGCTGTATCTAAGATTACCTTTAGGCCTGTCCTGTCTCTTTTCTTAATTTTCTTGACTGCAGCATCAGCTAAATCGCAAGAAATAGGAGTAAGATTTTTCTTGATACACTCACTAACATGGTAGGGGTCCCAAAAGTGAATATGCTCACCCTTGGAACAAAATTTAACAAATTCACGGAATGATGACGGGGTGTAGCCTTTTCCCCCATCTGAGTTTGTGATGATAGTTGTTCCTGGTGCTAGCTCAAAATTAGTTGTTATATAATCAAGCAGTGTATCTTTAGCTTTTTTCACTTTTGCGTTAATAACTTCAAATTTATTTTGCAGTTTCTTTCTACAACTACTATCAGAACCCGTGTGTACGACAAAATGGCTTAATTCTACGGAGGACCGTTCCGACTTTCTCACCCAAACACCATCACCTTCAATATAAATTATGTCGGCCTTGATTTTTTCCTTTCGTTCGATACTTTCTGATAAAGCCCAAGAATCGTACTCTTCTTTTTGCTTGATGAGATTACCTGCTTCAGACACGGCCCTATGAACGACATTCTTTGAAATACCAATATCTTGTAATAAATCAAATACCTCAACGACTTTACGGTAAGGCATAAAAGAGGCCAAAACAGTCACCAAGTATAGAAACTCTTGCGAAAAGCGCTGCCGTGGAATAAGTCCTAACTGTTCGTCTAAAGGAACCCTAATGACATTTCCCTTCTTCCAACGACTTCTTGAAAAGGTCATAGTTCCAAATGAAAAGGTTACTGTTCGTTCTTTTTCGTTAACTCTTTTGAAGCCTTGAGCCCTCATGCTAGTTGCTATCGTCTTCTCGTAAGAAGCTACCATCTTAAGGAATAATTGCTGATTATTTTCCCTCAATTTTTGATGAAACTCTATTTCACTAAATGATGCTGTCATTCTTCCTCCAATATATTAAAAAAGACCTACTTATAATAGGTCATCATATTTATAGTTATATTTATAATTATGTTTGTATTTGTGTTTATAAGTTTTTGAAATAGTCATTTAGAAATGATGAAGCAGAGCGATAACCGTTCTCTTTTGCTAAACGATTTATCTTCTCACGTACAGAGGGCTGTAACGTGAATTGGAACTGCTTTGTTCTTTCAAAATCTTCTACTACCTTCACTACTTCTTGTTTTGTTTCTTTTTCTTCAGTAGCCTTCAACATTTCACTAATATTTTTATTGTTTTTATCAAATGCCATTAGATATCCCTTTCTTAGATATAATTATAATTATAATTATATCTATGTTTATATTTATAGTTTAGCAGCAATTTCTTCAAAAGTCACGTCAAGATCATCAAAGAATTTTTTATTATGTTGATAAATCACCTTATCTTCTTTCATCTCAGGAAGGGAAATCTTATCCATCGTTGAACGGTTAAAAAGTTCTTTTTGTGGAATAAATCCAATAACATCATCTTCTTCAGCGAGTGCTTCTATCAACTCTTTAGAAGATTTTGTGTTATGTTTAATCATGTTGCCGACAAAGAATAGTTTGGCTGTCACAAAACTTTCTCTTGTTTTATAATCAAAAGTCTCAGCTTTCAACTCTTCCAGACGCTCCTTGAGATTAAACTTAGCATGATAACCGTGTTCAGAAGGAATAACAGGACTTATAACCGCATGACTAACAATTACCGCATTTCTAGTTGCTGTCGAAAAGTCAGGGTGACAATCAATTATAATATAGTCGTATTGTCCTAAATTCTTACTTTCATAGTTATCCTCTAACCACATGTAAAGTAACATGTCTTTAAAGGACTTTGTTTCAAGGTCTTTTTCAATATTGTCGAGGCGGATATAACCAGGGATAAGGTCAATATTATCTTTAACATGATGGATAGTTACCTCACCTTTTTGTCTGAAGATATTTGCTATCGTTCCTTCAGCTTCAAAAATATTGTAGGTTTGTGTTAGGTTGCATTGATGATCAATGTCTAAAAAAAGAACAGACTTCCCCTTTTTAGCTAGGTCTTCCCCCAGGTTATATGCTAGAGTGGTTTTTCCCACCCCTCCTTTAATAGCAGCAAAAGTAACGATTTTCATTTTGATGCTTCCTTTCCTTGTTTAACTATATTATTATTATATCATTATAATTATATTTGTCAATATAAACATCAATATAATTATAATGATATTTATATTGAATTTTGACAATAAAAAACAGTGTAGCCACTACACTGTTCTCAAATCAATATTGCTATCTACCTTACAGGATAATTAATACCATCTTCAGGATCTTTGTACAACCTCATATATACTGGCTTTCCACTCAAATCAACTTCTCTCTCAGCAGCAGCAAAAAATTCTGGATCCCAATTCATAGGGCTATACCCTGAAACTAATGTCAAAAGATAAGCGCTTTTCCCATGAATTGTTTTTGTCTCAACCGTAAAAAGACTAAAATTTTGTTTAGTCGAAACAAAGACGGGTTTAGGGTTAGTTTTCTTTAGTTTGTCTCCCTCAACATACTCTTCCAGGAATTCATCTAATTCCTTAAGTTCCCAATCATGTGATTGGGCAACAATTTGATTTATCCTTGCTATATCAGAAGTGAGGACAAGCAAACTATCAACTCGTTGTGTATTTCTCATATCAACTTCCTCCTATTCTTGTCCTCATGTACTTACTGAAGCATGAAGATAGTAAATAACGGAAAGCATAACCCCCAAGCTCGTGAGCTTGGGGGTTCCTAAAGGGACAGCAAGACGATTAAGTTTTCCCTGCTGTTAATGGAAAAATGACGTAATCTAATTCATCATAAAAAAACGCAGGAGTTATCCTGCGTTCTACTACGTTACGTTAAAATTTCATAACGCTTCCATGAACCTATACGGTGACATGGAACAAGTAATTCTGATACTGTTATTATACTAAAACCTCACTAAGTTGTCAACAATTTATAATTATAATTATAAATATATTTATGTTTGTAATTATTGTTTTGATAAACTCTTACGCTTTCCGTATCTTTGTACTGTTTATGTTCCAAGCTCCCCCTCTTTCGTTTTCAGCTTACCACGCAAGCGTGGTTATTACTGACGAAAGGAGGTGATAGCATGGAACAAGTAATTCTGATCCTTGTCCTCATGTACTTACTGAAGCATGAAGATAGTAAATAACGGAAAGCATAACCCCCAAGCTTGTGAGCTTGGGGGTTCCTAAAGGGATAGCAAGACGATTATATCTCTTCTACTGTTGAAAAATAGAAACGCAGCTCTTAGAAAAATTATCTTACTATATTGTACTTCTCTCTATACCTTCTGAAGGTTCTTTCATTGATCCCTGTCATAGAGGCAACATCTTTGTCTGAATAACCCGATAAATATAGATCAAATGCGTGCTTAAGTCGTTCATCATCTTCTGTAAATAATGCTTTTCTACCTGTGTACTTTCCTTGAGCTTTTGCTAGAGCAATTCCCTGGGCTTGACGTTCCTTAATACGTTCTCTTTCTGCCTGTGCCTGGTATTTGTATATTTCCAAGATCAGGTTGTTAAGCAGCCTTCTTAAATTGTCATCCTCAATCCCTCTAAGAGTTGGAAGGTTTAAAACTTCCAGAGTTGCCCCCTTCTCTTGAATATAGTTCATTATGAACGTTAGATCCTTGTTATTACGGCCTAGTCTTTCCAACTCAGTCACAACAACAATATCACCTTCACGAATAAAATCTAGTAAGGCTTTAAGCTGCGGACGTTCTTTGTTCGCTCCACTTGCAGCCTCTTTAAATATCTTTTCTGTATCTTTCAGTTGTTCAAGCTGTCGGTCTAAATTCTGATCGATTGTACTTACTCTAGCGTAACCAATTCTTGCCATTTTGTCCTCCTTGTTTTGCCTAACCCTATTGTCCGTCTATCAAAGCCTATCATAACAATAAAATAAAAAAGGGACAATAGGCTACAGCCTACTGTCCTTCTATTTTTTGTTGTGACCCCATATATCTAACCTTTACCTGATAATAGTCATAACCGTCTTTATAAAAGTGAGGAGTGTTTTCTTTTTTTAAAGGGTCTATCCGAAATTCTGATAATATTGTCAACTTTCGTCTATTCCTTTCAAACATATCACCATAAGACAACATCAACTCAACAAAGATAGTATTATAGTCTTCATCTTTTTTCAAAAATAAAAATTTTGGGAAAGTCACAATTATATCAACTCGATCATCTACTAAGAGTTCATCACCTAAGGAAAGCGGCAAACTTGTGCCAATATATAAATGACTTTCCTCATCCCAACTAACGTCCTCTATTTTTGCTGAGTCTAGGGAAACTGCCGTTGCCTCCCCTCTACCCTTATTTTTTATAATCATATGAAATTCTGTGTTTTCATTGTATTGATAATAGTACGGATCCTTCAAATCTCCTTGATCAAATTCATTTATTGAATAACTAGGTGGAAACAGAATAGGAACTTCTCGCCTCCCAATAAAATCCTTACATTCCGTTGGAACAGAATCAATTTTCAGGATAGGCTTATATTTGATCTCGTCATCACTCATTGATTGTCGTGTTTGATAATTCAAGGTCATAACAACACCTACTAAGGTTATTAGTGTTCCAAAAATTGATGCATAAAACGACAACAATTCTCCTAAAGATAGTCCTCCAAGAAAAGTATCTAAAAGTAAGGGGGTAATAAACGAAAACACAGTCAATAAAGCAATCAAAACAATCGTTTTTTTCAAATTTGTATTATTCATTATGTTATTATACCCCATTCAGTTTTCAATTCCTATTGAATGATATATTTTAAAGCTGTTGTTTCTTCTCTTTGTTTTGATGCTGCTGTTTCTCTTGCTCAATTGTTTTGTATTTGGTTAAGTTAGCTACTACCGTATCACGTTTTTCTTTAAGAGCAGCTCTTTCTAACTGTACTTCTTCCAAGACTTTCTTCATTTGATAAGGGTCTGTATTCTTATCAATATGGTTTTTCTCAAGTATCTCTTCAGCAACCTCTACATTAGCCAACTGGCCTTGATAAGTTGATAAAGCTCCAATAATTTTGTTAGCTTCTGAAAGACGGTCATCTAAACGGTCCAACTCAAAGTCGGTTTCTTCTAATTGTTCCAGGAGTTTATTTTCCAGGTCTTCGTATTGTTGTGAGTTAGTGACATTGTTATCTGATAAAAAGTTCAATTCATCCACCAGGCGGTCCAACTTAGAAATGTATTTGTTTTTCTTAAGCAAGAGGTCACCACTCTTTTGTGAGAGTTGCTTCATAACAGTTCCACCTGTGATATAGCGGTTTTGACTTGAGTGGTCAGGATTGAGAAAGTAAAAGAAATCTTTTTGTTTAACGTAAGCTGTGAAAGTTCCGTCTTCGTTCTGATCTAGCATCCGTGCAGGTATTTTGATTTGACCTTTTTGGTCAATACCAAAATCAACTGTTACAAAGATACCTTGTGAGGTCACTTCATCAACTTGCCACTCTTCGATATCTAACTTATACTCAAAGTCTTCCTCTTTTTGTTCTTGCTCTTCCTGGTACATTGCAGCAACATCTTCTTTGGAATAAACAACTTCATTCTTTGCTAAAGCCTTCTTAATCTCCTCTAAAGAATATTTTCCTTTTTTGGAAAGTGTACGATCACGGGTAAACTTTTGTTGCCCCTTGTCATCTAAACGATACTTAACATACTTACCTGAGAAATCAACGGTTACATTTAGTTTCTTTGCTTTTTCCTTGAAATCTTCCAGGGAAAGAGAGTGCCTCAATAAAAAGTCAAGACGTTCTTTTATTTCAACCTTATAGACGTTTTGTCTTCTCCAGGCAGAATATTTTGTATAGCTATTATTTAGTTTTGGTTCAATAACTTTAGCACCTGCAATCTCTGCATACTTATCTGAAATTGCTGCTAAAGTTTGTTTTGTATTTTTCTTCCATTGGAATTTTTTCAGGGTAACGGTATTGGTAGTGTTTAAAATAATATGGTTGTGTAAGTGTCCTTTATCCAAGTGTGTCGCAATAACAAACTGATACTGTCCACCCGTCAATTCCATAACAGTTTTGCGACCTATCTCATGAACCTCTTCTGGGGTTAAATTATCCTCAGGTGAAAAAGATTGAATAATATGGTGTGCTAAAACTTTTTTAGGGTCATGTAGATCAGATTGATAGGCGTTCAATCCAGAACGGCCATTAAAAATATCTGCACTTTCTTTCATCAAAACAAAGTCGTCAAATATATTTTCTGCATCAGACTCATCAGTAAGATTGTGACCACTGACTAGACGTTTACACAAAGTCCCGTCAATAAGATCCATAGGAAATGAATCTTGTTCTAAAGTGTTTGTCTCTGCTTTCAACGTCTTTGCATCTTGTGTGATATAGTTGATAGACCTCTTTAGGTTCTCAGTCTTTTTGATTTGGAGTACTTTCGTAATTGGCATTTTCTTTCAATAAATTCCCTTCTCTAAACTCAGTCATGATAACCTTGTTCATTTCTTTTATCTCTTGACGTAACATCTCAAAGGCTTCGGGTTCAACTGTTCCTGTTTCATGAATGTATCTAACAATTTGGTTGACGTTACGCCCAATAGCATTAACTTCTTGACGTAGTTGCATAAGTTCGGAATAGTCATAGTTATTAACTTCCCCATTAAGTGCTAACTCTAATAGAAATTGTTGGCGACTTTTTCTTGATTGATCTACACGTTTTTTTAATTCTTTAACCTCTTTAGGGTTTAGTCGTAGTTTGCATTCTATGTATCTTTCACGCTTTACCATTTGTTACATCCTTTCATGTTTGCCTATTTTTTTAGCTAGTATTTTGTGACTTAAACCTAAATAAAACCATTCTTCATTATTTGCTTATTGTAAAAATAATCCAATTTTTTCTACTTTGGTTATGCCGAATCTATGGATATAGAGTGCTGGACAAACCCCATGATATAGGGGTATACTTTCTATCTGGCAAGCATAGTATGTGGGGCCCCACATACTGAAATAAAAAAGAAATCGCTCGAACCAGGCCTCTATTTTAGGCCCTGTTTTTGCGATACTTTTTTAATCTTGGGGAAGACCCCAAACCCCTGATTTTGTCGCTTGCGCTCTCTTTAATGAGTGACACTTTTCCAAACTGTACTCTCTTTTTAAGTGTGCAGTTTTACAACTTGCACACTTTGACAATATGGACATCTTTTTAAGATGACCATTTAAAATATATTTCCCATTTAAGAACCAGGTTCAAACTCAAGGATATCTTGCTTGAGTTTGGTATATTCAGCATCAGTCATATTTTCAAGAGCTGTTATAGTTTGTGTAAGATTTTCAGCGAAATCTTCACCTCCATCTTCAAAGCCATTTTGTTTAAAATCGTCTAGGTCAGCTTGTAAGATTTTAACAAGTGCCGCTTTAGGTCTACGAACGTTCATAACATTAATTGTCTTCTTACCTTGGATAAAATCTTCCATATCAAGAAGATAATCCATGAGTGTCATTTCAACAGTTGTTTCTTGTTCTTTAGTAATCGTCATCTTTATCTTCCTCTCTTCTTTCAATTTGTGTTAGTGTTTTTGTTTTGTCCCTTCTTGTTAAGGAATTCTTGCGGGACATTACATTTGAATTCCTTGTGATTTTTTTGGGGCTTCGTCTTCTTCAGCAGTTTTTCCGCTAGTGCGCTTTTTTGCTTGTGCTAAGCTATCATAAAAGGTATTTTCTTTCATTGATACCTTATCACGGCTAACAACCTTATCTTCTGATAATTTTTGATATTTAGTCATAGCGTGATCAATACGCTCAATCAAACTAGCACTTTCTTTTTGAACAATCTCAAGCTGAGCAGTCAAACTTTCCAAACCGCCTTCAGCAACAGCCCATGAAGCTAGATAACCAAAACTTCGCTCTATACCCATATCAATACCTAGGTGTCTTGAAACGACATAGGCAACTGACTCAGCTTGTAATTCACCAGTCGAATATTTAAGGTCAGGATAATTTTCAGCAATCGTTTTGTCGTTGTGTAATTCTGAGTGTGCCATTTCATGGATAAGTGTACCGATCACTTGTGCAGGTTGTCGTTTTGCCTGATTAGAAATAACAATCTCATTTCTTTTTGTATCATAAAAGCCACCTACACCTGGTTCTGTTTGGTCAAACCGAATTGGAACACCATTGCCTTGAGAGATTTCTTTTAGACTACGATACATATTGTTATAGTCTTCTTTGCTGAGTGGAGTTGTAGCATCCCCACTCATGCTTGGAATATCTAATGTTTTTCCTTCTTGTGGTGTTACTTGAGACACATCAAATACAGGGACACTTTTAAAAATCAATCGCTTAAGTTCTTCACCTGTTTCAGGATCAATTTTAGGGTTCCCGTATTTATCTTTGATTGTTACTTTAACAGGTGCCTGAATATAAATAGCCTTTTGTCCTTTAACAGAACCACCACGCTTTTTCCATTGATTGAAAGAGGCAACCAATGTTGCTTGAGGAAGTTGTGCTTTTATTAGTTGGATATTTCTAGGAGAATAATTGTTAAAGTCGGCCATACCGTTGAGGAATTCTTTGTAATTGTCCGAATTAAAATAGGACTTAATTCCTTCTTTCAAATGCTCGTTAAGAGCCTTGATATCATTATTCTTAATCATGTTGGTTACAGTCATATCACGTTGCTGCTTAGTGTAGCTATTATCAGTAGCGTTAAGTGGATCAGTGCCTTCTGAAACCTCTTGACCGTCAAGCACTCCATCACCGTCTGTGTCAGGGGAATAAGGGTTAGTGCCTCTTGCAATTTCTACTTCATCACTTAAACCATCACCATCAGAGTCGAGTGTTGCTAATGATTGTTCTCGCTTAATTGCTTGTGATTTAGACTGTATCGGACTAAAATCATTGTTATTCATGATATCTAACATCTCTTTACCACCATCCTTGATATAATGCTTGTTAATAGAAAGCGTATCAATTTGTTCTCCTTTCTTACGATAAACCCCCAAAATAGCCCTCTCTTCAGCTATTTCATCCATTTGTAAATTTAGGGTTTTACCAGGCTTCATCAAAGAAGCAGGGAACGTTTCGCCATCATCTGTCCTAAATGCAAGTACCAAATCGCTATCTTCTGTACGGATTGCCTTTGATACATCCAACCTATGGAACTTTTCAATATCACTTACATCATTGAAATAGAAAGAACTTGAGTCAATTATAGCTTTAAGGTCAGGCATAATTTGAAGTTTTGAGAATGCAGCCCCTTTATTAGCAAGATAGATATTGTCAAAGTGTCCTTGACCTTGAACAATATTGTCTAGGGCTATGCTAGAGGTGATACCTTGCTTGATAAGATAAATACCTGTTAAGTGCATAAAATGCTCTTTTTCAAAGGTGATCTCAATAGACTTAACTTCATCCTTATCTTTGACAAAATAAGTTACTTTACTTCCTGCAAGTGTTTCATCATACCACTTGGCCACTTCTTGAAGCTGTTGTGCATAGCGGTTTAATTTACGTAATTCCTTGCTACTAATAGGGTGATAGTGTGGTTTATAAATTGACTTTGGTTCTTCAGGTATGGTAAAATTAAGTAAAGGTTGAGACTGAGTTTGAGTCGGTGACGACTCATTCAACGGTTGCGGTTTTTCCGCTTCAGGTAGAGGTGCTGCCTCCTGGTTTCCAGGTAAATCCCCGAATTCGTTCTCAGCCTTTTTTGTATGCTCCTGAGTCTTCTCAGGGGCTTTTTTATCTAGTTGGATAAGTCCTTTTTTAGCTTTTAGATAGTCGTTCCAGTCGTTTTTCTTTTGCCCCTCTGCAAGTGGGGGAATATCGACTTTAACAGGAATATTCATATCTTGAAATTTTTCTTTTATAAATTTTCGGCCTGCTTCGTCATTATCTACGGCTAGAGTAATTAAACCATCTTCTAGGCGTTGAGAAACGTTATCAAGCATATGTAGACGATCAATAAGCTGTCCTAGCTCCCTTCTGTTGTCCTTTAGGACTTGTGACGGACGATTAGGCCCTGTCGGGTCAGAAGAGGCCATATCAGCCACATAACGGCTCACAGTGGCTTTTTTAAGCCCATCCATAGCAACAAGTCTGACATCTTTCAGACTTTCCTTGTGGACCTCGTAATAGCTCATAAGGTCAATAGGAGCTTCTGCAAAGACCAAGCGTTTAGGTTGGCCAATATCAAGTGTTAAACCCATCATCCCGTCAGAGTGAGTCATGATTTTCTTCAAGTGTCCTCGTTCGTGAATGTCTGGATGATTTTCAATTCCCTGAAGTGTTGCTCCTTTAAGCGAACCATCTACATCAAGAGACTTAAAGACTATTACAGGCTCAATCAAATCTCCTGTCTTATGATTAGCTTGGGCCAAGACTCCCGCTTTTAAAAAGAGGTCTATCGTTTCATCTGATAGCCCTCTTTCATTTTTTAGATAATCACGTCCCAGGTCAAAGTTTTTTGACTCAAAACGCTTAAGATAATAGTTAAATGGTTCTCTTTCTGGTAGGGGCTCGACTTCAATGTTTTCAAACTCTCCTGTAATTAGGTAGTTGACAGCTTCTTTGAAATTTGGACGTTTACCAGTGTTTAATTCTTGAATAACTTGTACCAGGTTAATAGTGTCACCACCAGTTTCTTGAGACCACCATCTAAATGTATTTCGGTCTGGGTAGAGTTTCAAAGAGTCGTGTTCCTCCCAATGATAGACGTTTCCACGTTCTGGAATAAGTTTCATTCCAAGACCTTCAGCAACAGCCAGAATATCTTTAGCTTTGGCTTCGTCACGTTGCTTGTTTGATAGTAGGCTTGATAGTGCTTGTCCTCGTTCTGCTGCATTTGACATAGGTTAATTTCCTTTCTATCCGATTTCTTTCCCTCGTTCAATTTGTTTTGTTATGGCCAGTCTCACTTTGGCCACAAAGTCCTCTTTTTTCATTTTCCCTTCACCTATCTTGGCAAGTGCTGTTTCCCATTTACCAGTTGTTTCAGGATTGGTATAAGCTATATTGAGCTTATCCAAATAATGAATTAGCAATATTCCTCGTTCGGTTGGGAATAGTTGGCCACTCTTTTTGTCCTTTGTGATATACCCTTTATCCTGGACAGACTTAATCATGGCATCCCGTGTAGCAGGTGTTCCCAAGCTATACTTAGGTAGCCATTTTTTCAAAAGGCTGTTTTCAGTGATACGTTGAGGAGGTTTTGTTGCATCTTCTTTCAGTTGACGTTCTACAGCAATTTCCTGTCCCTCCTGGTATGGAGGTAAAACCTGTTCCTTACTTTGACTAGGAAGATAGACCTGCCAACCTTTAGATAAAGTCACAGAGCCAGTTGTTTTAAACTCCTGTCCGTTATTATCCAGGGTAATACTTGTTGACGTGTACTCATAATCTGGCGCAAACATCAATAATGTTCTGAAGGTCACCATCTGATAAATCAGACGTTCTTCTTTTTCTAGTTCTTCCATATCTGGGATAATCTCAGTAGGAATAATAGCATAGTGTTCCACCACTTTTTTATCATTGACAAAAAACTTTCTAGGGCTTCTGTTTGGCGTTTCTATGGTTTTACCAATAGCTGCTTGATAGTCGTCAATATGTTCTACTAGGTAATCAAATTCATTAGTTGTGATAAGATTTGAGTTTGTCCGTGGATAGGACATATAACCTTTTTGATAGAGACTTTGGATGATACTTTTTGTTCTATCAGCATCAAATTTATAGAGTTTAGACATTTCAGCTTGAATATCTGTAAGGTTATAGAGTTTAGGAGCTGTCTTTGACTTTTTCTCAGAAGATACCTGGGTAATCGTTGCCCTATCTGACAATAATTCTAGGGCTTCTACAGCTTCTGCCTCAGTTTCAAACTTGGCTTCATGAGAGAAAGCGACCTGGTTTGTCTGGTCAAATAATCGGAGTTGCCAAAATGGTTTTGAAACAAAATTCTCTATTTCCTCGTTATTTTTAACAATTAGCGAAACAATAGGGGTCTGTACTCGTCCGACCGTCATTCCTTTGGACTTTTCAGGAATAAGTTCATGATCTCGCATCATAAGAGTTGTAAATGGACTCAAATTAAAACCTACTAGCCAGTCGGCTTCCCCTCGTGCTTCTGCTTCATGGTAATAGTTGACTGTTTCTTCAGGTCTTCTTAAGTTTCTAAATGCCATATCTAGCCCTTTTTGAGTTAGTGAGTTGGCCCATAAACGATAACTAACCTTTTTCAAACTACCTGGTATCTTGTTGAGAATATAATAGGCAATGGCTTCTCCTTCACGGTCTGGGTCCGTTCCAATCATAATACTGTCAACGTTCTTAATAGCATTCTTGATGGCGTTGAAATTCTTCTTGGTATTTTTTTTGATGTCAAATTCAAAATGATCGGGGAACATTGGAAGACGGTCTACACTTTCCCAATTTTCAAAATTAGTCCAGGGGTTAGACCGTTCAACCAAGTGTCCAACCGCAGGACGGACAAGAACCTGGGCAGATAGTTGATCGGAATAAACATCCCAACCAGTATCAGCCTTCTTAGGGGTTCCCAAAGCATTAGCATATTTTTTTGCCTGATCGGGCTTTTCTGCTAAGAGTAGTATTGTTTTCATTTCACTCCTCCCTTAGATGCTCCGCCCTTGTTTCTTTTTAGGGCTATCTTGTAATTTAGCGCTTTGTTTCTCAAGACTATCAGCAAGTTTTAACAAATACTTGTCTACCTCCCTTTCTTTAGCCATTGCAAGAAAGCTCACTTCAGGGGAACGACCAATAGTACCTTCTTGAGCTAATGACGTAACCCCTCTGCTTGATGCAATATAGTGATCGTATAGGCGCTTTTCAAATAATTCGCCAAGACGTCCTAGAGCTCTTGTAGTCTCTATGTCAGCTTTAGAAGCCCTTAATCCGCCAGAAGGATGATTATGACTAATAATAAAGCCCTTATTTTGGTCTTTATTGACTTGATCCATGACAAAAGCAAGGTCAACGACGGTATTACTATAGGCACCCATAAACATATCCTTAACACCGTTAATGTTCAATTGGTCATCATAAGTGATAACTGTGAAAACCTCCTGTCTATTCATAGTAGCTTTCATACATAATAACGACTCAATTTTTTGTTCATCATAATAAACATTTAAGCCCTCAAGTTCTTTTGCTACATAGTAGCCAACAAAATCACTGAGTTCGGATGCTGCTGTTAGTTCTTCAGGCAAGTCATAAATGCTATCATTTCCAATAATAAATTCTTTATAATCAGCAGTATGATCGTAACCCATAAAATCAACAGGTTCATATTTCTCGGCTTCATGCGAATACATTCTTAGCGGAAGTATGCCTTCTTCACCATAAATTGATATTCTATCAAGACAGTCCCTAGCGGTATTTCCATAAACCCCTCTAATCAATCCAATATTACAATCAATATCTCTAATTACACCATCTTGATCTTGAGAAAAGATATTTGGGTGATCTACAATAGCGTAAGACTTAATATCTGCCTTAAATGCAATATTAAGAACCTCTTTCTCAGACATATCCCCAGAAATTTTTGCATAATATGTTGGGCTCCGTTGAGTCGAAAAACCAATAATATAGGCTTCATTCTCCCTTGGAATCAATTGCTCACTATTCACAAGTTTAAATAGAGCCTCATAATTAAAAACTTTTGGTGACTCATAGTTAATTTCTTGTTTCGCATAAGTCAGGAAATTCTGAAGGTCATCAACTCGTGGGTCATCGTTCGTTATCAGGTCATAAAGCTCTTGGGGGTTTGCAACGCCAAAGTAATCATATAAGCTCATTTGTTATTCCTTCCATTTTTATGTAATAGAAAAAGCCAAGTCTTAATTGACCTGGCTTTTATCTTTAGTTAGACTAATAAAATTTATTTAAAAGTTCTTCCAATTCCTGGACAAGTGGATCAGTTGGATTGTTTTGCATATAGTCAATAAGTTCATCAAAGGTACTTACCCCTAAATCTTCCATCAGGCCCTTAAAACCTCGTGGTTTTTGTTTGATATCTTCAGTCATATAATCACCTCCGTTTCTTGTATTATATCACTATCAATCTTCATCCCATGCAAAAGGCAGAACATCTTCAGTTTCTTCTAGGTCGTCTTCTACGACTTTTTCATGATGAATTGGTAAGACGGTTTCTTGAAATGCACTCTCAGAGGCAATCTCAGCATTATCTTCAGAGGTCATTGCAGCTTGGTTAGTCTCTACTTCTTCGTTGCTTGCTTGAGCTTCATTTTTAGCAATTTCAGCTTCTAGTTCAGAGGTCAAATCAACGACTGTTTCATATTCAATATTGGCCAAAAATTCTTCAATATCAGACCCATAGCGGACATAATCATACCAGTTTTTATCAGAAGGACTATCCGCAAGCCAGTCTTTCATAGGATGGAGGTTGACACTTGTCTTTTTATCTCGACAAACATTCTGCTTAGCAATAAAGACTAAGGCTTCATCAATACCGATACGTGCAACCTCGTCAGGTGTCATCAAGTCACGGCCTTGGCGCTGGTGAGACGTGCTACTTGAGCCACCACGTCCACGGCTTTCAGAATAGTTCTGAATATCAATTGTTTGTTTCCCTGCACGCATTGAGAAATACTTCATGGTGTCTTCATCATTGGTACCAAGATATACCAGAGTCGCACAATTGTTTAAGATTGTTTTCCAGTCATCCTTATACAGGGCTTTTAATTGGTTAATGGCTTGTAAGATAATCTTAATGGACATTTCACGGCTTCGAACAGAGGCCAAGACTTCATTGAAATTAGGAATACGGCCAATGTTGGCAAATTCGTCAATAATAAATTGAACGTGAAGAAGGTCCTCGTAGCTGTAGCCTTCACGTCTTCCCTGGATAATTGCATCAGCACCATGTGTTAATTCCTCGAACATAATTGCAAAGAACGTTGAGGCTAAGAAGTTGAAAGCCTTATTTGTTTCTGGAATTGCAATGAAGACGGCCGTCTTTTGAGTGTTCCATGTATCAATATCCATTGAGTCTGTCTTAATCATATCGGTCACGGCTTGGTGGTCAAAGACAGAATATTGTGCAGACATCACAGCAAGCACTGAGTTTCTTGTTTCTGCTTGAAAGTTTGCATTAAAAAGGTCCCATTGACGACAAGCATAGTTGCCAGGGAGTGCTTCTTCCAGCTCTTCAAACATTAGTTCTACAGGAGCAGGAACATCTTCCTCTTTGCGCTGCAAGTTACGCAAGAGATCCCCAATCATAGATAAGTTAGGTTCATATCCTCTAACCTGACTATCAAAATAGAGATAACCAATTAAGGCCCTGGTTAAAAGCAAGTTGGCTTGTACCCAGAAGTTTTCCCCCTGGGAATCTGATTTTTTAGTTCCTTCAATGATAGCTTCAGTTACTCGGTCTATATCTAGTTCTGAGTGCATATACTTGAAAGGGTTAAACGTATTTGAATTTGATAAAGTTACCAGGTCAAACACTTTAACTTGATAACCATGTTCTTCCAACATTGTACCCACTTCATGCACTAGCAACCCTTTAGGGTCAGTAACGACATAAGAACCGTTCATCTGCATCAGGTTAGGTTTAACATAAGTAAAGGTTTTACCATCACCAGGAAGACCACAAGCAAGAACATTCTTGTTTAGTTGCCACTCAAAGGGTAGGCGCTTGTTGTAAAGCCCCATCTTCACATTCTGAGTGAAAAGCATGTTATTTTCAGGCTCTTTGTCCTGAAACCCCTGAAGTTCTCTTGGAGTCGCAAAGCGGGCCGACCCTGCTTCTTCTCCTGATCTTAGATTTTTTGTGGTACTCATTTTACTATAAAGAACAAGAGCAATAAAGAAACCTATAGCCATTGCAGCAAACCCTAAAGGCTTGGAACTAAAGAGAAAATAAGGAGAGTTGAAATAGTTTGTTACTGTATACTCATAAGGCATAAATAAGTGTTCTGCCGTTACAGGTGGAGACATAGAAAAAAGTGTGTAGCCACGGTTTAAAGCTAGAGCAAAGATAAGCCCTAATACTGCAAATGGCCAGAATTTAGGTTTTTTATTTTGCATAAGCCCCTCCTAAACTGACTTCGTAGGCTTCTTAATTTTAGTTCCTACTGATTGTTTTGGCGCTGCTGCCTTATGTTTAGCAATTTGTTCTTGAGGTTTTAAGTCTTTAGGAGTCTTCTGAAGAGATTTAATTTGTTTTTTGTCGTTAATAATATCTTCTTTTACTCTTTCAAGAGCTGCTTGAAATTGTTTTTGATCTTTCGATTTAAACCAGTAGTTATAATTGCCATTTGCTAACTCTTCTGCATGAAATTGAATGCCATATTCTTTCAAATAGGCTTTTAACTTATCTAGGTTCATTTCATTATTTGAGAATTGCTTGTAATCTAATGTATCGCCTCTCTTCTTTAGGGCATCAATAGATTTTTTCTCGCCAGGGAGTGCCTCGATTTTAGCAGAAACCTTCTTACTTATATCAACAGCTCCATCTGCTGCTGCTTTCGCTAGAACGCAACTGATATTGAATAGGAGTCTGGCAGTCATCACCCCTTGATTTTTAAATTCTCTAATGGCACCTTCTTGATCTACAACCATTTTTCTTCTCCTTTATCCTGGATAATCTGACTCTTTCGGCAACTTAGTTACCTCATAGCCATACATAGCCTTTTTGGCTTTTTTTACAGTAAATTTGAAACGTGATGATTTAGTCTTATCATCTTTGTTATAACTAACAACGTAAGTCATTTCATAAGTCTGCTTATCTTTGGTTTGTGCCTTTTCAAGCAGGACCGCTGTTGTAGTCACCTTGTCAAAAGGTTTGTTAGAAACCTTTGAGCTAATGAAATTATCAAGGTCACTATTTGTAAGATATGCTCCAATAAAGTAGCGACTAAAAACATCTACTTCATGTTCATCTGACATATCACTAACAGTTGAAGTTTGTTTTGGTGTAGACTGTGTTGTTTTAATTGCTCCCGTTTTAAGACCTACTGCAATAGTGTGTGAAACACCTGCTCCATAGAGGGCTAAGAAGAGAACAATCAACCAAGCCACAATTTTACCAAAACTTACAATGTTAAGTTTGCTTCCTGTATAAGATGATGAAGGAACAACATTATTGCTAGTAGGAAGATTTGTTTTTGTGTCTGAAATAGGTGACACTTGTTCCACTTCATCAATATTCACTGGGTTACTCTCTTCTGGTTCTGATACTGACTGAGGAGGAACTTTTAGGGCTTGTTTAGGTTTCCGACGACTAAACAAGCCTCCTCCTTCAGTGGCTAAACCAAAGTCTTTCAGAGATTGTTCAAGATCGCCTTCCGTTGGGGGAATTTCTACAGTCTTCTCTTCTAGGACTTCATTTGTTTTAGCGTTTAAATGAGTTAATTTATAGCGCCCCATAGTGTTTGTGGCCAGGTGTCTTGTTTCAATCTGCTCCATTTCATAGAGAAATTGAGCACGATTTGCAAATTCGCTAATTTTGTTTGTATTTAGGTTTGTAACTTGAAATGTCATTATCAATCACCCTCCTTGTAATTCTTAAGAGCAGCATCTAATTCTTCAGGACTTATATCATAACGCTTGATTACTTCAAGACGTGCTTCAACTTGGAGCTCTTCAACTTGCTTATTATAACCATCCAGGCGCTTCTGAATGGCAGCAAGTTGTTTCTCCGTCTTTGCTTTTAACTCTAAAGCTCTATCTAAACGTTCCTGAATAGTTTTCTTTTTACGTTTAGGTTTTGTTTCAGTTTGTTCTACTTGTAAATTTTCTTGATAGTCGTTCATTGTTTATATTTCCTTTCATTGTTTACGTTCAAGCATGATATTGCAGTTAGCAAAAACAGGATCATCAGCTAGTCCTTCTGGGTGAACATACTTATTATTAAATAAAAACTCATCGGCATCATAGTTTAATAAAACTGCACCGCCTTCATCTACATCTACTAGCAAACATTCAAGTTGATCGCAAGCCTGTTTTAGCCTGTTAGCTGTTCGTGGTTTTAACAAGCCACTGTTAGAAATGAGTACGCTCATCCTAATCACTGTGTTGTTTTCACTAAATTCCAAGTTTGGTTCATTGTAGTCCAGATTATCGTCCTCCCACGCCTCTATAATGTAATCATAAAGACGTTCTAGCACTTTCCGCCCCTTAACAACCATATAAAGATTTGGACACTCACCTAGATACATCTCAAATTGGATATAACCAGTACCATAAGGAATTAAAGCCTGTACTCCTTCCCTGTTCTCATCCCTATACTGACTCGGTAACGTTCTGGATAATTCATCAAGCCTTTGTTTAAAATCTTTAAATTCCATCTGATTATTCCTCACTGTTTAAAGAGTCTGTAGAGGTTGGTGAAGTAGCATTTCCGCTTCCGCTAGTACCAGTAGAAGCAGAGGTATTACTTCCAGAGCTTGAAGCACTCTCTAGTGTGCCATAGCTATTAGTAGTGTCTGTAACATTTGCTGAGTCTGTAACAATAAGGTAGCTCATGTTATTGACCTTGAACTTTTTACCATCTTTAGTAAATGTTAGGCGCAGTGTATTTTTACTAGCAACATTCTTCTGAGCATCTTTATAGTCGCCCTTATTTTTCAGAAGTGTATTTGTATAGTTGATTGTGGCAATGGCTGTGTTGTTATTTTCATCAATAAAGATATCAGCTGATTTGAAAGCCTGGTCAACCACATAACCCTTATAAGTTTGATTAACGGGTTCATTTTCCATATTGACAACAGACGTATATAGTCCATCAGTCATAAATGGTTTATAACGAGAACGGTTCTCCTCTAGGTCCTTCTTCGTGTAATAGGCAATCAAGAATTTCCTGATATAGTCCTGGGTCAATTCTGTTCCTTCAGCAACTTTTTTTGTTTTAGGAGCTGACACTTTCTGTGTTGACTTTCCAATATGTCCAACACCGAACCCAATAACGAAGATCAGAACCACCACAATAGCAATTCCTACTCCTTTTAAAATTTTAACTTTGAATGTATCAATCATAATAGACCTTTCTTTCATTGTATTTTACTGTCCAGGAGGCATAGCGAAACTATAATAATTTGCATTATTGACAACCCTCCAATGGACCTTATCTTGGACAAAAGTATAGTTAAGCTCAGAAACCAAGAATGAACCATCATCATTAACGTGCTCAACAAACATTACATGCCCATAGATACCTAAAGTACCGTCAAAGCCACCAGCAGTTGAACATACGGCCCCAACTTGCGGGGTTGAGGTAGTATGCCAACCGTTTTGAGCTACAAGGTTAGCAACCCAATCTTGACCGTTCCCAAGTTGTGGAGCTACATCAAGTCCCCAGGTTTCGTGTACTCGGTTCCAAACATAGAAAGTACACTGTCCTGCAGGGTAATTATTTCCTGGATAGCCTGTCACAGTGTTACTAGACGGTTGACCCCATTTCAGTTTACCTTCATATTCACTAGGGAAGTCCCATGAAGAGGCTTTAGTCCCTCCTGGCCCTGAACCTGTGCCAGAGCTCTTAGGTGTTTGATGGAACCAAGTCAAAGCCTGTTTTGCAATCTTTTGACGTTCGCTAATTTTATCGCCTGGAACACCTTCCCATTGGGAAAGAAAACGACTCGTCAGAGTATCTACATCATCATTACTTGTCAATACGCTTTTCAGAATATTGATATAGTAGGGGTTATCCCCTTCAAGCATGAAACGGACTTGAGCGTCAAGCGTGTACCATTTTTTATCAATCTTCTTAGCATATTCAAGTAAGAGTGTGTGACGTGTTGCCCCATCTGCTGTATCTGTCCACTGTCCTAGACCGAGTCCACGGTGAAGAATGTTTGGGAAACCTCCACCATAAATAGCAGGGCCTCCCATATTCAACCATTCCTCATTTTCCCATGAGTCAGCAGAAGCTCCGACAGGAGGGGAGAGATAATCTCCTTCAGCACGTTTAGGCTCAATTTGAGACTCTACACCAAAACACCCTGCCATTGCAGCAATTCCGTTGTCGGTTGCTTCAGGAAGGGACTTCTTGACTAAATCATAAAGTTGTTTTGCTCGTCCACTCATTTCACCTGCTGTCTCTGTCGTTGTCACTTGGGTATGTTGGCTGTAAGCAACAAAGGGAAAGTAAAAACCAGGATTGACGATTTGCCATTTATCAATCTTCTTCCCTTTTTTATCTACGTTACGGGTGAAGGTTCTGGAATCCTCATTATCTTCATCACGTTTCTCAAGATATTTGGCTTCGTCATAATACCGTTTGTCAGACTTATCACTGCTATCCAAAGTCTCTTTGCGTTTAGCATAGGCAATTTCTTGCCCATTACCTTGAACAGCCCCTAATTCAGTCCCCTCTTCAATCTTGTCTCCAGACTTAACACGAGCTCCTGAAACGTTATAGAAAATAAACTCTGCATCATCTGTATAGATAATGATATTAGTCTTCTGTTTCTTTTCTTCGCTTTCCTTCTTATCCTTTGGAAGGTTCGTTTTAAAGGTCTTTAGTGTAGATTTTCCAACCTCAACTTTTCCGTCCATAGGCGCATAAAGTTTTTGACCTGAAGAGGCCTTAATAGTAGTGTTATAGCTAAACTTATCTTTTGCTGTATAACCATAACGTTTTTCTATCATGACTCCTTCAGACTGACTTTTATCATCAGCAGCGTTATATAGAGGGTTTTGAAGTTCTTGCATTCCAGGGTATTTCCCTGACTCCTTTGCATTTTCAAGAATTTCTTCATATTCTTCACGATCAGACTTACTGAGTTTGGTCCACTCTTTCCCGTTTGTATAGACATCTTTCATTGTCTTCAGGTTGTTTGGGTCTTCGTTTTCCTGCTTCCAAATATCATCAAGAGCATCTGAGAAATGGTTTAGACCAAATTTTCCTGCCCATTTGCCACCATTACCATCTTCCCACTTGGCAGATGGTTCCCATTCTCCTCCGTAACGGTAATTCATGTATAGTAGAATTTCATCAATATCTGTGTAGTATTCAACCTTATCATTCGATTTTTTACGGTCTGTCTTAGATAATTGGACCCAAGAGTCATTTAAACTGAAATCTGTTTGTTGAACAATATTTGACGAGAATACACCAGTGACCATGACCACAAGTAACATTAAAGCCAGAATTACAGCAACCACCCAACCAACTGGTGTCGCAAAGAAAGCAATCGCTCCGTTGACAGCAGCAGCAGCAGCCTTAATAGCTAGCTGAGCCACTTGCAAGGCTCTTCTGGCTCCTTTGACACTTGCCTGTGCAGCACGCCTAGCATTCTTAGCAGTCCTTTTTGCGACTCTTCCTGCTGATTTCGTTGAACGTTTGGCAAAACGAGAGCCCTTAACAACACCCCTACCTGTTGCTTTAGATACTCTTCCGATACCTCTGGCACCTTTTTTAGCACCGTGAATGGCATTTTTTGACGTTCTCGTATGATTTACAATTTCCGCTAAATCTTCATCTTGACTTAGACCTGATGCAATATAAGAAGTAACAGCGCTTGTACCTGTTTGAGCAACAGCTCTTGTAATCTTCTGAGTCTTTGTCGGGTTTGTCTTTTTAACTATCTTCTTTGTCTTACGAGCAATCCTTAAGTTATCTTTATTCTTCTTCTTAAGTTTGAGAGCTTCAGCTCCCCCTCCTTTACGATAGTTCTTAGCAGCTTCCCGATAAGCGGCCTTAGCTTCTTTATACTCTTTATTAGCACCTCGCTGTGCAATTCGGCCTCTATTGTTATTATGCCTTTGAACAGCCTGACTGATTTCTTGTTTTCTTTGAGAGTATCTACTTTTTGGCGATTGATTATTACTCAAGAAATAATCACCCCTTTCTATTTAGATATGAAAAAAGAGGTGATTATCTATCACCTCTATGCACCTGCTTCAGAATAAGCATCTGTTGCAATTAGTTTAAATAATTTCGTAGTGTTTGGGATTGGGTTTTCAAAAGGAACCACTGTTCCGCCTGCAATAATAATACCTGTTCCCTTTGCTTTAGGTTTCGTTACGTATCTTAATTGACTTTCTGTCAATTCATACATAGCTGCCAATTCACGGGCATCAGACCCTTTTTGTTTCAGAAGGACAACAAATTCTGAGTTGTTTAACAACTTTCGTCCTTCAGTACGATCAAGCAACGTTTCCACGTTCTGAGTAATTCCCGTAGGGATTGCCCCATATTTACGGACACGGGCGTACAAGTTAGTGAAAAATAGCGCCTGATTATCAGTTTGAAATTGGTTTTGCATTTCATCAAAGTAAATACGTGTAGTAAATTTTCCTTGATTGTTAACAACCATATTCCAAATATAGTCTTGAATAACCATCAGTGCGAAAGGCTTCAATTTCCCATCAAGTTTTTTCAAATTGAAGATAACAAAGCGGTCATTGATATCTACATTAGTTTCATAAGAGAAAATATCCTGAGAACCTTTAGCATAGGTTTCAGAAGCAATTGCCATATCTCTAGCTTCTTGTTCTGGTTGATCTAACATAATATCATGCCAATCTTTAAGGGTTGGCATACGTCCTTTATCTTGGAAACGTTCGTAAGTTAAGTGAGTTACACGGTCAATAATAGACACCTGGGCATCTGTAACTTCTGTAAGAACGTTTTCAAAGAAACCAATCAACAATGAAGATTTTTGAGCAATTGGATCTCCATCTTCAGCATCCAGTTTATCCATATCAGGCAAGTCAAGCAGGTTAAGGTGAGTCTGAGAACCTGGGTAAATATCTATCATCTGTGCTCCAAATTCTCGTCCGATATCACTATACTCATCTTCAGGGTCTACTATGATGACTCTATCATATATGTTTTTCAATAATGTTGGAATTACTTCCATTGATTTAACTGTTACCGACTTACCACTTCCTGAGCTCCCAAGAATAACACCTGAAGGTGTATTCAAATCACGTTGACGATCAAGGGTAATCGAATTATGGCTTAATTGGTTTTGGCCATAATAGACTGCCCAGGGGCTCTTACTTTGAAGGTCAACGTTCGTGAAAGGGACCTGTGTCACAATATTAGAGGTTGTCATGTCACGCATATAATTTTGTTTCACTTCAAGGAACGGAATGCCAATCGGTAAAGTTGAATTAAGACCATTTTCTTGTTGGTAAGAGGCTACATCAAATTCTGCGCCATGCTTACGTCCAGCAGCCTTAACTCGACTTGTAAAATCTTCTAGCTCTTCTTCGCTATCCGCTTTAAAGAAGACTGTGAAAATGCCTGAATAAATTTTTTGGTCATTATCCTGTATTTCAGACTTCCAAACTTCGGCTTCTTCAGCAAGTTCCGCAGCAACCCCACCAGTAGCAAGTTCCTGTGAAATACCATCACGAGCCCCTGCTTTTTGACTTTTGACCATATCCATTTTGATAGCCGCCTCTGCATTATTGATTTTTTTCAAGGACTCACCTACATCATAAGGACGTGCTAAAACATTGATAACTAATTCAATACCAACATCTACGAGCGACTTAATCAAACGATCATTAAGGAAATTCGGATAATTTCTGACAAACATTACACGTCCAAATTGATTATCAATCTTCATCATTTTAGGTTGGAACCAAATTGAACCAGGTGCAATAAATGACTTGGTACCAAGACCACTTCGGATAAGGTCACGGTAATCAAGGTTCAAGTATGGATTACCTCTAAGAATATCAGAGAAGATATTTAATCGATCTGAGCCATTTAATACCTTGAAATCAACATCTACCGCCTGGAATTGAGCTGTAAAGTTGTTTTCAACGTCATTAAGCCTACGGTAGGCCATTTTTCTATCTTCAGCTATTGTAGAAACTGTAACAAATTTTTTAACCTCAAAGTTATTTTGTTCCTTATCAAAACGATCTTTAATTATTTTGTTGTATTCATCACGATAATCATTGAAACCATCATTTACTCTATCATAAGAAATTTGCTCTACAGCATTGTCAGGTAAAGGACGGTTAATGACCGTGAGTTGATAGGTGTTATCACTGTCTAAGACATTTAAAGCATCAGCATAGTAATCTATAATATCTGATTTTTCATCATCACTTGCGGTAATGTAGTTAGCATCACCCAAGGCATAGGTCCGTGAAAACTCACGACCTGTAATGTGCATGAGTCCATCTTCAAAAAGACTCGTGTACTTAATTGTATTTTGAGTTGATTTTTTTAATGCTTTTTGTAGCTGTTTCCCACGTTCTAGCTCCTCTTGTGTAAGAGTTGGCTTAATTCCATTCGTGGACATCTTTTGCTTGCGAAAAGGCAGAATTGCCATAAGTTACCTCCTTATTTCCAAATGCTGTGAAATCATCATCTATCATATATGTTTTTAAATAAAGTTGGAATTATTTCCATTGAACTAACTGTTACCTTTTTACCACTTCCTGAGCTCCCAAGAATAACACCTGAAGGTGTATTCAAATCACGTTGACGATTAAGTCCAAGCTTCCAAACTTCGGCTTCTTCAAAAAGTTCCGCTAGCTCCTCTTGTGTAAGAGATGGCTTAATTCCATTCGTGGACATCTTTTGCTTGTGAAAAGGCAGAATTACCATAAGTTACCTCCATGTTATTTCCAAATGCTGTGAAATCATCATCAGTTTGATAGCTTCTTTCTTGAATTGTTAATATAAATAGCATTCGTTCTTTAACAATCCCGTCCAACTTAAGCCCATAGACGATAAAAGGTGGTGTTCCTAGAACAACCACCATATACATATATAGGTCAGGAATAGACCAAAAAACTGTTGGTAAGACACCAATCATAACGACAGTTCCTACACCTAAGACCATTATAAAAATGCGGGCCGTCATACCGCCTACAACCGATCTTTCATACTGATCAATTTCTTTTAGGAAAATCGACCCTAATTTACTTTTATTCAACTGTATACCTCCATTTAGTTAGCTTGGAGAAGTGATCTTGCCATCCGTTGTGAACCTAAGAGCAACCAAACAAATAAAATGCACTTTCCAATATAAGAAAAACCTGATGCAAATGTTTTTATCCAATCTGCATTAGCTAGGTCAATATCGGTTTGCACTCCGAAGGCATGCCAAATAACCAATAAAATGACAATCAAAAGTCCTTGGAGGGCAGCTGCGGTAGTCTTTCTCAATAAATTAGTCGCAATGCTTCTTGTGTCATCAGACATCCAAAAAGCAACGATTAAAGGCGATACGGCTCTGTAGAGATAAAGTTCAATAAATCTCATAAATACTAGGATATTTGTTAGCATCAAGGCTGTGGCACCGCAAAGATATGCTAGTGCATTTACAACCGCCCTAATGACCCAATTTCCTTTTTTAAGAGCTGTAAATTCAAAAAGATCATTCGATACGTTAGCTCCAACCATACGTATCAATAGACTAGTAACCTGCATAATAGCAACAACAATTTGGCTTGACAGGGCTACTAGAAAGTATGCAATAAGATACTTTAAAGCAACTTCTAACATGAGACGATAAGTCAGTTCTCCGCCTTGTTGCTTAAGATACTTGTACCAGGACATCATTTCTACTAACAAAAAGAAACTAACAATAATATATCCTACTACAACAAAACTTTTATTAATACCAATAACAGCTTGGTTTGCAGCGCTATTATATTGCCTTAAACTTTTTGTCATGTTTTTTATAAGTTCGTCCATAGTCCTCCCTTCATACTTTAAGGATAAAAAAAGAAGTGTCTGAAACACTTCATGATAAATATTAACGTGATAAGAGAAAAACAAAACCTATGATACGTACAAAAAAGAAGAAAATGGTCAAAATAATATTAACTATAAATAAAGCAAGTGAGAAAGCAAGTTTTACCAACCCCCATAAAACACTGAAGATAAATGTCAGTGCATTCCAAAGGCTTCTCCAGGCTGATTTTTTGCGATAGTTAGGACTATGATTTGAAATATAATCCTGACTTTCGACAGTTAAAGGAGTAGATGACTCAGAAATTACAAAAATATCACCATTTTTTTCGGCTTCATAAACCTCTGAAATAGATGGTTTATGACCATTGATACTTTCGTAATAGTCAATCCATTCTTCTCTATTCATAATCATCAACCTCTTTCCTAATCTTTTTCTTATTATATCATAATTACTAATGCTTTAATATCTTTCTAAATATCTTTTAAAATTGAATTGCGTTGATCGCACCAACAATTGCAGCTGCAATACCTGCTGATACAGCAGCTAGTCCGCCACCATAAACCATACCTGCCATTCCGTTATCGGTTTGCTGTGGGTTTTGGTTTTTTTTCCCTTGGAAAAACTCAATTGCACCTACAAATGCCCATCCTAGGCCACCAATAGCGACCAATGAACCCATGACAGTAATAATTTTTGTAACAACTTCCATTTTTATTATTTCTCCTTTGTTTCGCAAAAAAGAGGCATCAGCCTCTAGTTAGTCTTCTTCAATAATCACACAAGGTTCATCTTCTAGTAAGATGACTTGTGGAGCTTCTTGTTTATATTCAATCATGATAGAACCTCCATCTATACAAAGGACAGTTAGATTTCATAGACAGTTTATTGACTTATCTAGGTCAATATTCAAACAAATAACGAGCCAGGGAATCGAACCCCGTTACGCTCCTAAAAGCACTCGCTACTAACCAATGTCTTATCGTAGTTCTTGGTTAAATGAAATCTAACTGGCTTGTATTTTAATGATTAGGTTTATTTATTTTCTGACATTATTATGCTATAATGTCGATGTAAGTTTTAAATTTTTATAAATTTTTAACTAACCCCGATGGCCGTCGGGGTTTTTTTGTGTAGAGGTTGCTGAAGACCTCTTCTTTAAGACGGGTTTATCAAGCCATTCAAACCGTCCTGATAATTTTTTAAAATTTGTAATATAACGGCCGATTAAAATGTATAGCATATTAAGACCAATTAAAATTACAAATGATAAAAGAATTCCTAAAATTGGTTTTAGGTAATCCATCTAGTCCTTCTTACGTTTTGGCAAGAAACCAAGTCCTGCTGCAATAAGAAATGCGCCTAGGCTTGTAAGGCTTACTGTAAGGGCAGTGTCATCACCAGTGTGTGGTAACGCCTCTGTTTCAGTGGCTGCTGCTTGTTTCTCAGTTGACGGTTTAGCTTCAGGAGCTTTATCCGTTACCTTATTTGGGTCAGGAATTTGACTGTTAGAAGCAGTTGTTTTTGACTTCACCGTCTCAGAAGTGGATGGTTTTTCCTCAGACTTTGGTGTTGTTGGAGGAGCTGGTGTCACAGGTGTTGTAGGTGCTGTAACACCAGAAGTCCCGTCTGATACATGACTAGCACTCGTATCAGGAGCCTTGTCTGTTGACTTATCTGTTGGAACAGGAGCAGTCACGCTAACCGTTGGGCTAGTTGATCCGTCAATAACAGGCGTTGTTTCATCAGCGAAAACCCCTGATGATGCAGTTGCAAGCACTGCTGTTGAGATAAGTGAAATAAATTTTGCTTTATTCAAAGTCTCGTACCTCTCTTTTCTTTTCCTTGCGGTGATAACCAACACCGCTTAAGCGAAGGAAGGATTGGTTGTTTTGCACAAATTTTCTTGCAATAACTAAATTATTCCGTTTAACGACTGATATTGCTTGAAATATAGTTGCAAAAGGCACAATCTCTTCCACGTTTACAAGTCGTCCATTTTTTCGCTCTTTTTTTTGAATTGCTGCGAACTTTGGCCGACATTTGGCAACGGTACCGTCTTGAAGATATAGCAGTACACCACCTTCAAGACCGAGTTGCCTGAGATCAGATAATCTCAAAAGAGTATCATTCATTTCGAACTCCTTTTTTTGCTTTTGTTTAACCCCAAAATAGTTAAATCTGCATTTTGACGTAAGGTTTATAGCTTTGTTCACCTCGAACTCATTAAGGCTGGTAGCCACGGCCCGCTTGACCAACCACACAATTTAAACTGTGGGTCCTACCTCGTTAGCACTTACTTCCTGTAAGCGTGCCTTTGTTATACTTGATACCAGGCGCTAGATATACTTCTACTAGCTACGCTTTCGCCCCCATTTCTTTATTTTATGCCTTAAGTATCACTAATCAGGACGAAAGATTATTATTCAGTTTTCAAGGAACACCAAGCAGTTTTAAGACCTGCTAAGGTCAAAGCTAAAGCAGCTTGTTACATACCAGTTGAAATCCAAGGGCCAACGCTGTCATAGACCCATCCAACGCCATTAGCATAGCCTTTTAGGACACTACGGTAATAGAGACTTCCACGAATTCGGCGGTACTCATAGTAACGTCTTACTGGAGTGTCTGCGTGTGCGACATTATCACCTGCCTTGTGCTGAACAGCACTGATTGTTGCACCACCCACTCCAAGAAGAGCGACTGCAAGCATAGCTTTAGCGGTAAGTTTGTTAGCAAATTTCATTTTGCTACCTCCTAAAAAACATTTGTGACAGTTTAACGACTTATCCAGGTCATGCTTTCAAGAAGGTACTTACTTATATTTGCCAGGTCATCCATTAGCATTTTCTTGTTTTCGTTTCTCTTGATTGAAAACAGCTAGGATGCCATTAAAGACAAATTCTGCAATTTTTTCTGTAGAGGATGCGTAACGCATATTTTCCAGGGCGTATTGATAACGTTCATCAAAGTGACGCATTACAAAATCTGCTGAAGCTTTTGAGAACCTCTCTTGTCTTAGACGTTCATATACAAGTCCCCAAATATAATCTCTATCGTACTTTGTCACTTCGTCAACTTTACGGTTTAGCGTATTTTGATATTTATCATCTTGACTAGAGTGAGCCATTTCCTCATCATCATCAAAATGACTGACTTTATTATTACTCTCTTTAATCTCACTCACTTTAGTATAAGTTGAGTCGTAATTTGCGACTTCTTGAAGTCTGATTTCACGACTTCTTGAAGTCGTATTTTCCGACTTCCGGAAGTCGGCTTTTTCGACTTCCGTTGATTTCACTGGGTTTAAGAGCTGTTGAGCTTCCTCAAATTCCATATTAAGAATTTGAATATCTGTGATAGCGTTCTTGACATAGATGCGATTAGCCTTATTTAAACCTTGTCTAACTTCATCAATCAGCCCATATTTAATTAACTCTTTTTTCAACTTCATGACTTTATCTCGACCACAACCAAGGTCTTCAGACAAGTCCTCAATGTTGTAATAAATAAAAATATCGCCCAAGTCATCCACGAATCGTAAGTCACCTTTACGAGTGCTATCAAGCGAAGCACTTAAACGGTCACGGCAAAGCATAAACATCAACTTAGCTTCTGCTTTCAGTTTGCGGTAATACTTAGATTTAATAACCACTTTTGGAAGTTGATAGAAATTGTCGCTATTCAAAGCCTGCTCTAAAGAAATTCTACCGTAAGCCATTACCTTACCTCCCCAACTTTCAGCATCATACCACCTTGTTTAGGAAACTTAATCAAGTTATACTCTTCAAGTTCCTTCAAAGATTCAACTACTTTTTCACGTGACCATCCTGTATCATTCATCAATGACACAATAACCATATTTCTTGATTGTCTTTGTTTAGCACGTAATTTTTTCTGATTTGATTTCATAATTGAACCTCCGAGAGTTAGTATGAGAAAAAACAAAGAGAACGCTTTCCACGTTCTCTTAATGTTATTTATCTAATTCTCCCAATTCAGGACACATACGTAAAGAGTTAGAAATTTGAATCCCTCAAAAAAAATTAAGCCCTATGAGTCATCTTTTCTCCGGTCAAACTTCATGCTAAAATAAGAGAATGCTTTATCATAAAAAGAAATTAGGAGAAAAACTAGGACTTCCAACCTTTAACCACTACTACAATATTCCTATTACTACCCTAGAATATGATTTTAAAAACTTAGGTCCAAGTGATACCTACATTATCACTTTTAAACAGGACAATAACCTCTTTGTTGTTGACATAAGACATCAGCTTGGTCATACCAGTCATTTTGATACCGTCTCCCTCTTTGAACAAGATAATCTCTTATCAGGCATCGCTGCTGTCCCTTTAGCCTCTGTTCATAGCATACAAATTTTGTCTTTTCCAGACAAGTTACACTCTCTGGACCCTAGTCAACGTCTAAAAAATCTCGTCGCTCTTTACTACAAGAATGCAGAAATCATGCGTTACCTCAAGACGACTAAAAATATCGGTGATCAGGTGACAAGATATCAATTAGAGGCTGATCGACTAGAAAGACAAGGTAAGAGTTTTGACTTCTTCAAGTACACCAGTCGTGGCAAAATACGAGAAGAAAACGGTCTATCGGAAGTATCCAGCAAGGACTACGACTTCATTCCTGATTTTCATTCCTTCTTAACCTCGCCAAGAAGCCAGCAGGTTTTAAGCGTACCAGTAACCTACTTTGATGACAAAACGAAACAGACCGCTAGAATAGACATTATGGGGTGGTATATCAAGGACCAGCAACTTAAGATTCGTTGAAAACCCAAGTACATGCGCAAACGGCGATGGCGCTCATCACGTATCTCAATTGATATCGTGACCGACAACTACTTCTTCCAAGGACAAATCTATAGAGATAGTAGTGCTCCCATATTTCTGAACAACCTAAGCTTTGATAGCAAGATTCCTAAGAGCTTCCTGCCGCATCTTAAAAATCAATACCAAATCTTTATGGCTCTAGTCGAAGAACAAAAAAGACTGGCTCTCCTACGAAAGGTCCAGTTAAACAATAAGGATTAAGTACCTTTCAGCAAAATTCAACATATCAAAAAGCTCATTCTTACACGCTAGAATGAGCTTTTAAGATTCTTCAATTGTCATTAGAACATCCTTTTGGAATTTTGTAAAAAATATTTTCATAAGGAGGAGTCATTGTGTGTCACCATTTTTATACCTAGCAATCATAGATTACCTCCATCAACTTACAAATAACTTCTTTGTATTGTAAATTTTCTATTACATTGGTATCACTCCCTAAGCTATTTTATGCAATAACTTGAAGTGTCTCCATTTTTATAACGTCCTAAATTCATCATCATAGTAATCACCTCTGATTCGTATGATTTGAGACCTATCTCCCCATTGACCACTCAATGAGATTTACTTGTCGCCGTTCTTATAACGACTTACATCAAACATCAACATAAGCGTCACCTCGGTACTTTTTTACAAGATTTAAGCATTTAACTTTTGTCGATAGTTTACTCATTTGGCATCGGTATCACTCCTTAAGCTATTTTACGCAACAGCTTAAGTGTCTCCATTTTTATACCTACTAACATTTCTCATGAGCTTTACCTCACTTTTTGACGTTAATCTTGAGTTTAGCTTTCGATTTCTGGTGGTATCACTCCCTTGTAGCTATTTTATGCAACATTTTTAATCGCCGTTTTTATACCTACTGATATTTTTCATGAACTCACCTCGTTCATCTTAAGAATATAGGATTTACGTTTCGTGTGGCATGGGTATCACTCCTTAGGCTATTTTACGCAACAACCTAAGTGTCTCCATTTTTATACCTACTAACATCTCTCATGAGCTTTACCTCACTTTTTCTTAAGTTAACAGATTTGAGTTTGGCTTTCGACTTCTGGTGGTATCACTCCCTTGTAGCTATTTTATGCGACTGAATTAATCTCCGTTCTTGTAACGTCCTACTGTCATGCGGTCACGCTCCTCAGAGATGATTGGTAAAGTTATTTGTTTTGCCTACTGTTTTGTTTAGAGATCTTAGTCTCCGTTTTTATACCTTGAAATATTGACTCTCACCATGGCTTTTACCTCCTTGATGAATCCTTATCTTCTTTACACTCTTAGTATAATGTAAACGCTTACTTTTGTCAATCTTTTTAACAGAAAAACGCATAATTTTTTGAAAAAAGATTTCTTTGCTACAATAGAGACATGTTAGATTTAAAAGAATACGGCATTGTCATGTGGGATGCTGAGAAAATCGCCTCTTTTCGTCGTACACTCCTGGACTGGTACAATCGAGAGAAACGAGACCTACCGTGGCGTAGAACTAAAAATCCCTATTATATCTGGGTTAGTGAAATCATGCTACAACAAACACAGGTTCAGACTGTCATTCCCTATTACGAGCGCTTTTTAGACTGGTTCCCAACAGTTAAAGATTTGGCTGAAGCTCCAGAAGAGAAGCTTCTCAAAGCTTGGGAGGGGCTAGGTTACTATTCACGTGTCCGAAACATGCAAAAGGCTGCGCAGCAAATCATGAATGATTTTAATGGTCAGTTTCCAGATACTTATGAAAACATCGCCAAACTCAAGGGCATCGGACCCTATACTGCTGGTGCTATTTCTAGCATTGCTTTTGGACTCCCAGAGCCCGCTGTTGATGGTAATGTTATGCGAGTTATGGCCCGTCTCTTTGAGGTCAACTACGATATCGGAGACGCCAAAAATCGTAAGATTTTTCAAGCGATTATGGACATTTTGATTGACCCTGACCGTCCAGGGGACTTTAATCAGGCGCTTATGGACCTTGGGACCGATATCGAATCAGCTAAAAATCCAAGACCCGACGAAAGCCCTATTCGCTTTTTCTGTGCAGCCTATCTCAACGGAACTTATGACAAGTACCCTATCAAATTGCCTAAGAAGAAGCCTAAACCTATGCAAATTCAGGCTTTTATTATCAGAAATGCAAAGGGTGAATTTCTGCTCGAAAAAAATATCGAGGGACGTCTGCTAGGTGGTTTCTGGTCCTTTCCTATCATGGAAACGGACTTTATTGGCCAACAACTCAGACTTTTTGAAAAAGATGATAGTATTCTCGAGACAGTCTCTCAAAAGGCTATTTTTGAGGAAAATTATGCCCTTAAACCAGAGTGGACGAACAATGATTTTACACCTGTAAAACATACCTTCAGCCACCAAAAATGGACCATCGTGATGGTAGAAGGTAGCGTTAATGACGACAAACTCACTACCGATAAGGAGCTATGCTGGGTAGCGGCTGAGGACTTCGACCAGTTCCCAATGGCCACACCACAGAAGAAAATGATTAAAACTTATGAAGACAGCAAAAAAGGATAGCATTGAGTGCTACCCTTTTTCTTATGCATCAAGTTTATTGTGCTTCCGGCCATGCAAAGCAAGGTATACCTTTGAAAGAACTACTCCCAGAAAGATATAAAACAATTCCAAATAAGTCACATTTTTTGACATCAAAAATTCAATCATAATACGACACTCCTTTTTATTAAGAACTCCTGTCGCTGTTCTCAGTTATGCTTTTATTATAGGTAAGTGAGCCAATAAAAAATAGTGACATAAATGTCACTATGGAGAAAACAAAAAAGCCGAAACGTTTCAGTTTCAGCTTGTGAATTATTAATCTACCTTGTAGAAGAAGTAACTGTCGTCAGTGGTGCCATAAAGCGACTGCCCACCCCAGATACGATCCTTACTTTTATCTGACTGATCGTCTACTTTCTCATTAGGTGATGACATTACAGAACCAGTCAAAGGTACTCCTTTGGGTAAAAACGACAATGTTCCACCTCCAGGACCAACTTCTTTTGGTACAAGTCCTGCTTTAAAAAAGCCATCAGTAATTTTACCATATTCAATTGCTACCTTTGCCGTATACAATACTATAAATTGGAATTAGTTTACTTCATTGTCCCTTTCTTTTTTCTACATTTGTACACAATAAAATGGACTATACAAAATATAACGAACATAGACGTGAAATTTATCCAGACGTCCATATACGCGGACTGAGCTAAATTTTCTCTAAAGCTCGTAGACCATACATAAAAAAATGCAAGTAAAACTGTCGGTATGTACGAAACTGCATATCTTAGAACCATAGGCTTTATAACCAGCTCTGTAACAAGAGCATATGCCACTACACCTATTAAAACTATGATTGCTCTGTCTATTTCGTGCCAGTTTCCGCTCGGATCCTCATATATTCCGTTATATAAATACAAAATGCTGTTTAGCACCGTTACAAATGTATATAAAACCGTATATGCGAAAATCAAATTCTTATATTTATCCTTTTTCATTGCACTACTACTCCAGAAATTCAAATTTGTTTATCTAATTATAAAATAAAGGTTAACGATTAATCAATTTAATTATATAACTAAAATTAGAAATGTTTATTCCAAATTTATTTGAGAGCTGTTCTAAGTTATTCCTTCCTTTCTAAGTTCATAGATTAGAACTTGTGACTTGCTCTTCGGATGAAAGCCTCTGCTACCGGCCAAGGCTTAAGAAACCACCGATTCAGCACCACCTTTGCTAGCTGACCCGACTAGCAAGTCTCATTAGTATATTAGCTACTGGTCGGGAAACCCTATCTAATATAACACTTTAGGGGAACTTTTTTGATACATCGTTAAAAACTTTTCGGAACCACTAGCATAGCTGGTGGTTTTCAATAGGCAAAAAAGCTGGACCTCAGTCCAGCTTTCATCTGTCTATTTCTACTTGGTCATAAAGTAGGTGATAATCACCAATACTGCTACAATACCTAGGACAACAGCCAGGAATCCTAGCATGTAACGCAAGAGAAAGTAGGTAAATGGAAAATTTTCTTTCATGTTTTACTTTGCCTCATACCATGTGCGGCCGTCATTCTCATCTGCAATGAGTGGGACAGCGAGTTCGACTGCAGCTTCCATGGTTTCTTTAACCAAGGCTTTCATCGCTACAAGTTCATCGTTTGGCACCTCAAGGACGATTTCATCATGCACTTGGAGGAGCATCTTAGTTTTATAGCCACCTTCTACCAAAGCCTTGTCTAAGTTAATCATAGCAATCTTGAGGATATCAGCAGCACTTCCCTGAATAGGCGAGTTGATGGCTGTACGCTCTGCGAAGTTGCGAACATTAAAGTTACGAGAATTGATATCTGGCAACTCACGACGGCGATGGAAGAGGGTTTCTACATAACCCTTATCCTTGGCCTCACGAACCACATTATCCATATAGGCCTTGATACCAGGATAACGCTCAAAGTAGGTGTCGATATACTCCTTGGCCTTTTTACGGCTAATGCCAAGGTTGTTAGAAAGGCCGAAGTCAGAAATGCCATAAACGATACCGAAGTTAACAGCCTTGGCGTTACGACGATCGTTAGGTGTGACATCCTCTGGCTTTTCAATGCCAAAAACACGCATGGCTGTAGAGGTATGGATATCTGCCCCCTCTTTAAAGGCTGCAATCAAATGCTCATCTCCCGAAATATGGGCAAGCACGCGCAACTCAATCTGTGAGTAATCCGAGCTTAAAAGCACTGCATCCTCAGTCGATGGGACAAAGGCCTTACGAATGAGACGACCTTGCTCCAAGCGAACGGGGATATTTTGCAGGTTGGGATCCACTGATGACAGACGTCCTGTCTGAGTTAGATCCTGCACATAACGGGTATGGATTTTGCCATCCTCAAGGATATAATCCTGAAGCCCCAAGACATAGGTAGACTGAAGCTTAGTAATTTGGCGGTACTCCAAAATCTTAGCTACGATTGGAGCAATCGGTGCTAATCGTTCAAGGACATCCACAGCTGTTGAGTAACCGGTCTTGGTTTTCTTAGTGTATTCCAAAGGTAGCCCCATCTTTTCAAAAAGGATAACACCCAACTGTTTAGGCGAGTTAATATTGAACTCCTCGCCCGCCATTTCGTAGATTTCTTGGGTCAATTTATCGATAACTACTTGGTTTTCCACTGCCATCTCGTTAAGGGTTTGTCCCTTAACCTTAATACCAGCGATTTCCATCTTGGCTAGTACATTTGCCAGTGGTAATTCCATATCAAAGAGGAGCTCTGATTGAACGTGTTCAGCCAATTTTTCGAGCATGACCGGTTTGGCAACCTGAAGGACTTTGACTTTCTTAGCCAGGTGGCTGAGTAAGACCTCTTTTTCAGGAACCGCACGCTTAGCTCCCTTGCCATAGACCACTTCATCTGTTTCCAACGGTAGGTCCGTATAGAGGCGGGCAATGGTTGACAATTCATTGTCTTCAACGGTTGAGAGCAGATACTTGGCCAGACGGGCATCAAAATTAGCCGTCGGCAAGTCAATACCTAGATGGCTCAAAAGGACCTTACTACGCTTGAAATCGTAGATATTAACAGCTTTTGAAAGAGCTGCCTGGAATGCCTCTGATTTAAGTAGGTCTGTATCTGTAGACGCATAAATCTGCTTGTCATTCCCCCAAGCAAAACCGATGATAGGTTCTGTGTGATAATTGTCACCGAGAATTTCAAAATAGAAGAAATCATCAGAGCTAAAGTGATCCGCTGTCACTTGGCTAGGCTCAGTATAGGCCACATCAAAATCCTGCGGCACAGCCTCTCCACCAAGGGCATTTTTGAACTGAACAAAGCCCATCTCGTCATAAAAGGCTGCCAATTTTTCAAGGTCAGGTCCCGTAAAGGCTGTATCATCTAGGCCAATTTCAATAGGAGACTGGGTATCAATGGTCGCCAGTGTTTTAGAGAGGAAGGCTTGTTCCTTGTCATTGATAAGATTTTCCTTCATTTTGGACTTCTTCATCTCATCAATATGCTCATAGATACCTTCAAGAGAACCGTGTTCCAAGAGGAGCTTGAGACCAGTCTTTTCACCAATCTTAGTAACTCCTGGAATATTATCGGACTTATCACCCATGAGAGCCTTGAGGTCGATGAATTGCGCTGGGGTAATCCCCATTTTCTCCATGAGGTAGTCGGGTGTGAAGGCCTCAAACTCAGCCACACCTTTCTTCGAAATCTCAACGACTGTGTTTTCGTCAGTCAGCTGAATCAAGTCTTTATCCCCAGAGACAACAGTAATTTGATAGTCCTCACTGGTATTTTCAGCCATCTTAGCCAAGGTACCGATAATGTCGTCTGCCTCATACTGAGCCAGGTCATAATAGGCAATACCACGTGCAGCCAACATCTCACGGATATAAGGAAACTGCTCACGGAATTCCTCTGGAGTCTTGGCACGACCAGCCTTATAGTCCGCAAACATCTCTGTACGGAAAGTTGTTTTACCCGCATCAAAGGCTACCAAGACATGAGTCGGTTGGATACGCTCAAGCAGGTTGTCCAACATGAGGTGGAAGCCATAAATGGCATTGGTATGAAGGCCACTATTGTTACGAAAACGGTCAATTTGATTATAAAGTGCGAAAAAGGCACGAAAGGCAACGGATGAACCGTCAATTAGGAGTAATTTTTTCTGATTAGTCATAGGTTTATTATAGCATAGATGAGAGCATTGGTTTTAATTGAAAACCTCTTATTTTAGGGAGACTCTTTTGTAAAAATAGCTAGTCAACATCTGATGACAAGAGTCCGCTCATAAAACGACCTCAGGCATTTCCCACCTCCACGCCCCATAGGCAAATGTGCTATAATAGAAGCTATGAACACAAAGATTTTAGACCAATTAGAATTTAACAAGGTCAAGGACCAGTTCACAGAATACCTGCAGACCGAACAGGCTAAGGCGGAGTTACGTGACTTGGTGCCTATGACCAATCCAGAGAGAATTCAAAATCAATTTACAGAAATCCAAGAAATGGCAGAGATTCTCGTAGAACACCACGGCTTTGCCATTGGTAGCTTGCGAGATATTTCTGAACCCTTGCGTCGCTTGGAATTGGATGCTGACCTCAACATTCAGGAGCTTATTGCCATCAAGAAGGTGCTGCAAGCTTCAGCTGACCTTGGTCGCTTCTACGCTGACCTTGAAAATGTTGAGCTCGTCGCTCTAAAACGTCTTTTCGAAAAGATTGAGGCCTTCCCAAGTCTACAAGGCAGTCTTCAAAGCATCAATGACGGTGGTTTCATTGAGCATTTTGCTAGCCCAGAGTTGCAAAATATCCGTCGTCAACTCAAATCTTGTGATGATGCCATTCGCCAGACCTTGCAAGACATTCTCAAGAAATCTGGCCACATGTTGGCTGAGAGTTTGATTGCTAGTCGTAATGATCGTTCAGTGCTGCCTGTCAAAAATACCTACCGTAACCGTATTGCTGGGGTTGTGCATGACATCTCAAGCTCTGGAAACACAGTGTATATCGAGCCACGCGCCGTTATACAGCTTAACGAAGAAATTACACAATTACGTGCAGACGAACGTCATGAGATGGCTCGTATCCTGCATGAATTGTCTGATCAACTCCGTCCACAAGCCGCTGCGATTGCCAACAACGCTTGGATTTTGGGCCACATAGACTTCATTCGAGGAAAATACCTCTATCTCCAAGATAAGAAGGCGGTTATTCCAAAGATTAGTGACAACCAAACACTTCAACTGCTTAACGTTCGTCACCCTCTCTTGGTCAACCCAGTAGCCAACGATTTACGCTTTGATGAGGACCTCACAGCCATTGTCATTACAGGTCCCAATACCGGTGGTAAAACGGTCATGCTTAAAACTCTAGGACTAGCACAGCTAATGGCTCAATCTGGTCTTCCAATCTTAGCCGATAAGGGCAGCCGTGTGGCCATTTTCCAAGAGATTTTTGCGGACATCGGAGATGAACAGTCTATCGAACAGAGTTTGTCAACATTCTCTAGTCACATGACTCACATTGTCGAGATTCTGGACGCTGCCGATAGCAACAGTCTTGTCTTGGTCGATGAGCTTGGGGCTGGTACCGACCCTCAGGAAGGAGCTAGTCTAGCCATGGCAATCCTAGAGCACCTCCGTTTGAGCCAGATTAAGACCATGGCTACTACTCACTATCCTGAGCTTAAGGCCTATGGAATTGAGACGCAACATGTGGAAAATGCCAGCATGGAGTTTGACACAGCGACTTTAAGTCCTACCTATCGTTTTATGCAGGGGGTTCCAGGTCGCTCAAACGCCTTTGAGATTGCTCGCCGCCTCGGTTTGAATGAGATTATTGTCAAGGAAGCAGAAAACCTCACAGATACTGATAGTGATGTCAACCGTATCATCGAGCAACTTGAAGCTCAATCTGTGGAAACACAAAAACGTCTGGAACACATCAAGGACGTTGAGCAAGAAAACCTTAAATTCAACCGTGCGGTCAAGAAACTCTATAACGAATTCTCCCATGAGTACGACAAGGAACTCGAAAAGGCTCAGAAAGAAATTCAAGATATGGTGGATACAGCCTTGGCTGAGAGCGATAGTATTCTCAAAAATCTCCACGATAAGAGTCAACTCAAACCTCATGAAGTTATCGACGCCAAAGGAAAACTCAAGAAACTTGCCCCACAAGTGGACCTCTCTAAGAATAAGGTTCTTCGTAAGGCCAAGAAAGAAAAGGCTGCGCGTGCCCCTCGTGTCGGAGATGATATCATCGTTACCGCCTATGGTCAACGTGGTACCCTTACCAGTCAAGCCAAAAATGGTAACTGGGAAGCCCAGGTAGGTCTCATCAAGATGACACTCAAGGCGGATGAATTCACTCTTGTTCGTGCCCAAGCGGAAGCCCAACAACCTAAGAAGAAACAGATTAACGTGGTTAAAAAAGCCAAAAAGTCATCTGGCGGTCCTCGTGCCCGTCTAGACCTTCGTGGGAAACGTTACGAAGAAGCCATGCAAGAGCTTGATGCCTTTATTGACCAAGCCCTACTTAATAACATGAGTCAGGTGGACATCATCCACGGTATTGGTACAGGTGTCATCCGTGATGCCGTTACCAAATATCTCCGCCGTCATCGCCATGTTAAAAGTTTTGAATATGCCCCACAAAGTGCCGGTGGTTCCGGATGTACCATTGCAACCTTAGGGTAAAAATAGTTAAGAAAGACTGAGACCTTGTGTCCGGTCTTTTTCATATCCTACCAAAACAATGAACAAAAAAAGTCTCCCTTAATCAAGGAAGACTTCTATTTTCTATATCACACTTGTCCACAAATGCTGGATAATCTGACTAACTGGAAAATAACCATTAATCAAGATACGTAAAACCCAGCTCGATGACAAGAGCGTTTGAATGTTGTTCATAGGAACAGTCGCAAGAATATTCCCCAACATAGTCAAAGGCACAAGACTCACTAAGGTGGCCAAGACACCACCTACCACTTGGTAACGTCTCTGATCAAGTCGCTCAATTCTCACAAAATGGAAGAAAATACCAAGAAAGCGTAAGCCATAATAGGCTATACAGTAGATAGCAAAATAAGCAACGCCCGCATAATAGACACGGTCAAGTGAAAAGATGTTCTGATCTTTAAAGAAAGCTATACTAGCATCCTTGGTTGGATTGGTATAAGGTACCCAAAGATTGATAGCCTCTCCTAGCGACCGGTAGAAATAGGCCGCCACACACATGGCGATAATGACTGAAACCACGTAATAAGCTTGCATAAAGAGGCCTCGACGGTAGCCAATGTAGAAATTCCAAGCCATAATGGCTAAGACAAGGAGTCCAATCATGCGTCATCCTCATCGTCATTTGTAGCTGTCGCCTTAACCTTGAGCTGTTCAAGTTGCTTAGCTCTCAACGTTTCCAACTCTTTTTCCATATCTTCAACTTGAATTTCGCGTTCCAACTGAGTCGACAAAGAATTGATAGCCATTAGGATAGCGATTGTTTCATTGTCAGCATTTTTCATCTGCTCTTTGATAATTTTATATTTCTCGTGGGCAACACGCTCAACCTCTTCCATGAAAAGGTTGTCCTTATCAGTTGTTAGCGTGAGGTTCTTCTCTCCAAAATGAAATTTGTAACGGTTCTTATTTGCCATTTGCTTGTTAGCTGCCAATCAATGGTGGTCACGGATTCGCCACCGCAGCTTCTCCTTATTTTATTGCTTTTATATCGCCATTTGTTAGCAAGATTCAGACACTTACTCTGAGGCGTGTTCGATACTTAAATGCCAACCCATTTTCTCTAATTGTGGAAAAAAGAGCATGGTTAGGCATTCTCTTTCTAATCATTATATCCTAAATTTTAACTTTCGTAAATTTTAGACTTTGCACTTCTCTAGAAAAATAATTTTCAGGGATTCCGAGTCTGTAAAATATCTACCAATTCTCCTTTTTTGTGCTAAAATAGATTTCATGGGCACAATCGTATTAAAAATGACAGCAGAGCAGATTTCGACACTCCAGAAGGACCTGGCAAGCTATGCGACTGCGACTAAAAATCCTTATGCAAGCTTTTCAGCCAAGGTCGATGGAATAAGTGTCATCGCCTATACTTCAGGAAAGGTAACTTTCCAAGGAGCTAAGCCAGAAGTCTTGGCTAGCCGTTTTGGGTACCAAGCTGAATCTAAGCATTCACCTGATGGGCAAAACCTAGCCCTAATTGGATCAGATGAAGTCGGAAATGGCTCCTATTTTGGTGGTCTAGCTGTTGTAGCTAGTCTAGTTACCCCGGCTGACCATGCCTTTTTGAGATCTCTTGGGGTCGATGATTCTAAAAATCTTAATGATGTCAAGATTCGTCAGATTGCACCTATATTGGAGGAGAAAATTCCTCACAAGGCACTTCTTCTTTCGCCTAGAAAGTACAATGAAGTGGTCGGAGACGGTAAGAGTCATAATGCTGTGTCCGTTAAAGTAGCCCTCCACAATCAGGCTATCTTCCTATTGTTACAAACAGGTGCTAAACCAGATAAGATTGTCATTGATGCCTTCACCAGTGAGAAAAATTATCAGAAATACCTCAAGAATGAACGCAATCGCTTTGACTTTCCTATCACTTTAGAAGAAAAGGCTGAAGGGAAATACTTAGCTGTCGCGGTGAGCTCTATCATCGCTCGCAATCTCTTCCTGGAAAATCTTGACAAACTCAGCCAAGAGGTTGGCTACACCCTTCCTTCAGGTGCTGGCGCTAAATCTGACCAGGTCGCAGCTAAGCTTCTTCAAGCCTACGGAGATCAGGCTCTCCAAGCTACTGCTAAATATCATTTCGCCAATACCAAAAAAGCCTACCAACGCTTAAAATAACCCTGAAAGGCCTTAACTATGAAAAACAAATGGACCCAATACTTCCTCATTTTACTTCGTGAATGGGGACTCTTTATCCTCTTTATCACATTTTTCCTTTTGACTCGCCTCTTCCTTTGGCTCCCTGTCCAGGTTGACGGCCACTCAATGGATCCTACTCTAGCCAATAATCAACGTGTTATCGTTTTGAAACACACATCCATTGAACGCTTCGATATTGTCGTTGCCAAGGAAGTCGAAGACGGTAAGACGAAACAAATCGTCAAACGTATCATCGGTATGCCAGGTGATACCATTACCTATCAAAACGATAAACTTACTGTCAACGGTAAAGAAGTCAAGGAAGAATACCTCAAAGAATTCCAAGCTGCCTTTGCCAAGGATAAGCTACAAAAAGAATATGCTTACAACGATGACAAGAGCAAGAGTGGCTACTTCCAACAACTGGCTAAGGATGCCAAGGCCTTTACAACCAATGCTGACGGTAACACGACCTTCTCTGTTACTGTTCCTGAAGGTAAATATTTCCTACTTGGAGACAACCGTATTGTTTCCAAAGATAGTCGAGTAGTTGGTTACTTTGACAAGAGTGCTCTTGTAGGGGAAGTTAAATTCCGCTTCTGGCCACTTAATAAAATTGGTACCGTTGAGGATAACTAAAAACACTAAATAAGATAAGGTTGGGGAAACCCAGCCTTATTATGTATCTAGGAAAAACACATGCAAGATTTTTATTTTTCAGGAACTATCGAACGCGTCATTTTCGAAAACGCTAGTAATTTTTTCCGTATTCTACTCTTAGAAATTGACGAAACAGACAGTGATTTTGAGGACTATGAAATCATTGTTACAGGAACCATGGGAGATGTCATGGAAGGTGAAGATTATACCTTCTGGGGTCAGCTAACCAATCATCCCAAATATGGTGAACAACTCCAAATGACGCGCTACGAACGGTCAAAACCTTCTGCTAGCGGTCTTATCAAGTATTTCGCTAGCGACAATTTTAAGGGGATTGGTAAGAAAACAGCTGAGCGTATTGTCGAGATTTATGGCGAAGACCCAATTGACCAGATTCTCGAGGATCCTAGCAAGTTAGAACAGATTCCTAACCTTTCAAAGGTAAACCGAGAAGCCTTCGTTGCAAAGTTAAAAATCAACTATGGAACCGAGCAAATCTTGTCCAAACTTTCCAACTATGGACTCACACCAAAAGCTGCCTCACAAATTTTCAACCAATATAAGGAAGAATCGCTCAACCTTATCGAAGAACAACCTTATCTCTTGGTAGAGGAAGTTCAAGGAATCGGATTTAAAATAGCTGACCAACTAGCCGAACGCTTAGGAATTGCTAGTGATGCTCCTGAACGTTTACGAGCTGCCTTGATTCATTGTCTGCTAGAAGCCAGTATGGAAGAAGGCGACACCTACATCGAAGCCAAAGCTTTGCTCGAACGAACTATCATCCTTTTGGAAAGTGCTCGTCAGATTGAACTTGACCCTGCCTTGGTCGCTAAGGAATTAACCAATCTCATCCAAGAGGATAAAGTGCAAAATATAGAAACTAAAATCTTTGATAATACCCTATATTTTGCGGAACAGGGTATCTATACCCACCTAACTCGTATCATAAAAGACCAACCTGACATCAGTGCAGAGGACAAAATCCAAGCAAGTCTTGAAGAGGTGGAAGAGGAGCTTGGTATTACTTATGATAAGGTTCAAAAAGATGCCATTATCAAAGCCCTACAAAGCAAGGTCTTCATCCTGACAGGTGGTCCCGGGACAGGTAAAACCACCGTTATTAACGGAATCATTAAAACTTATGCCGACCTTCATGGTCTAGATCTCAAGAAGTCTGATTTGCCTATTATTTTAGCGGCACCAACAGGTCGGGCTGCTCGTCGGATGAACGAACTCACCCAACTCCCTAGCGCCACTATCCATAGACATTTGGGACTCAATAGCGAAGACGATTTCAAGACCTTAGAGGACTATCTCGATTGCGACTTGATTATCATCGATGAGTTTTCTATGGTTGATACTTGGTTGGCCAATCAACTCTTTGAAAGTATCTCTGATTCAACCCAAGTCATCATTGTGGGTGACCAAGACCAACTGCCTTCCGTAGGTCCTGGCCAGGTCTTGGCTGACCTTTTGCAGATTGATGACTTGCCTAAGGTTTCTCTGACCAAAATTTTCAGACAATCCGAGGATTCCACCATCGTTACTTTAGCTAGTCAGATGCGCCAAGGCCAACTCCCCGCTGATTTCACAGAGAAAAAGGCTGACCGCTCTTACTTTGAGGCCAATGCCAACCATATTCCACAGATGGTTCCTAAAATTGTCTCTGCCGCTATAAAGAGCGGGATTTCTGCTCAGGATGTTCAGATTCTAGCTCCCATGTACCGAGGACAGGCTGGTATTAACAATCTCAACACCATTATGCAGGACCTACTTAATCCTCAAGAAAAGGCCAATCAGTTTGCCTTTAATGACATTTTCTTCCGTAAGAACGACAAAATTCTCCATCTGGTCAACGATACCGAACTCAATGTCTTCAATGGCGACATCGGCATCATTACTGATCTCATCCCTGGTAAATATACTGAAAGCAAGCAGGACGAAATTTACATGTCCTTCGATGGCAATGAGGTTATCTATCCTCGTAACGAATGGAATAAGATTACTCTGGCCTATGCCATGTCAATCCACAAATCCCAAGGGAGTGAGTTCCCAGTCGTTATCCTTCCCATCACACGACAAAGTGGACGTATGCTACAACGTAACCTCATCTACACCGCCATCACACGTGCCAAGAGTAAGCTAGTCATGTTAGGAGAAATCGCAGCCTTTGATTATGCCGTTCGCAACGAGGGGGCTAAACGAAATACTTTTCTCATCCAACGTTTTGAACAAACTTATACACAAGCTGTTGATAAGTCTGTCGAAAAGATTGTTAAAAACGAGGCAACAGGCGCCTCCAATCAAACAAAAACGAAAAACAACGGCCCCTCAGAACCCCTTGAAAACAAAGACTTTTCGGAAAATATCAATCCATCCCAAGATCTTGTTAACACTTATTCACAGCCTGTGGATAAGTCTGTTAACAAACCTGTGCAAACAGAAGAAAACTATCGTTTAACTGAAGAAAATTGGGCAACTATAGATCCAATGATTGGTCTCAGTGAAGACGATATTGCTGCCTTTTTTAACAACAACTAAAAAAGACTTGGAAAACGACTCACTAAGAGCAACTCCAAGTCTTTTCATTTGCTAAAATACGAAACGAATCAGGGCCATAGATATTATACCAACGATTACTGCATAGAGCAGATTTTTGCTCTTAAAGGCTACAATTACCGTTGGCACAGTAGCCAGGATTTCCATCCACTTAAACTGTGGCAAGTGACCAATCTTCTCAGTCGTGAGACTAGAGAGAATCAGAGCAAAGAGGATAGAAACTGGTAAATAGTGCAAAAATCGAACAACGATATCTGGAAGCCCCTTGTATTTCACTAAAACAAAGGGAAGCACACGAGGAACCCAGCTGACCACAAACCCAAGTAGAATAGCAATGAGAATAAACTTATTGACGGCCATCACACATCACCCCCACACTACATCCAACCAAAGTAGCCACTAAAACAGCCAAAGATTCCGACAAGATGACACTAAAGCTCAGATAAGCCACAGCAATAGATAGTAAAATCAAGAGTAGCTTACGCACTCCTTCCCCTAACAAGACATCAATCTGACTACTTAACAAACCAATAAACATGGCAATCAAAGCAAAATCCAAACCAAATAGCTCAGGATTAGGAATCATGGAACCAATCAAACAACCAACAACTGATGATACAATCCAAACCAGATAGCTAAAAATATTGTTACCATGCATCCAGTTAGCAGGAATATCTTTATGATGCACATATTCTCCCAACAAGACACCATAACTTTCATCCGTAATCAGACTACCAATTCCCAGCTGATTCCAAAGGCTTGTTTTTGTAAAAATCGTCGTTGCATGTAAACTCATCAACATGTTACGCAAATTAACCAAGAAAACAGTCAAGGTTAACTCACCTAGACCAGCTCCTGCAACTACTAAGGCACACATGGCAAACTGGGCCGAGCCACCATATACTAAGGCACACATGAGGCCAACCTCAAGGGCTGATAGACCCGAAGCTGCTGCTACAACACCAAAGGCTAGACCAATAGCTACATAGCCTAAAGCTGTCGGTACCGCGGCTTTTACACCTAAACGAAAGTCAGACACACTCAATTCCTTTCTAAAGGAACCTCTTACCAAACTAGTAAGAGGTTCTTCTTATTCTTCAAATCCTGCAAAGGCTAGACTTGGTTTTGCATTCAAGTCCAACTCAGCAAAATGTTTTTGATCACATTCAATAGCGGCTGCTAGAGCAATCATGCCAGCATTGTCACCACAAAGACGTAAAGGCGGAATAACCACATCTACATCTGTGATTTCTTCAGCCAAACGTTCACGTAAGCCTTGATTAGCTGCCACACCACCTGCAACAACAAGTGTCTTGACAGGATAACGCTCCAAGGCTTTCTTAGTCTTAGCTAGGAGAATATCCAACACAGCAGCTTGGAAAGAAGCACAAAGGTCTTCTTTAATTAGGACGTCACCCTTTTGCTCTGCATTATGGTGCAAATTAATGAAGGCTGACTTCAAGCCTGAAAATGAAAACTCCAAGTGGTCTTCCTTAATCATAGCACGTGGAAAATCATAAACATCTTTCCCTTTATGAGCTAACTCATCAATTTCACGCCCGGCTGGGTAGGTCAACCCCATCACACGCCCGACCTTGTCATAGGCCTCACCAACTGCATCATCACGTGTCTCACCAACAATCTTGTAATTCCCCGGTTCTGACACATAAACCAACTCTGTGTGTCCCCCAGACACCAAAAGTGCTAAGAGGGGATATTCCAATTCTTGAACCTCACGCGCTGCCATAAGATGCCCAGCCATATGGTTAACTGGAATCAAAGGCAACCCATGTGCCCAAGCGAAGGCCTTAGCCGCTGCCATCCCGACCAAGAGCGCCCCGACCAAACCAGGACCATAGGTTACTGCTACAGCATCTAGTTGTTCAGCAGTAATTCCCGCCTCAGAAAGGGCATCTTTAATGCAAAGAGTCACCACTTCCACATGGTGACGACTAGCCACCTCAGGAACAACACCACCAAAACGTTTATGGCTTTCCACCTGACTGGCAATAATATTACTTAAAAGTTCTTTCTCATTTTTCAAAACGGCAACTGAAGTCTCATCACATGAGCTCTCCACTGCCAAAATATATCTATCTGCCATTAGACTTCCTCTCGCCTCATGATAACTGCATCTTCTTGAGGCTCATGATAATAATTTTTCCGAATTCCTAGACTTTCAAAACCAAATTTTCTATAAAGCGCCTGAGCGACTTGATTTGAAATCCTCACTTCTAGAAATATAGGCTCACTACGATCTTCCAAATGCTTCATCAACTGACTAGCATAACCACGCCCTTGATAAGCTTTTAAAACGGCGATATTGGTCACCTCGAGCTCACCCACCAAATTTTGAAGGGCTAAAAAACCAACAACTTCTTCCTGATCATACACATAGAAATATTCCGTAGTATCTAAAGCCAAGTCTGCTACCACTTGTTCTTTCGTCCACGGAGACTTGTCATAAACATCCGACAAAATCTGATAAATCAGTTGGGCTTGCTCTTGGCTACTCAGTCTAGACGCGCTTGATGTAGTTGTCACGGTTAGTCTCCTCATGCGTTTTAAGCCAATTCTCCTCTGCCTCAACCCGCTTCAAGTAATGTGGAACAAAAGCATCCACATCAACAGAAGGCAAAGACAAGCCTAAATGACCAATTAACTGAGCTGATGGAAGGTTAGACAAGATCGTTGCCTCTGGAAGACTTTCCTTAATCTGATCCACAAAATGAGCTACTTCACCGACAAATGTCACCTTTTCATAAACTTTAGCTTGCTCAAGAACATCTGTAAAGGCAGCATGACGATCAGGGGCGATAGCCTGACCATTTTCATAAAAACCAACGTAAACATTATTACGACGGGCATCCATGATAGGAATCACAACACCGTCAACCGAAAGGTTTGTCAGCGCCTGTAGACTTGAAACTCCCACTAAATCAATGTCAAGCGCATAGGCTAACGTCTTAGCTGTTGCGACAGCCACACGAAGCCCTGTGTAGGATCCAGGCCCCTGTGCAACCACAATACGTTCTAAATCAGACGGCTGCCAGCCTGCCTGAGCAACTAAAAAATCAATGGTGGGCATTAGACTAATACTGTGGTTCTTTTTTACTGTGACAGTTGTCTCTGCCACTAGTTTCTCATCTTCCAACAAGGCTACTGATAAAGCAGTGCTAGAAGTATCAAATGCTAATATTTTCATCTTTTTTCCTTGTTTCCTTTTATGCTTTTCTATTATAACACAAGTCACTGTTTCCCAGAAACGAACATTTTCCAACTTTTTCCACCATTTTCTTTATCTAGCCCTTATCTTATGGTACAATAATAGTAATTGTTAAACGAATCAAGGCTACTAGCTATTACTCATAAAGTGAATATCATAACGTCAAGTAAATCATAGAAAGATTAACTTGACCGGTTTTTTTATAGAATGGCAGAGCCTTTTGGAAAGAAAGGAAAACCATGATTTATAAAGTCTTTTACCAAGAAACTAAAGAGCGTAATCCACGCCGTGAACAGACAAAATCACTCTACCTAGATATCGATGCAAAAACTGAACTTGAGGGACGTATCCAAGCTCGTCAAATCATCGAAAAAAACACTGCCTATAACATCGAATTCATCGAGCTCCTCTCAGAAAAAGCCCTTGAATACGAAAAAGAAACAGGCGTTTTTGAAGTAACGGAGTTCTAAGACCATGGCATCAAAAATCAATCTAAAACCTGAAGAAGTTGGGGTTTATGCGATTGGTGGTTTGGGGGAAATCGGTAAAAACACCTATGGTATTGAATACCAAGATGAGATTATCATCGTCGATGCGGGTATTAAATTCCCCGAAGACGATCTTCTCGGAATCGACTATGTCATCCCAGACTATTCTTACATCGTTGAAAACGTTGATCGTGTAAAGGCACTTGTCATTACCCACGGTCACGAAGACCATATTGGTGGGATTCCCTTCCTTCTTAAACAGGCAAATATCCCAATTTATGCAGGACCGCTTGCTCTTGCTCTTATCAAAGGAAAATTGGAAGAACACGGACTACTTCGTGACGCACAACTCTACGAAATTAATGCTAATACAGAGCTTACTTTCAAAAATATGAGCGTGACCTTCTTCCGCACTACTCACTCAATTCCAGAACCTCTCGGTATTGTCATCCATACACCTCAAGGTAAAATTGTGTGTACCGGTGACTTTAAGTTTGACTTCACCCCAGTAGGGGAACCAGCAGACCTTCACCGTATGGCTGCACTTGGTGAGGAAGGTGTTCTTTGCCTCCTCTCAGACTCAACCAATGCTGAAGTACCAACTTTCACTAATTCCGAGAAGGTTGTTGGCCAATCCATTATGAAAATTATTGAAGGCATCCACGGACGTATTATTTTCGCCTCATTTGCCTCAAACATTTTCCGTCTTCAACAAGCTGCCGAAGCCGCTGTAAAAACTGGCCGTAAGATTGTTGTCTTCGGACGTTCTATGGAAAAAGCCATTGTCAATGGAGTTGAACTAGGTTACATCAAGGTTCCAAAAGGGACTATCATTGATCCTAGTGAGATGAAAAACTATCATGCCAGTGAAATTCTTATCATGTGTACCGGTTCTCAAGGGGAGCCTATGGCGGCCCTTGCACGTATCGCCAATGGTATGCACCGCCAAGTGACACTACAACCTGGTGACACTGTCATCTTCTCATCTAGTCCTATTCCAGGGAACACCACTAGCGTTAACCGTCTGATTAATACCATTCAAGAAGCTGGTGTTGATGTTATCCACGGTAAAATCAACAATATCCATACCTCTGGACACGGTGGTCAACAAGAGCAAAAACTAATGCTTCGTTTGATAAAACCAAAATTCTTCATGCCTGTTCACGGTGAATACCGCATGCAGAAAGTCCACGCAGGTCTTGCTGTTGATTGTGGCGTTCCAAAAGATAATATCTTCATTATGGAAAATGGTGATGTCTTAGCCCTAACAAAAGACTCTGCGCGTCGTGCAGGTCACTTCAATGCTCAAGATATTTATGTTGATGGTAATGGCATTGGGGATATCGGAGCTGCCGTTCTTCGTGATCGTCGTGATCTTTCTGAAGATGGTGTCGTACTTGCCGTAGCTACTGTTGACTTCAAGTCTAAGATGATTCTAGCTGGTCCAGACATCCTCAGTCGTGGCTTCATCTATATGCGTGAATCTGGCGATCTTATCCGCGAAAGCCAACGCATTCTATTCAATGCTATTCGTATCGCTCTTAAGAATAAAGATGCTAGCATCCAATCTGTTAACGGAGCTATCGTCAATGCTTTACGCCCATTCCTATATGAAAAAACAGAACGTGAACCAATCATTATTCCAATGATTCTCACACCTGATAAATAAAAAAATGGTAGCCATCTAGCTACCATTTTTTAAGTTTAAATCCAGTCTGAGCACAACTCTTCCAGCAAGTAAAAAAGCGCTATAAGCGCTTCTTTTCGTTTTATGCACCTGGATAAATGTAAGATACTGAACCTGGTGTAGTTGAGTTTTGTGGATCAAACCAACCACGATAGTTATTGATTTGTTGCTGGTTGTTATAGTTTGACTCCAAGATTTGAATTTGACCATCTTGACCAACTTGTGTTACATAACCAACGTGACCATAACCACCATCAGTCCAACATACAATTGATCCTGTCACAGGTGTTGAACCTACAGCATAACCTTGGCTAGCAGCGCTTCCGGCCCAATCGCCACCATTACCCCACCAGTTACTTGCCCATGGAGCGACTTCCTTAACACCCCATGTACATTGACCAACTGGATAACGATTCCAAGTTGCATCTGAATCAGTAGCTGTTACCTCTGAAGAAGAAGCTTCTGTTGTTTCTTCAACTGCCGTAGTAGCTCCTGAAACTTCCAAGCTTCCACCAGGAACAATTGTTGACCAAATAGTCATGCCATTTTCAGCTGCTAATTGATAAGGATCTACACCATACTGACTAGCAATCCCGAAGAATGAATCTCCATTTTGAACTGTATAAGTATCAGCATTAACTGTTTGTGAGACTGTAAGACCAAGCAATAATGCACTTGAGGCTGCTGCCAAAGCAGCTTTTTTTGTAGTTTTCATATTTCCCCCTGAATAAGATTAATATGGAATTAGTTTAACACTCTCATATTTTAATGCGATTAAGGGGGAATAAAGAAATATGACAAAAGAAAACAGCTCAGTTAAAACTACGTAATTTGTCCAAGAACTTAATAAATTTAGAAGAAAAAGAAAACCAGGCATAACCTGATTTTCAAATTTAATTCCTTAATAAATGTCCAAGTAGTTATCAATTTCCCATTGTGAAACAAAGGTAGCATAGCTTGCCCATTCCATACGTTTCGCATCAAGGAAGTTTGTATAGATATGATTACCCAAAGCTTGACGAACCACTTCATCTGTTTCCAATGCTTTAAGAGCGTTACGAAGTGTTGATGGCAAATCAATAATACCTGCTTCTTTACGTTCTTCAGGAGACATTGAGTAAATGTTTGTTTCAACTGGATCTGGAGCATCAATCTTGTTAATAATACCATCAAGACCAGCTTCCAAAAGAACAGCAAGTGCCAAGTATGGGTTTGCCATTGGGTCTACTGAACGCAATTCCAAACGTGTACCCATACCACGAGACGCAGGAACGCGGATCAATGGTGAACGGTTGCTACCTGCCCATGCAATATATACAGGAGCTTCATATCCAGGAACCAAACGTTTGTAAGAGTTAACTGTTGGGTTAATAATTGCAGTATAGTTGTATGCATGTTTCATCAAACCACCAAGGAAGTAGTAAGCGTCTTGAGACAATTGCATACCACGTGGATCCTCTGGATCAAAGAATGCATTTCCTTCTTCAGTGAAGAGAGACATGTTACAGTGCATACCGCTACCAGCAATACCATATTTAGGTTTCGCCATAAATGTCGCATAAAGACCATGTTTACGAGCGATTGTCTTAACAACCAATTTGAAAATTTGGATATTATCACAAGCCTTCAAAACATCTGTATACTTGAAGTCGATTTCATGTTGACCAACCGCCACTTCATGGTGAGATGCCTCAACATCAAATCCCATTTCTGTCAACACATTAACGATTTCACGACGTGTGTTGTCTGCAAGGTCAGTAGGAGCAAGGTCAAAATAACCACCTTTATCGTTAACTTCAAGCGTAGGATTACCTTGCTCATCTAATTTGAAAAGGAAAAATTCTGGTTCTGGTCCAAGGTTAAATGATTTATAACCAACTTCTTCCATATGACGCAAAGCTTTTTTCAAGTTACCACGAGGGTCACCAGCAAATGGTTCACCCGCAGAAGTATAGATATCACAAATAAGACCAGCTACTGCACCATTTTCATCGCCCCAAGGGAAAACTGTCCACGTATCAAGATCTGGGTAAAGATACATATCAGATTCGTTGATACGAACAAATCCCTCGATTGATGAACCATCAAACATAGCTTTATTTGAAAGTACCTTATCCAACTGTTCATCTGTCGCAGGAATTTCAACGTTCTTCATAACACCAAGGATATCAGAGAACATTAAACGTAAGAAAGTAACATTCTTCTCTTTGACTTCGCGACGAATATCAGCTGCTGTGATTGCCATAATAGGGGTCTCCTTTATAAAAACCAAAAATAAAAGTTCAAAGCGTAATTAGATACGCAAGTTACCAAATTGTTGTGACGGGGTCGTAAAACGGCCTTGCTGAAGGAGTTCATCATGCAAGATACGTCGAACGTCCGCATCTGTTAAAGCCACTTGTTTTTGTTGGGCACGAACTTCACGCTCTTCGTACTCATGTTTAATCGCTGCAATATTGTAACCATCATCCAAAAAATCTTTGATTTCCAATAAACGATCCATATCATTTAATGAGTACATCCGACGATTTCCAGCTGTACGTTCAGGTTGAATTAAACCTTGATCTTCATAGTAACGAATTTGACGAGCGGTTAAATCCGTCAACTTCATAACTGTTCCAATCGGAAAAACAGCTAGAGAACGCCTTAATTCTTTCTCTCTTGCCATGATCATCCTCCTTTCCTAACAATTATATTCTGAATATTTCTACATGTCAACAGTTTATGTCACTTTTTCTTACACAATGAGCAATTACCGAACATTACATTGTATATTCGCTCTAATTTAAGGATTTTATCGAAAAATCATAAAAAATAGAGTCCAATAGAACCCTATCATTCTTATTTTAAATGTTTAAGTAGCCAATCATAATCATAATTGACAAGGATTGCTATAAAGACTCCACAGAAAGTTTCAAAGACTCTAGCAATAACATAAGTAAAAGTATTATCAGGCGGAATAGACAAGGTAATAATCAAAAGTGCAGCCACCCCTCCAATAACACCAGAAGCATTATTAAAAGACACATTAATGACAATCGTTAACATTGTCAAAATTGGAACCAATAGCAAGGTCACCCAAACTGAATGATGAAACCACATATTCACAAAGTAAAATAATAGCGACAAAAGACCTCCAACCGTATTCGCAAAAATACGTGATTTACCAAACTGAATACTTCTATCAAAGTTTTCTCGAAGGCTAAAGACTGCTGTCAAGCAACCAATCTGAAGCCCTTCCCAACCTAAAGCAGAAAAAAGACCTAAAACAAGAAAGACAGCAAGCCCCGTCTTAAGTGTACGCATACCAAATTTAAATTTTTTCGGTTCAAATTTCAATCCCATTTTACTATTTTAACATGATTATGAAACTTTTGGCTACTTCTACAGTATTATGCCGCAAAGTTCAAACTAATAATCGCAATTTTTTGAGAGAAACTTACTTCCCAATAATAGTTTTAGCCTCTATCAAACACCCAATAAGATGACACAAAAAAGAGTTGGTTTCCCAACTCTTTTCATTCTAATAGACTTATTTATCAGTAAGTGCAGCCAATCCTGGAAGTTCTTTACCTTCAAGAAGTTCCATAGAAGCACCACCACCAGTAGAGATCCATGAGAACTTGTCTGCACGACCAAGGTTGATAGCTGCGGCAGCTGAATCACCACCACCGATGATTGATTTAACGCCTGGTTGTTTCACGATAGCGTCCATCACACCGATTGTACCAGCTTGGAAGTCAGGGTTTTCAAATACACCCATAGGTCCGTTCCATACAACTGTTTTCGCACCCGTCAAGGCTTTATCGAATTCAGCAATTGATTTAGGACCGATATCCAAACCAAGGAAACCTGGGTCTACTGCTTCACCTTCAGTGTCTTTCACTTCAGTGTAGTCAGCAAATGCATTAGCTTCTTTTGAGTCAACTGGCAAGATCAATTTACCGTTTGATTTTTCAAGAAGAGCTTTAGCAACATCAAGTTTATCTTCTTCTACAAGTGAGTTACCGATTTCGATACCTTGTGCTTTGTAGAACGTGTAAGTCATACCACCACCGATAAGAACTTTATCAGCTTTTGCAAGAAGGTTTTCGATAACACCAATCTTATCAGATACTTTAGAACCACCAAGGATAGCTACGAATGGACGTTCTGGAGTTTCAACTGCTTCTTTAATGTAAGCAATTTCGTTTTCAAGAAGGAAACCAGCAACAGCTTTGTCAACATTTGCTGAGATACCAACGTTAGATGCGTGTGCACGGTGAGCTGTACCGAATGCATCGTTTACGAAGATACCATCTCCAAGTGATGCCCAGTATTTACCAAGTTCAGGATCGTTTTTAGATTCTTTCTTGCCATCAACATCTTCAAAACGAGTGTTTTCAACCAAGAGAACTTGTCCATCTTCAAGAGCGTTAACAGCTGCTTCCAATTCTGCACCACGTGTAACGCCTGGGATAAATTTAACGTCTTGACCCAATTTAGCAGCCAAGTCAGCGGCTACAGGAGCAAGTGATTTACCATCCTTATCAGCTTCTTCTTTTACACGTCCAAGGTGAGAGAAGAGGATTGCACGTCCACCTTGTTCAAGAATGTACTTGATAGTTGGAAGAGCAGCAGTGATACGGTTATCGTTAGTGATCACGCCATCTTTTACAGGTACGTTGAAGTCAACACGAACGAGAACTTTTTTCCCTTTCAAGTCAACATCTTTAACAGTCAATTTAGCCATTTGATCAGACTCCTTAATTTTTTAATACGTTTTCATTATATCACAAAATGCATAAAAGAGATAGCAAAATCAGGAGGATTTCTAGCTTATTGCTAGTATAATACATTTATCATATAATCAAAATAGAAAGGTAAAAAAGCTATGAAAAAACAACTAAACAATAGGCAGCAACAAGCTGACTATGATCTAAATGTAATCCTCATTCTTACCCTTGTTCCTCTTCTCCTCTTTCTTACTTTTAAACCAACTCTTTTTTCCTACACCAACCAAACCTCAGTACCACTATGGTTTCGATTAATCTTATTAGCCAGTTGTCAATTTGCCATTGCAGGCTTGGGAACCAGCACTGTTATGCTTTATCGTAAAGAATCTTTCAGATACTTTAGATTAATCACAAAAAATCTAGTTCCTACCCTTTTTCAATCTCTTCTTATAGCCTTACCACTTATCATATTGAAAGTAGTTACTCACCAGTTTCATTCCTATCTACCTCTTCAATCAATACAATTAACAAAAGAAGTAATGATACAATCATTTCCTAGTAATATTCTAGCATACCTATTCATCTGTCTTATTTGGGGATTCTGGGAAGGATTTAACTATGTAGTCATCTCTGAAAAGATACGCATATGTTTTCTATCTTCTTACTATTGGTTAGATAGTGGAGCAATAACTTGTGCGATTTTTTGCCATCTTATCCATGGAATCATTGGTTTTGATATCTATACCTTATTTGAAGCACTTACCGTTTTTATACTAATTTATGGTATGCTAACCATTCAAAAACACAATAAAAACTCCTGAGGTTGTGTCATGCTCTTTCTACTTATTTGGAATGCCTTCTAGCTTATTCATAAATCACAATACTACTGAGATTATAACAGCCAATTTATACGGCTGTTTTATTATTTTGAGAAATAAAAAAAGAGCCGAAGCTCTTCTTTTTATACAATTGAATTATTTAGCGATTTTCGCGAAGTATTCAAGAGTACGTACAAGTTGTGAAGTGTATGACATTTCGTTGTCGTACCAAGAAACAACTTTAACCAATTGTTTACCATCAACAGTTTGTACTTTAGTTTGAGTTGCATCAAACAATGAACCGTAAGAAATACCTACGATATCTGAAGATACGATTGGATCTTCAGTGTAACCGAATGATTCGTTTGAAGCTGCTTTCATAGCTGCGTTCACTTCATCAACAGTAACGTCTTTTTCAAGAACTGCTACCAATTCAGTAACTGATCCAGTTGGAACTGGAACACGTTGTGCAGCACCGTCAAGTTTACCGTTCAATTCTGGGATAACCAAACCGATAGCTTTAGCAGCACCAGTTGAGTTAGGAACGATATTTGCAGCACCAGCACGTGCACGACGAAGGTCACCACCACGGTGTGGTCCGTCAAGGATCATTTGGTCACCAGTGTAAGCGTGGATAGTAGTCATCAAACCTTGTTTAACACCGAAGTTATCTTGCAATGCTTTAGCCATTGGAGCCAAGCAGTTTGTAGTACATGAAGCACCTGAGATAACTGTTTCAGTACCGTCAAGGATGTCGTGGTTAGTGTTAAATACGATTGTTTTAACATCGTTTCCACCAGGAGCAGTGATAACAACTTTCTTAGCTCCACCTTCGTGCAAGTGTTTTTCAGCAGCATCTTTCTTAGCAAAGAAACCAGTTGCTTCAAGAACGATTTCTACACCGTCGTTAGCCCAGTCAATTTGTTCTGGGTCACGTTCAGCAGAAACTTTAACGAATTTACCGTTAACTTCAAATCCACCATCTTTAACTTCAACAGTACCGTCGAAACGACCTTGAGTTGTGTCGTATTTCAACAAGTGTGCAAGCATAACTGGATCTGTAAGGTCGTTGATGCGTGTAACTTCAACACCTTCTACGTTTTGGATACGACGGAAAGCAAGACGACCGATACGACCGAAACCGTTAATACCAACTTTAACTACCATTAGTGATTTCCTCCTTATGAAAATCAAATAAATATAATTTTGAGAGCAAGCTCTCCCTATTGTGAAAAGATTAACTTGAGCGCTTTCAACTCAACCTTTCAACAGTCATATTATATAATTTTTTTCAAAAAATTGCAAATAGAAAAAGGCACTTACTTTCATAAGTACCTTAACTTTATAAGTTCTAATTAAGCTTCACCAGAATTTTTCTTGATGATTTCTTCTTGAACTGATTTAGGAACATCTTCATAGTGGTCAAATACCATCATGAATGTACCACGTCCTTGTGTTGCAGAACGAAGTGTTGTTGCATAACCGAACATTTCAGCAAGTGGAACATATGCACGAACAATTTGGCTGTTACCATGTGCTTCCATACCATCAACACGTCCACGACGAGCTGTAACGTGACCCATAACATCACCAAGGTTTTCTTCAGGAACAGTGATTGTTACAAGCATCATTGGTTCAAGGATAGTTGGTTGTGCAGTCTTAGCAGCTTCTTTAAGTGCAAGAGATGCAGCAATCTTGAAGGCAGTTTCAGATGAATCGACATCGTGGTATGAACCATCGTAAAGTTTAGCTTTGATGTCAACCATTGGGTATCCAGCAAGGACACCGTTAGCCATAGATTCTTCCAATCCTTTTTCTACTGCAGGGATGAATTCACGTGGAACCACACCACCGACGATAGCATTTTCGAATTCGAAACCTTTACCTTCTTCATTTGGAGTAAATTCAATCCAAACATCACCAAACTGACCTTTACCACCAGATTGACGTTTGAAGAAACCACGTGCTTGTGTAGCTGCACGGAATGTTTCACGGTATGATACTTGTGGAGCACCTACGTTTGCTTCAACTTTGTGTTCACGTTTCAAACGGTCAACAAGGACATCAAGGTGAAGTTCACCCATACCAGAGATAACTGTTTCACCAGTTTCAGGGTTAGTTTCAACACGGAATGTTGGATCTTCTTCAGCAAGTTTTTGAAGACCGATACCCATCTTATCTTGGTCAGCTTTAGTCTTAGGCTCAACCATCAATTGGATAACTGGTTCTGGAACTTCGATTGACTCAAGAATAACTTTAGCTTTTTCATCAGTCAATGAGTCACCAGTTGTAGTATCTTTCAAACCGATAGCAGCAGCGATATCACCGGCATATACTTGTTCAATTTCTTGACGGCTGTTAGCGTGCATTTGAAGGATACGTCCGATACGTTCACGTTTACCTTTAGATGTATTCATTACGTATGAACCTGATTGAAGGATACCTGAGTAAACACGGATAAATGTCAAACGACCTACAAATGGGTCAGTCATAATCTTGAAGGCAAGAGCTGCAAATGGCTCATCATCAGATGCTGGACGAGTTTCTTCTTCGTCTGTATCTGGGTTGATACCTTTGATTGCAGGGATATCAAGTGGGCTTGGAAGGTAATCGATAACCGCATCAAGCATCAATTGAACACCTTTGTTCTTGAAGGCAGAACCACAAAGAACTGGGAAGAATTCAACGTTGATTGTTGCACGACGGATAGCTGCTTTCAATTCCTCGTTAGTGATTTCTTCACCTTCAAGGTATTTCATCATCAAATCTTCGTCAGTTTCAGCAACTGCTTCGATCAATTTTTCACGGTATTCGTTTGCTTGATCAACGTAATCAGCTGGAATATCTTCTTCAAGAATATCTGTACCAAGGTCATTAGTATAGATTTCAGCTTTCATTTTAATCAAGTCAATGATACCACGGAAATCATCTTCAGCACCGATTGGCAATTGGATTGGGTGTGCGTTTGCTTGAAGACGATCGTGAAGTGTGCTTACTGAGTAAAGGAAGTCTGCACCGATTTTATCCATTTTGTTGGCAAATACGATACGTGGAACACCATACTCAGTTGCTTGACGCCAAACTGTTTCAGTTTGAGGTTCTACACCTGATTGTGAGTCAAGAACGGTTACGGCACCATCCAATACACGGAGTGAACGTTGTACTTCGATTGTGAAGTCCACGTGTCCTGGTGTATCGATGATGTTAACGCGGTGACCATCCCATTGTGCTGTTGTAGCGGCAGATGTGATTGTGATACCACGCTCTTGTTCTTGCTCCATCCAGTCCATTTGTGATGCACCTTCGTGAGTTTCACCGATTTTGTGGATTTTACCAGTGTAGTAAAGGATACGCTCTGTTGTAGTTGTTTTACCGGCATCGACGTGGGCCATGATACCGATATTACGAGTTTTTGCAAGTGAAAATTCGCGTGCCATTAGGTTTATTCTCCTATAAATATTTTAGTTTACTTATTTATTATAACATTATTGTCAAAAAACGGATAGGCAGGACCTACCCGTTTTTTCACTAATATTTAACTGGTTTTCAAATGATATGAATAATATTATTTGAATTCAGAGTCAGCCTATTACAAATCCATAATCTTAGCTTATGAATATATGACTGTAATTCAGCTTGAAACTTATGATTACCAGCGGAAGTGTGCAAAGGCACGGTTTGCTTCAGCCATTTTGTGAGTATCTTCACGTTTCTTAACTGATGCACCAGTGTTGTTTGCAGCATCCATGATTTCTTTTGCAAGACGATCTTTCATAGTGTGTTCACCACGCGCACGTGATGCGTTAACCAACCAACGAAGACCAAGAGTTGTACGACGTTCTGGACGAACTTCAACTGGGACTTGGTAGTTTGAACCACCGACACGACGTGCACGTACTTCAAGTACAGGCATGATGTTGTCCATAGCTGTTTCAAATACTTCAAGAGCATCGTTTCCAGTTGCTTCTTTGATTTGCTCGAAAGCATCGTATACGATTGTTGCAGCAGTACCACGTTTACCGTCAAGCATTACACGGTTGATAAGACGTGTAACGATTTTTGAATTGTACAATGGATCTGCCAATACTTCGCGTTTAGGCGCTCTATTTTTACGACTCATTTTATCTTATCTCCCTTCTTATCCTTTAGGACGTTTAGCACCGTATTTAGAACGGCTTTGTTTACGATCAGCTACACCTGCAGTATCAAGTGCACCACGGACGATGTGGTAACGTACCCCTGGAAGGTCTTTTACACGTCCACCACGGATAAGAACAACGCTGTGTTCTTGGAGGTTGTGTCCGATACCTGGGATGTAAGCAGTAACTTCGATAAGGTTGCTCAAACGTACACGAGCGAATTTACGAAGGGCTGAGTTAGGTTTCTTAGGTGTCATTGTTCCAACACGTGTTGCAACACCACGTTTTTGTGGTGAAGATACGTTAGTTTGAACTTTTTTGTGGCTGTTGTAACCAACGTTCAAAGCTGGTGATTTAGATTTTACAACTTTTGATTGACGTGGTTTACGAACCAATTGGTTAATTGTAGGCATCTACATTCTCCTGTGTTTTTTTATTTTTGGTTGATATGGCACTTGGTGACAGCCCATATCTGTGTGTACTTTTGCAACTTATGTCAGCACGTCTCTGTACACTTTTGAGAGACCAAAAGTAAAAAGTACCGTCTAATATAGTATCATTTTTTGATAATTATTGTCAAGACTTTCTTGTTAAAAAGAAAAATTCCTAATCGTTAAATTAGGAATACTATCGTAGATTAATTATTTGTCAAAAATATTACCGACTTCAACTTCTACCTTCTGTGCTTTTACATCAATGTCAGAAACAGTAAGTAGGGATTTATATTCATGGATATCACGGTCACCTTTAGCATTTTCTGCGAATACAGCTACACCTACTAACTCACTATCAAATTCTGAAAGCAAGCTAATCATACCCGTAATGGTACCACCACCTTTAAGAAAATCATCAACAATAAGGACGCGGCTATTTGGTTTCAAACTACGTTTTGAAAGGAACATCTTTTCAATACGATCACTTGAACCACTAACATAGTTTACCGATACGGTTGAACCTTCTGTAATTTTCAAGTCACGACGAACGATAACAAATGGAATGTTCAAGACATCTGCTACTGCATTTGCTAAAGGAACTCCTTTAGTTGCAACTGTCATAACGGCATCAATTTTTTGCCCTTTAAAGGCACTGGCAATGATACGACCAACATTTTTCAAAATAGACGGTGTACTCAGTAAATCAGATAGGTAGAGATAACCACCTGGTAAGATACGATCACTCTCGGAAAGACGTTTACAAAGATCTTCAACCAGACTTCTTGCATCTTCATCAGAAATAGTTGGTGTAAACATAACGCCACCAGATGCACCCGTTACTGTTTCGATTTCTCCTATTTGACTTTCCTCAAAAGCTTTTTTAATGATAGCAACATCTTCTGAGATTGAAGACTTTGCAGCTTCATAACGTTCTGCAAAGGTGTTGAGGCTTGTCAATTGATAAGGATTATTAATCAGGTAGTTTGAAATCACTACCATGCGCTCACTTCGTTTTAATTTCATATGTTACCTATATTTTCTGTACTTTTTAACTATTATACCATAATACAGCAAAAAACGAACATTTTCATATGAAATGCTCGCTTAATTTCGATTTTAATCAAATTTTGGCTTGTAGAAAGAACGATTATCCATAGCAAAGAGACGATTTGTCATTTCTCCTGGACCTACTAGGTTAAGGGCTGTCGTCATCATCATCATACTGGCATCAAGATTATCAATCATATGAATAATTTCTGCTTCCATAATACGAGGTCGCACTGGGCTACCATACTCTAGTTGTCCGTGGTGGCTGAGAATAACATGACGCAAAACAACGACATCCTCACGCGTATCATCAATATTGAGCTCCATGAGCACCTTAGTGATTTCTTCATCAATCAAAGCAATATGACCAATCAAGTTTCCACGAACCGTATACTCAGTATTTTCAGGACCAGTAAGTTCAATAACCTTAGCTAAATCATGAAGCATAATTCCGGCAAAGAGTAGACTCTTATTGAGCTCTGGATAAATATCTCCAATGCTGTCCGCTAAGCGAACCATAGTAGCTGTATGATAGGCTAGTCCACTTTCAAAGGCATGATGATTTGTTTTAGCAGCTGGAAAAGTGAAAAACTCTTTATTATACTTTCGATAAAGGGCACGAACAACACGCTGCCAAGTTGCTTCCTCAATCTTGAAAATCATTTGCTCTAGGTATTCGCGTACTTCGGAAGGATTTACTGGTGGTTTCTCTTTGAAATCAGCTGGATCATTTGGCTCACCAAATGTAGGCAAGCGTAAGGTAATTTGGTTTACCTGAGGAGTATTATTATAAACCTCTCGACGTCCCTCCATATGCACTACTTTACCTGCGGTAAATTCTTCGACATTATAAGGTTGAGCATCCCATAGGTTGCCTGAAATCTCTCCAGTATCATCCTGGAATGTAAAGGCAATGTAATCCTTTCCTGCTCTTGTCTTACGTACCTCTGCACGCTTAATCAGATAAAAACCTTCAAAATACTCGTCTTTTTTCATTTGATTAATCTTCATGCTTGTCCTCGTTTTCTAATCGTGGTAAATCCAACAAACTTTGTGTCGCACTGTCTTGATAGGTTTCAATTGTATCAAGAGCTCTAACAATTGCCCTACTCCTTGTGTTAAGAAGACTATCGACGGTTTTACTTGCTGTATTCAATTGTTTCTGAGCTTTAGCTAACATATCTCCAAACCTGCCAAACTCTAGTTTGACGTTGCCTAAAATCTTACTAATATCATCCGCATTCTTTTGAATATTCAAAGTTCTAAATCCTACAGACAATGAATTCAAGAGTGCTGATAAGGTTGACGGACCTGCGATAACAATATTCTCCTCGCGACGAAGGGCGTCAAAGAAGGCCGGTTGACGTACTACCTCAGCATAAAGTCCTTCCGTCGGTAAAAATAATATACCAAAATTTGTAGTTTCAGGTGGGTTAAGATACTTCTTGTTAATATTCTTTGCAAATCGCTTAATACTAGTCAGAAGTGACTTACGGTGATTCTCAATCTCCTCTTTATTACCAGACTCATAAGCATCTTCCAGACGATAGTAATCTTCCAAAGGAAACTTAGAATCAATGGGAAGGTAGATATATTCATCTTTATGGTTTCCTGGCATTTTGATTGCATATTCAACTCGTTCACTTGAACCTGATACCGTAGGAAATTCTCGCTCGTACTGATTAACAGTCAATATGTCTTCAATAATTTGCCCTAATTGAAGCTCTCCCAAAATACCTCGTGTTTTTGTATTTGAAAGGACCTTGTTAAGACTTCCAACATCCTTGGCTACATTTTTCATTTCCCCCAAGCCCTGGTTAACCGACTCTAATTGTCTTGAAACCGTCTCAAAAGAGGCTTGTAAACGTGTTTGTAAGGTTTGCTCAAGTTTCTCTTCAACTGTCTGACGCATTTGTTCCAAACGTTTCTCATTGGAATCCTGCATATCTTTAACAGCTTTGGTTAAGCTTTGGTTTATTTGCTCAAGACGTTGGTCAGAACGGTCTCGATTATCAGACAAATTTTGATGTAAAACCTCTCGGATATCTGTCAACTGTTGATATAGTTCCATCTGCAATTGATTCAATTGCTTTGTTGTTTCCAGTTGGTTTGTCTTAGCAAAACTTTCCAATTGAAACGAAACTTGATCTGAAAGATTATCTGCATTTTCTTCCAAACTCTTATTAATCTGTTCTTTTAACTCCATATTCTTCAAGAAAAGAACAATAAGAATCCCCAAGCTTAATAAAGTTAAAAGTGAAAGTAGATAGATCATACTAACTCCTATCTTTAGTCTGGATGACAATCACATATCCATTTGGCACAAGCACTTGAATCGGACCATCAACGAATTCATTGCTAGAATAGATTTTCTTCTGGAAATAATTCATACTAGTTAATTCGTATTTTGCTCCCAAAATCGTCAGTTCTCCATCACCTTCATGTAAAAAAGAAACATATGTCATTCCGGGTTCTGGTAAAACTTTATGACTTCCTTCTGGATAATAAGTAATCTTATTTTGCTTATCTCGCAAACAGATACGCCTCATAAAAGGAGCTAATTCAGGATCGCTGACCAAAAATATATTTGATAACATATGATCAATTCTGCCACCAAAAGCACCGAAAATAGTTACTTCCGCCTCAGGATATAACTGAAATATAATTTTTAAGGCTAACTCTGTATCCGTATCATCCTTTTCAGCTGGAGCAATCATACAATCTTTGGCAGCTGATTGAATCATCTTTAACTCTGACCGAGATACTGAATCAAAGTCTCCGACAGCCAAATCAATAGGTAAACCTAACTCCAACAAACGTAAGCATGCGCGATCCACCCCAACAAAATAATCAAAATCGGTAGTGAACCACTCTAGCTCACCACCGACAAATAAAGCTATTTTAGGCATCGATAGCATCACGAAGCGTTTGAACTTGCGCTGTCAAATCAGGATTTTTGAAGAGGTAAGAGCCCGCTACAAAAACATTAGCCCCCGCCTTGGCACATGCTGCAATAGTGTTGTTATCTACACCACCATCAACTTCAATATCGAATGAATAGCCACCTTTTTCACGAAGCTCCACAACACGCTCTACTTTAGACATCATTTCTGGAATGAACGCCTGACCACCAAAACCTGGATTTACAGTCATGATAAGTACTTGATCCACTAAATCAAGTACAGGAATAAGTGCCTCAACTGGGGTTCCAGGATTAATCACAACACCTGCTTTCATACCAGCAGCTTTGATTTTCTGGAGGGCACCATGGATATGCTTAGTGGCTTCAACATGAATGGTCATGATATCTGCACCAGCTTGTGCATAGGCATCCACATAACGCTCAGGATTAACAACCATAAGGTGGCAGTCAAAAACTAACTTGCTGTGTTTACGCATGCTAGCAACCACATCTGCTCCCCAACTGATATTAGGAACAAATTGACCATCCATAATATCAATGTGAACATATTCCGCACCTGATGCATCAATACGAGCTAGTTCTGAAGCAAAATTAGCGTAATCAGCAGCTAGGATAGAAGGAGCAATTTTATATGACATGAGAGACCTACTTTCTTTTTACAGTTTTTTTATATGTTTCACGACGATTTTCAATTTCACTTAAGAATTGAAGGTAATTATCATAACGGACTTGCCAGATTTGGCCATTTTCAACCTCATCCTTAACAGCACAAGAAGGCTCATGGGTATGAGTACAAGAACGGAATTTACAGCCATGACTAGCTTGACGGATTTCTGGAAAAGCTTCACTCAAGTCCTCGGCATTATCCACTTCATAATCTAGCGAAGAGAATCCTGGTGTGTCAGCAATCTTCCCACCATGAACGTCATAAAGACTTACAGCCCTTGTAGTATGACGTCCACGACCTAGACTGTCTGAAATCTCACCTGTTTCCAACTTCAACTCTGGGGCAATACGGTTCAACAAGGTTGATTTTCCAACACCCGTCTGTCCCATAAAGACTGTTATTTTATCAGTCAAGAGCGGCAATAGTTCTTCCAAACTGAAGATAAAATCAAAACCAATTTTTTGATACTGTTTTTGAATGGCTTTCATTTCTGAATCATCTTCAACCAAGTCCATCTTAGAAATATAGATTACAGGCTTTATATTTTTATGCTCTAGTAAAACCAAAAAACGGTCCAAAAGATTACTGTTAAAATCCGGTTCCTTAGCAGACATAATAACCACAGCCTGATCTATATTGACAATGGGTGGACGCACTAAACTATTGATTCGTTGACCAATTTTTAGGATATAACCTTCTGAATTTTCCTCTGCTGAAAATTCAACAAAATCTCCAACATAAGGTGTTTGTCCTTTTTTTCTAAAATTTCCTCGTGCACGCGTCTGGTATACAACACCATCATGCTCTACATAATAGAAACCTGCCAGTGCTTTGATAATTCTTCCTTGCAAGTGAACTCCTCATTCGTTTAATAGCCCTATTATATCACAAATTAGAAAGCTTTTCTGGAACAAAAAAACTGATCTTCCATTTCCCATGGACCTCCTTGCATTTTCAATAGATTGAAGTATAATAGGCATATCATCTGAGGAGGTGGTGGAATGGCAGACACGCATGCTTCAGGCGCATGTGCTTTTTCAAGCGTGAGGGTTCAAATCCCTTTCTCCGCATAGCTAAAAATCCCACTGAGATTCAGTGGGATTTTTGAATTATAGGCCTGCTTCTCTCAAAGCATCTGATAAGTATGCAAAATCAGAAATAGATAAAGCCTCTCCACGAATAGAAGGTTTTATATCTGCAATTTCCAAAGCCTGCTCAAGTTTGGTTTTCACTTCTTCAGATTTACCAAAATGATTTGTTAAATTATTCCACAATGTCTTACGACGATGGACAAAGCTAGCCTTAGCCACTCGGAAAAGGAAATCCTCATCTTTAACTTCAACCAACGGTTGTTCACGGCGCGTCATCTTCAAAATTGCTGAGTCAACATTCGGGGCTGGTACAAAGACTGTACGAGGGACAACAAATGCCACTTTAGCGGTCATATAATACTGCACAGCAATTGATAGAGAACCATAAGCCTTGCTATTAGGCTCTGCAGAAATGCGGTCAGCAACCTCTTTTTGCATCATAACAACAAATTCTGCAAAAGGAATCTTACTCTCAATCAAATGCATCAGAATTGGCGTCGTAATATAGTATGGCAAGTTAGCTACAACCTTGATTGGTAGTTCTGGATTTTTAAACTCTTTGACACGTGTCTGTAAATCCGCCTTGAGAACATCTTCATTAATCACGTTAACATTATCATGATCACGTAATGTATCCTCCAAAATCGGAACCAATCGATCATCAATTTCAAAAGCCATAACTTCCGCAGCATTTTCAGCCAAGAATTCTGTTAATGCTCCGATACCAGGTCCAATTTCAATCACATTGACATTTTTATCAATCTCTGCCGTATCAACTATTTTTTGTAAAATATTTGTATCTGTTAAGAAGTTCTGTCCGAAAGACTTCTTAAAGGTAAAGCCATGGCGCTCAAGGACAGCCTTGGTCACGCTATAATCTGCAATTCTCATTTATTCTCTTTTCTTATTAATTTCACGATTTTTATATTTGGACACAAAACAAGTCCAAATTCTTAATTATCCCAACCTCTATAATAAACTACTTAATAGCGATTTGATTTTAAGATTACTGGTAGTCTAATAATTTGACATAGCCTCTTCTAGCTCCTCTAGAGTAATTCCAAACAATTCCAAACGTTTTAGAAGCTGCTTTCCATTGCAATAACCAATACGAAGCGCCTCGCCCAAATATTCTCGACGCTTTCGACTATCTGCTCCCATTAGTAGTCCTAACTTCATAAGATTTGATTTACTAATATCAAACTGATTATCATCATCGTAACTACCTAGAACTCCAGATAAGGCCTTTTGAAGATCCTCAAAACTCGCATGCTCAACACCCAATGAACGACCTTTAGTCTTAGATTTTGGTGTTGCTTCCCCACGGTTTAAAAAAGCATGCTTTGCTGTCGGAACAGCTTCCATGATGATTTTACGGATACGTTCACCATTATAGTCTGGATCAGTAAAAACAATCACTCCGCGTAAGTCATTAAGCTTATCAATACGCTCTAAGTCGTCTTCATTGATAGCAGAGCCTCTAGTCTCATAGGTATCCACCTCATAAAAACGTCTCAAATTTGCCGTATCATCCTTACCTTCTACCACGATGACTTCTTGAATTTTTATTTTATTCATCCAGCCCAAAAATCCTCATCGCATTATCATAGGTAGCCCTAGCAACCTCTGCACTTGTTAAACCACGAAGCTCAGCAATCTTATCTACTACGTAACGCGTATAGCCTGTACGATTCTCGCGACCACGTTTGGGAACGGGTGCCAAATACGGTGCATCCGTTTCAACCAGAATCTTATCTAAAGGTAACTTCTGAGCAGCTTCTTGGACATCCAAAGCCTTCTTAAAAGTTACAACACCTGAAAACGAAATCATCATTCCAAGATCAACAAATTTTTGAGCCATTTCTAGGGATCCTGAGTATGAGTGCATAATCCCCCCACGAGGACCGACACCAACTTCTTTAATAATAGCGTAAGTATCCTCAAGTGCATCACGTGTATGGACAACAAAAGGTAAATTGTGTTCCTTTGACAAAGCTATTTGACGCTTAAAGACATCAATCTGAATCTCTTTAGGATCTTCCATCCAATAATAATCCAAACCAATTTCCCCAAGTGCCACTACTTTCGGATTATCCAATTGTGATACAATCATATCCTCAATTTCCTGAGAATAGGACCCTGCTTCCGTAGGATGCCATCCAATCGTACTATATAGTTGATCATACTTCTCTGATAGTGCTAAAGATTTATCAATTGTTGGCTTATCAAAACCAACAATATTCATTTTTATAACACCTAGTTCAGCTGCAAAATCTATTTCTTCTTGTTCTTTTCCTGCAAAATTATCCACATTAAGGTGGGTATGCGTATCAAAAATTTCAATCATAGGTCTATTATAACAAAAACGAGCGAGCATAGCTCACTCACCTTTTCATTTTATTAAACAAAGAGTCGCATATATTCTATCTTTGTACAACGATTCATTACAATATCCTGTCTATTCGCTTGACGAAGAATAGTCTCAGCCTCCTCATTCTCAAGACCAATTTGACTCCAAAAAACTTTTGCATCCGTCTCAAGAAAATCATAAGCAACATCTGGTAAAAACTCACTTCGTCTAAATACATCAACAATATCAATCGAAAATGGGATATCTTTAAGATAAGCATAAACATGCTCTCCTAGGAGCTCCTGACCTTCTAGTTTGGGATTTACTGGTATGATACGATAACCAGCAGCTTGTAGAAAATGAGCAACCTGATAAGATGCTGCCTCCTTACGATGAGATAAACCAACAATTGCAATCGTCTTTGCTGATTTTAAATAAGATTCTATAACCTCAGCACTAGGATTTTGAAATGAATAAGACATAAGACTCTCCTCGTCGTTCGAATAAATTAAAAATAAAAATCCCTAAACGGGACTGTGAAGATTAGTTAGCTAAGCTCTGCAACGATAGCTTTAATTTGTTCTTTTGTATGTACACCTGCAACTTGCTTAACAACCTCACCATCTTTTTTGAAGAGTAAAGTTGGAATAGACATGATTCCAAACTTCTGAGCTGTTTCTGGGTTCTCATCAACATCAATTTTAACAATCTTAAGTTCATCCTCTGAAATCTCTTCAGAAAGTTGCTCAAGAATTGGTGCTTGCATCAAGCAAGGCCCACACCAAGTTGCCCAAAAATCAATCAAAACGAGTCCTTCAGCTGTTTCTTGTTCAAATGTAGCATCTGTTACTACTTGTGTCATATATTCATCCTCCTAGACATTATAAAACTTTTGTAGACCTATTCTATATGATTCTAAAGGCCATTGCAAGAATTTGATACATACATAAAAAATTCTTATCAAATATTAGTCATTGCCTATCATAGACATTACTTGCTCACAGCCTATCTTGGGAGTATAATAATAAAAAAACTATAAAAATAGAAATGAGTAAATATGGATAAAGATGCAATGATTACCTATCTCATAGGTGAACTCAAAAAAGAAAATCTAGAATTACATGATTTGATTATCCCAGAAGAACTCGAAGAAAAGCAAAAGCTTCTCAGAGCGCTCTTTAATACACGTAAACCAATGGCAGCATCAACACAATTCTTGACAATACAAGACCTTTACCTACAAGTTAGGAAAGGGGAACGTGGATTTGTACAACTCAGTTCACTCCAGCCTATCCCACAAGATGATCGAATCTACCTCTGGAAGGGGGATATTACAAGACTTGAAGTAGACGCAATCGTAAATGCAGCCAATAAAACCTTACTAGGATGTATGAAACCACTTCATGATTGTGTAGATAATGCTATTCATACATATGCAGGCGTTCAGTTACGCCAAGCTTGTTTCGAACTCATCTTAGAACAAGGATATGAAGAACCTGTTGGCATGGCTAAAATAACCCCAGCTTACAATCTTCCTTCTGCTTTTGTCATTCATACAGTAGGTCCGAAAATAGTAGACCAACCGACACAAATTGATGAGGATCTTTTAGCAAAAAGCTATCTCTCAGTATTAGCACTAGCCGAGAAAAATAACATTGAATCAATAGCTATTCCATGTCTATCAACTGGAGATTTCAATTTTCCAAAACAAAAAGCTGCCAAAATCGCCATTCAAACAGTCAAAACCTTTATTGATGAATCAAGTATAATAAAAAAAGTTATATTTAACGTATTTGATGATGAAAATTTAGCAATTTATCAAAAACTGCTTGCTGAATAAAAAAAGAAGAAAATCAAAATGATTTTCTTCTTTTTTTATTGCATAACTGAATGCTCTTTTAAAAGATTAAAAAATGAGGGATAATCTCTTTTAAGATTAACAAAACCACCATCCTTAGATAAGAAACTATGTTCAGAAGCAGCTGTACAAACAAGAACACCATTCTGATTTACCATATGGTATACAAAAGAAAGTCTAGCAGATTTAACACTTTTAACAATAATCTCAATAGAAATCTCATCTGCAAAAGTAGAAGTAGCTTTATAGTCACAGGAAATTGAAGTAACAGGAGAGATAATTCCCTCCTCTTCAATTTTTTCATAAGGCCAACCTATCTCTCTTAGAAAAAAAGTTCTAGCCTCTTCCATCCATCGTACATAATTGGAATGATGAGTAATACCCATTCGATCTGTTTCATAATACTGGACCTCGTGTTTACAAATAAACATAAGAACCTCCAAAAAGATTAAGAAATAAAATCTAAAATGTCATCCTCAGAAAGAGAAGAGTCACAAACAACCTTAGCAGTTCCATTTTCTGAAACAAAGAGAGCTGGGACGGTAGCAATACCATATCTTTTACGTAAAGCTTGAATATCTTCAAGTTCTTCACTATTTTCACTATTAATATAGAAAATAGTAAGATTTGAATTACGTGCAACATTAGATAATTTAGGTTCAAAAAGTTGACAATATGGACAAGAAGGACGGCCAATAAATAAAATAAACTTATCTGTAGAAGAAATTTTATCTTTAGCAGTAGAAATAGAAATAGGTGTAAACTCTGATGCAAAATTCGACATAATAATACCTCTCAAATAAAATATAATCATATCATATCTGAAATTAAGAGTTTTAACAAGTAAATAACTTAACAAAAAAAGCTAGACCTACGTCCAGCAATGAAACCTATACTCCGCCAGTAGGACTCGAACCTACGACATCATGATTAACAGTCATGCGCTACTACCAACTGAGCTATGGCGGATA